>DASSFZ010000069.1:0-2801 GCA_035693785.1 Anaerolineae bacterium | reverse complement strand
ACCACGGCGAAGGGCATTTCGTCCTGCGCTGGTGGCGGCTCGACGACGTGATGCTCCACCGGCTGCGATAGCTCGGCAGAAAGCCCGCCCTCGATAACCCTCAGTTCCGGTTTCGTCATGAGTGTCCTGCCCGTACTCAGCGGTAAGTCAGGCCGATCGCCTGTTTGACATCATCGAGCGTCTGTCCGGCTACCGCGCGCGCCTTCTCGCAGCCTTCGGCAATGATGCCGCGCACGAGATCCGGATTCTCCTCGTATTCCTGGGCTCGCTGGCGCATACCGATGATCTCTTCGACGATGCGGTCGATTACCGGTTTTTTGCACTCCAGGCAACCGATGCCAGCTGTTCGGCAGCCGTGCGCCGCCCAGCGTTGAGTGTCTTCGCTCGAATAAAGTTTATGCAGGTCCCACACCGGGCATTTCTCGGGATCGCCCGGATCAGTGCGGCGCACGCGCGCCGGATCCGTCTGCATGGTCTTCAGCTTGGACGCGACGACATCGGGGTCTTCGCGCAAGCCGATGGTGTTCCCATACGATTTCGACATCTTGCGGCCATCGAGGCCGGTGACTTTGGGCGTGGCCGTCAGCAGCGCATCGGGCTCGGTGAGAATCGTGCGGCCCGTACCCTCGAGGTAACCGAGCAGGCGCTCGCGGTCGGCCAGCGTCAAGCGCGAATTGCCATCCAGCAATGTATGCGCGCGGACCAGCGCGTCGGCATTGCCCTGCTCCTGGTAGCTCTTGCGAAGTTCGCGATAGATGGCCGCGTTCTTGCTGCCAAGGTTCTTGATGGCCCGCTCCGCCTTCATCTCGAAGTCCGGTTCGCGACCGAACACGAAGTTGAAACGACGCGCAATCTCGCGCGTGATCTCGACGTGTGCCACCTGGTCTTCGCCCACCGGCACATGCATCGGCTTGTAGAGGAGGATGTCCGCGCTTTGCAGCAGCGGATAGCCGAGGAAGCCATAGGTTGCGAGGTCTTTTTCCTTCAGCTGTTCCTGCTGGTCCTTATAGGTCGGCACGCGCTCGAGCCAGCCGAGCGGCGTGATCATCGAGAGCAGCAGATGCAGTTCGGCGTGCTCCGGCACGCGTGACTGGATGAACATCGTACAGACGGCCGGGTTGAGGCCCGCGGCCAGCCAATCGATGACCATCTGCCAGACGTAATTCTCCAGTTGGCGCGTGTCTTCATAGCCCGTGGTGAGGGCGTGATAGTCCGCGATGAAGAAATAGCAGTCGTACTGGTACTGCAGCTCAGTCCAGTTCTTCAGCGCACCGTGATAGTTGCCCAGATGCAGGCTACCGGTCGGACGCATGCCCGAGAGCACTCGACGCGGCGTCGTTACGGTGGAACTCAAGCGCTGTCCTTGCGATCTTCTCGCGTTGACAATATTAGTTTTTTCAATAGCTTATAAAACAAACATGAGGCCAGATGTGCGAGTCGATGCCAGGCCAGACCGCGGGAAAGGCGCGATTATACGCAGCCCGTCCGCGGTTCGTTCACTCGAAGGCCGAGACGTCGCCCTTGCCGCGTCGGATGATGATTGGCGTTCCGGACGTCAGGTCGATCACGCTGCTGGGTTCGACACCGCCATGGCCGCCCTCGATGACGAGGTCGACCTGATGCTCGAGGCGGTCCAGGATTTCGGCGGGGTCGGTCAAGGACTGCGTTTCGCCAGGAAGCAGGAGTGAGGAACTCATGATCGGCTCGCCGAGCTCCGCCAGGAGCATGCTCACGATGGCATTGGCTGGAACGCGAATACCGATTGTGCGGCGCTTCGGGTTTTGCAGGCGCTTCGGAACCTCGCGCGTCGCTTCCAACAAGAAAGTGTACGGGCCGGGGGTGTTTGCCTTGAGCATTCGATACTGGCTGTTATCCACCCGCGCATAGCGAGCAATTTCCGAAAGGTCACGACAGACCAGTGTGAAATTGTGATTCTTGTCGGCGTCGCGAATGCGGCGGATGCGCTCCATCGCCTCCTTATCGCCGATGAGGCAGCCTAGCGCGTAGGTCGAATCGGTCGGGTACACGACGACGCTGCCATCGCGAAAAGCGGCGATAGCCTGCCGGATGAGTCTCGGCTGCGGATTCTGCGGATGGATCGAAATCTGGAAAGCCATGCCCACGCCCACCCGCGGGGGTCGCGGGCAACTTGCTATGATACGCGCCCCTTTGCCGAGCCGCGCCGTACCACCCTGGCGCAACCCATGCAGCTACTGATTGATTTCCTGCCCGTCATTGCGTTTTTCATCGCTTACAAGATGGCGGGCATCTATGTCGCCACGGGCGTGTTGATCGTCGGCGTACTGGCCCAGACGCTGTACAGCTGGATCAAGCACAAAAAGGTGAGCCCGATGCTGCTCACGTCGGCCGTGCTGGTGCTCGTCTTTGGCGGGATGACCTTGCTTATCCACGATGCGATCTTCATCAAATGGAAACCGACGATCGTGGACTGGCTGTTTGCCGCCGCATTCCTCGCCAGCCATTTCATGAAAGGCCCGACAATCGTGCAGCGGCTCATGGGTGAGCAGATCACGCTCGACTCGCCGGCGCTTTGGAACCGCCTGAACATGATGTGGGTATGGTTCTTCATCTTCTGCGGCGCGTTGAACCTGTACGTGGCATTCAATTACAGCGAATCCACGTGGGTTAATTTCAAGCTGTTTGGCCTGATGGGTCTGACCCTCGTTTTTGCATTGCTGCAGGGCGTGTGGCTGACCCGCAAAGCCGGGCAGGTGCAGGCGGCCGGCGAGACGAAGCCGGCGCAAGCAGACTGAATCGATCAACCCATGCTTTACGTGATC
>DASSFZ010000068.1:0-13155 GCA_035693785.1 Anaerolineae bacterium | reverse complement strand
AAGGTATGCCTCGAAGAGGTCGATCTCGATCTCGAATTCGAGGATTAGCCGATTCTCATCGGGTTTCATTGTGCTTGCTCAATAACGTAATGTTACAGCCGTAAGCCATATACGCCGATCCAGCGAGCCACACATCGCAATGGGCCAGTCAGTTCCCCAACTGCCGCTGCACCGATCCCGACATGCAGCCGCAGCTCCCCCACCTGGCACTTCAATGATACTCGCTTCCGCAAAAAGGCTCAAGTCGTCGAAGTTGTGACGGAAAGTGTATAATCCGCTCATGCCGATCATCGAAGTGCGCAACCTCGCCAAGACGTTCTCGGTCAAGCGCAAGGAAGCCGGGCTGCGCGGCAGTCTCAAGTCGGTCGCCCGTCCGGAATTTCGGCAGGTGCAGGCCGTCAGGGGCGTCACCTTCAGCCTGGAGCCGGGCGAGCTGCTGGCCTTCATCGGCCCCAACGGCGCGGGCAAATCGACGACGATCAAGATGCTGACCGGCATCCTGTATCCGACGGGCGGCGAGGCGCAGGTGCTGGGGCTTATCCCCTGGCGCGACCGGCGCAGGCTGGCGTACCGCATCGGGTCGGTCTTCGGGCAGAAGCCGCAGTTGTGGTATCACCTCCCGCCGATCGACACCTTCAACCTGTTCGCCAAGATCTACGAGCTGGACGATCGCGACTTCAAGCAGCGGTGCGCTTTCCTGATCGAGGCGTTCGAGATCGGCGATCTGATCCACACGCCGGTGCGCAAGCTGTCGCTCGGCCAGCGCATGCGCTGTGAGATTGCCGCGTCGCTGCTGCACCGGCCGGAGGTGATCTTCCTGGACGAGCCGACGATCGGCCTGGACGTGGTCGCCAAGCAGCATATCCGGGACACGATCAAGCGGCTTCACGACGAGGAAGGGGCGACGATCTTCCTGACCAGCCACGACGCCGGCGACATCGAAAGCTTGTGCAAGCGCGTGATCATCGTCAACCACGGCGCGATCCTGTACGACGACCGCCTGTCGGCGCTCAAGCGGCGTTACCTAACACGCAAGGAGATCGACGTGCGCTTCGCCGAGGCGCTGGCAGATGGCTTCGCAATGAACGGAGTCGACGTGCTCAAGGTCGGCACGTACGGCGTGAAGCTGCAGTTCGATACGCACGACATGCCGGTCGACGCCGTCATTCAGCGGCTGATGTCCGAGCGCGCCGTAGTGGACATCAACGTATCAGATCCGCCGCTGGAGGAGATCATCGCGCGCATCTATCAGGAGCCGGGGAAGGGAGAGATTGGAGATTAGAGATTGGAGGAGATAACTTCAAACTCCAAAATTCAAAATCCAAAGGTTTGGAGGTTGGAGCAATGAGTATCGCTCGCTCGATCGGCAAGTATACCGCGATTACGCGCATCAACCTGCAGAACAACCTGGCCTACGCCGGCGAGCTGGCGTACCGCTCGATCTTCATGGTCGTCATCCTGTACGTCTTCGTCCAGTTGTGGACCGCGACGTACGGCGCGGTCGGATCGGACCAGATCGCCGGGCTGAGGCTGTCCGACACGATCTGGTATCTGGTGACGACCGAGACGATCATGTTGAGCAAGATTCGCTTCGCGGGCAAAGTGGCCGAGGAGGTGCGCGACGGCTCGCTGGCGTACACCGTCGGGCGGCCCTACTCGTACCTGCTGTATCACTTCTTCTACGGCATCGGCGACACACTGCTGCGCCTGGGGATCAACTTCGCTGCCGGGTGGATACTGGCGACGCTGCTCGTCGGCCCCATGCCGGCGACGAACCTGCCCGCCGTGTTCGTCGCCGTGATCCTGGCCATCGTCCTCGACTTTTGCATCAACGGCATGCTCGGGCTGCTCGCCTTCTTCACCGAAGACGTGGATTCTTTCGTCATCATCTACCAGAAGGTCCTGTTCATCCTGGGCGGCATGTTGATCCCGCTCGACTTCTTCCCGGCCTGGCTGCGCGACCTGTCGCTGGCGCTGCCGTTCAACACCGTCATCTACGCGCCGGCTCGTCTGTTCGTGCAGTTCGACGGTAGCCAATGGCTGCGCGTCGTCGGGATGCAGCTCGCGTGGATCGCCCTCTTCGCCCTCGCGCTCGGCTTGATGTTCCGCTGGGGCATGAGAAGAGTATCCATCAACGGAGGCTGACGAAGAAGGTGAATGCAGAATGTGGAATGAAGAATGTAGAATGTGGAACGAAGAGTGCGGAATGTCGAATGAAGAATCCAGAAAAACGCCCACCACTCTAACTCTAACTCCGAACTCTAACTCATGAAACGCCTGCGCAGCGAACTCGTCTTCCTGATCGCCCGGTGGAAAGCCAACTTTGCGTCGGCGATGGAGTACCGCGCGGCTTTCATCAGCCAGATCGTCGGCATGTTCGTGAACGACATCGTGTACGTCGCGTTCTGGGTAGTGTTCTTCAGCCAGTTCCAGGCGGTTCGAGGCTGGGGCGTGTCGGACATCATGCTGCTGATGAGCATCGTCGGCGTGGGCTATGGCCTGGCCTTCACGTTCTTCGGGAACGCGCTGCAGCTCTCGCGCATCATCGCCCAAGGCCAGCTCGATTATTACCTGGCGCTCCCGCGCAGCGTGCTGCTCAATGTGCTGGCCTCGCGCATGAGCAACTCGGCGCTGGGCGACATCTCGTTCGGCGTCGTCACATACCTGCTCGCCGGCCGGTTCACGCCGCCCGAAATCGGCATGTGGCTGGTCGCGTCGCTGCTCGCCGCCGTCGTGTTCGTCATGGCGTTCACGCTGTTCCATTCGCTGACATTCTGGCTGGGCAATGCGTCGGGACTGGCCGAGCAGGCCATGAACGCGATGATGACGCTGGCCATGTACCCGTCGGACATCTTCCAGGGCGCGGTCCGCTTCATGATGCTCACCGTGCTGCCGGCGGCGTTCGTCGGCGCGGTGCCGCTCAACGCCGTCCGCCATCTCGACCTGGGGCTGCTTGCCCTGCTGGCCGGCGCTGCGATCGTCATCACCGCCGTGTCGAGCGCGGTGTTCTACGCCGGCCTGCGGCGCTACGAATCGGGCAGCGCGCTCAACGTCAACGTGTGAAGGGGAAAGGACATCCATGGCCGTCACCGCGCAGGAAACGCTCGAATACCATCGCCGCAATCGCCCCGGCAAGATCGAAGTCGTGCCGACCAAGCCGATGCTGACGCAGCGCGATCTGTCGCTGGCCTACACCCCCGGCGTCGCGCAGGTCGTGCTGGAGCTGGAACGATCTCCCCAGGCCGCCTACGAATACACGGCCAAGGCCAATCTCGTCGCCGTCGTCTCGAACGGCACGGCCATCCTCGGCCTGGGCGACCGGGGCGCGCTGGCATCGAAGCCGGTGATGGAAGGCAAGGGCGTGCTGTTCAAGCGCTTCGCCGACATCGACGTGTTCGACATCGAAGTCGACACACGCGACCCGCATCAGCTCATCCACGTCGTCCGGGCCATCGCGCCGACTTTCGGCGGCATCAACCTCGAAGACGTCAAGTCTCCCGAGTGTTTCTTCGTCGAGAAGACGCTGCAGAGCCTGCTCGACATCCCCGTGTTCCACGACGACCAGCACGGCACGGCGATCATCGCCTCGGCCGGCCTGCTGAACGCCCTGGAGCTGACGGGACGCAAGATCGATCAGATCAAGGTCGTCTTCTCCGGCGCGGGCGCGGCGGCGATTGCCACCGCCAGCATGTTCGTCCGCCTGGGCGTGCCGCGCGAGCACATTTGGATGACCGACGTCGCCGGGCTGGTGTATCGCGGCCGTAAGAAGGAGATGTTCCCAGAGAAGGCGGCGTTCGCGCAGGGCGACCGGCCGGCCACGCTCGCCGACGTGCTGCCCGACGCCGACGTGTTCGTCGGCTTATCCGTCGGCGGCATCGTGACCAAAGACATGATCAGGACGATGCGGCCCGCTCCGATCATCTTCGCCATGGCCAATCCCGAGCCGGAGATCGCGTACGAAGACGCCAAAGAGGCTCGCCCCGACGCTATCGTCGCAACCGGGCGGTCCGATTATCCCAACCAGGTCAACAACGTGCTGGGATTCCCGTTCATCTTCCGGGGCGCGCTCGACGTGCAGGCGCGCGCCATCGACGAGGAGATGAAGATCGCCGCCGCGCAAGCGCTCGCCGCGCTGGCGCACGAAGACGTGCCCGACGCCGTACTCAACGCCTATGGCCTGACATCGCTCAAGTTCGGTCGGGATTACATCATCCCGAAGCCGCTCGATCCGCGCGCGCTGCTGTGGGTTGCGCCGGCGGTGGCCGAGGCCGCCCTGCGCAGCGGCGTCGCCCGCAAGCCGATCGACGTCGACGAATACCGCGAGCAGCTCGCGGCGCGCATGGGTCAGGGCCGCCGCCTGCGTCGCACGATGATCAACCAGGCCAAAGCCGCACCCAAGCGCATCGTCTTCGCCGAGGGCGAGCACACGACGATCCTGCGCGCGGCAGCGGCGATCGTCGACGAAGGCATCGGCCATCCGATCCTGCTCGGCCGGCCCGAGGTCATCCATCGACAGGCGCAAGTGTTGGGTCTTCACTTCACGCCGGACGCGGTCGACCCCAATGTGGACCCCCGCCTGGAGGCATACACAGAGTCGTACTACAAGCTGCGCCAGCGTCGCGGCGTCACGCTCGGGCACGCGCGCGAGCGCATTCACGAGCCGAATGTGTTCGGACTGATGATGGTGCACGAGCGCGACGCCGACGCGTTCATCTCCGGCCTGACGTACGAGTATCCCGAGGTCATCCGGCCCGCGCTGCAGATCTTCCACACCCGTCCCGGCGTCGGCAAGGCGGCGGGGGCGTACATTTTGCTCGTGCGCGATCAGGTGTACATCTTCAGCGACGCGACGGTGAACATCGAGCCGGGCGCCGAGGACCTGGCCGAGATCGCGATGCTTGCCGCCGACTTCGCCGCGCGGCTGAATCTCACGCCGCGCGTGGCGATGCTGTCGTTCTCGAACTTCGGCAGCGTGCCGCACCCGCTGGCGGAGAAAGTCCGGCGCGCGACTGAGCTGGTCCGCGCGCGCTGGCCCGACCTGGCGATCGATGGCGAGATGCAGGCCGACGTCGCCGTGATGCCCGAGCTGATCGAAAGCCGCTTCCCCTTCAGCCGCGTGAAAGCGGCCAACGTCCTGATCTTCCCCGACCTCGAAGCGGCCAACGTCACTTACAAGCTGCTGCGGCGGCTGGGCGGCGCTCAGATCATCGGCCCGATCCTGCTTGGCCTCGGCGCGCCTGCCCACGTGCTGCAGCCGGGCGACGACGTCGACGAGATCGTCTCGATCGCCGCCGTCGCGGTGATGGGCGCGCAAGGAAAACTTTAACCGCGAAGACGCGAAGGGCGCGAAGCTATTTAATACCACCAAGACACGAAGACACCAAGACTGCTGAGAGTCTAGGTGTCTTTTCGTGCGGCAGGCAGCGGCCACCACAGTTGACTGCATCAGTCAAGGCAAGGGAGTCATGCGAATACGCCTATCCTCGACGACGGTAAAGTGGCCGGCCCAATCCGTCCGGCTTTCGAGGGCGGCAACGGCGACGCGCGCCACGTGTGCCGGCGATGGAGCCGAGATTCGGAACAGGATGATGCCGCTCGATGCCGGCAGCCGCGCTCGGAAAGCCAATTCGCCAAAGTCTTTATCGAACGTGACGACGATCCGGTTCTCGCGTTGCGCGTGCGCCAGCACATCGACATCGCTGGTGCCCGGCGCGTCGGTGCGCACCCATGCCACGTCGTGCCCTTGATTGCGCAGGGCATTGACGGCGTCGCCAGGGAAGTTCTCATTCGCCAGGATGCGCATAGGCTACGCCTGCGACATCTCGAAGGGATAGACCTTTTCGGCTTTCAGAATGGCGCTGGCGTAACTCAGGCACGCTTGAATGTCTTCATGCGTCAGTCCGGGGTAGTTGCGCAGCAGGTCCGCCTCGCTCCAGCCTTGCGCCAAGAGATCGACGATAAACTCGACCGCGAGGCGTGTGCCCTTAACGACCGGTTTCCCAACCAGGATGCTCGGATCAACGACGATGCGTTCCTTCCAGTTCATGCGACTGTCCTCCTCATAACTCGATCATATCACACCTGGCTCAAGGACCCACATCGCTAGGCGTCGATCGCCGCTGCGAGAATCTGGGCAACAATGCCTTCGCCGGGTTATCCGCGCATATTATAGCAAAGGGCATGACAAAAAGGCACGTTTCGAGTTGTGTCAGCGAGAATCTTACGAGCACGCTCAGGGCACGGCGAAACGATACACCTTCCCCGCCCCGAAGTCCGCGACGTAGATCGCGCCGTCCGGCGACCAGGCCAGCGACGTCGGCGCGTCAAGCTCATCGGCAACCGTCGTCACCTCGACACCCGCCGGCGCGACGGGCATGGCCTGTCTCCCATCCGCCATGCGCGCCCGCACCATCCCTGCAATGAAACTCACATCGACGCCGACGAAGTAATACGCCAAAGCCCACCCCAGAAGGCAGAAAGCCAAAATGCCGGCAACGACTATCGTCAACCACCTGCGTTTCCGCATGGCTTCAATCTCCAATCTCCAATCTCCAATCTCTAATCTCTAATCTCTAATCTCCAACCCCCAACCTCACATCCCCATCCAGGACCGCGAGGAGGCAACCAGAACCGACAAAACAAAAACGCCCACGGCACTCAAGACGTGGAGCGTAGTCATCGGTATAGGTACCCCTGCCAGGAATTGAACCTGGGCCTCAGCCTCCGCAGGGCTGCGCTCTATCCGCTGAGCTACAGGGGCGTGTATCGGGGTCCGGAGACCCTCCGACCAGGCGGGGAGACAGGGATTCGAACCCTGGGTGCAGTTTTACCCGCACAACCGCTTAGCAGGCGGCTCCGATCGTCCACTCCGGCATCTCCCCGGACATCCGATCCGATGGCGGAGGGAGAGGGATTCGAACCCCCGATGAGGTTGCCCCCATAGTGGTTTTCAAGACCACCGCCTTAGACCGCTCGGCCATCCCTCCTGGTGAGGGCATCTCCCTCAACGCAAACACAGTATACCATGCGGGCATAGGGCTGTCAAACAATTGCCGATCGATTTCGCATGTGATAAAATCAACGCGCGATTCCCTCACAGGAGAAATGTATGGTCAGCACCGACCTGCTCGAAATCCTCCGTTGCCCGCACTGCGTCAGCGGGCCGACTCGACGCGAAGGACCTGATCCGGGTCGCCTGGTGCTCGTCAAAGGCGTGTGGCTCGTGTGCCAGGAGCCTGGCTGCGACCGCAAATACCCGATTCAAGACGACATCCCCATCATGCTGATCGAAGAGGGCGACAAGTGGCGTAATGTCCCTGTCGAGCAACTGGGACAACCTTAACGTGTTGCGTGTTTCGTTTTGAATGGCGGAACACGCAACACACTTTCGAGGGCCGATTATGACCGCGGCAGATCACAAGACCCTGATCGAAGCGTTGTTTTCCGGCGATGACGACCGCGCCGAAGAGGCGGCATTGGCGCTCGGCAGGCTGGGCGATGCCGCCTTGCCCGTCTTGCGCGATCTGCTCTCTCATCCCGATGGCGACTGCCGCTGGTGGGTCACTCGCGCGCTGGGTGAGATCGACTCGGCTGCCGCGATCGCTTTGCTCATCGACCGCTGCCACGACGTCGATCCCGACGTGCGCGCGTGTGCCATCTACGCGCTCGGCGCGCTCGACGGAGAGGCGGCCAGCGCCATCCCGGCTCTGATCGGGCGGCTCGCCGACCCCAGCGTGTACGTCGGCCAGCTCGCCGCCGACTCCCTCGCGCGCATCGGTCCGGCGGCGACTCCCCGTTTAATCGCCACCCTGAAGGAAGGCACGCCCTCGGTGCGCAGCCGCGCGGCGCGGGCGCTGGCGCACATCGCCGACCCACAATCCATCCCCGCCTTGATCACCGCGCTGGACGACGAAAACCCCATCGTCGAATACTACGCCGACCTCGCGCTGCAGAAAATGGGTGTCGGAACCGTGCTGCTTAAAGTTTAGGGCGTAGCGCGCATAGCGTATCGCGTGTTGCGTGTCGCGCAGTGTTTAACACAGCTCACGTTTCACGCACCACGTATCACGTTTTACGCATCACGTTTCACGTATCACTCGCCACGCATCACGCGGCTCCCAAGCGATCTGACTCTATGTCTCCCGACCCCATCACCCTCGAGATCTTCAAGCACCTGTTCGCCTCGGTCGCCGAGGAGATGGGTGTGACGCTGCGGCGCACGGCGTACTCGCCCAACATCAAGGAGCGCCTCGACTTCTCGTGCGCGCTGTTCGACGGCGAGGGCCGCCTGCTGGCGCAGGCCGCGCACATCCCCGTGCACCTCGGCGCGATGCCCGCCTCGGTGCGGTCGGCGATCGAGCAGTGCAGCCCGTTCGCGCCCGGCGACGTCGTCATTCTCAACGATCCCTATCTCGGCGGCACGCACTTGCCCGACATCACGCTCGTCTCGCCGGTCTTCATCGACGCAGGGGCAGGCCTCGCGCCTGCCCATTCGGGCGACCGCAAGGGTACGCCCCTACTGTATGTCGCTTCGCGCGCCCATCATGCTGACGTCGGCGGCATGTCCCCAGGATCGATGCCGCTCTCGAGCGAGATCTACCAGGAGGGCCTGATCATCCCGCCCGTCAAGATCGTCGACGCGGGCAAGGCCAACCAGGCCGTGCTCGATCTGATCCTGCGCAACGTACGCACGCCCGACGAGCGGCGCGGCGACCTCGACGCCCAAATGGCGGCGCACGAAGTCGGCGCGCGGCGCGCGCGGGAAATCGTCGCGCGCTACGGCCTGCAGACGACGCTGGCCTATGCGGCGGCGCTGATCGAATACGCCGAGCGGCTCACGCGCCACGCCATCGCCTCGATGCCGGATGGCGCTTACACGTTCGAAGACTATCTCGACGACGAAGAGCTCTCCAATTTCAAACATCAAATTTCAAACTCCCAACTCCCAATTACCAATTACCAGTCCCCGGTTACCATTAAGGTCATCCTCACCATCGAAGGCAATTCGCTCAGTGTGGATTTCACCGGCAGTTCGCCGGCTGTGCGAGGAAATCTGAATGCCGTGCGCGCGATCGTCGAGAGCGCCGTGTATTACTGCGTGCGCTGCGTCGTCGGCGCGATGGGTCACGACGACGCGCCGACGAACGCCGGCGCCTTTGCGCCGATTCGCGTGATCGTCCCGGAAGGCTCAGTGCTCGACGCGAAGCCGCCGCACGCCGTCGCGGGCGGCAACGTCGAAACGTCGCAGCGCATCGTCGACGCCGTCTTCGGCGCGCTGGCTCGCGCGCTTCCCGACCTCATTCCGGCCGCGAGCCAGGGCACGATGAATAACCTGACGTTCGGCGGAGTGCGGGCGGACGGCGCGCCGTTCGCCTACTACGAGACGATGGGGGGTGGCGCTGGCGCAGGTCCGCTGCGCGACGGCGCGTCCGGCATCCACGTCCACATGAGCAATACGCTCAACACGCCGATCGAGGCGCTCGAGCTGGCCTTTCCCCTGCGCGTGCGGCAGTACGCCATCCGGTGCGGCTCGGGCGGCGCGGGGCGGCGACGGGGCGGCGACGGGTTGATCCGCGAGATCGAGTTCCTTGCGCCGGTCACGGCAACCCTGCTCGGCGAGCGGCGTGCAGCGCGGCCGTACGGCCTGAGCGGCGGCGAGCCCGGCGCGCCGGGCGAGAACGCGCTGATCCGCGAGGGCGTCACGTCTCGGCTCCCCGGCAAAGTCCAGCTCCAGCTCGACACGGGCGACGTGCTGTCGATTCGAACGCCAGGTGGCGGCGGATGGGGAGAGAACGAATGAAGAATGTTGAATGTCGAATTATGCTACAATTACTTCGTGGTGATCTCCCTCGATTCGATCGTCGGTGAATTGCATCTCGTCCGCGGGCAGCGGCAGGGCGTGACGCCGCAATGCAGCGCGTTCACGGCGCCGCGTCGCAGTGCGCGCGGACGCCAGGACGACACGCTATTCATTCTGGTCGACGCGAGCGGATCGGCCTCGCTCATTCAGGAGCTTATCCAGCGCATCCAGCAAATATACTGGCACACGTCGGGCAGCGTCACCGCCGGGTTGCGCGCGGCGATCGACGCCGGCAACGAGTGGCTGGTCGACAACAACCGGTCGGCGCCGGCGGCGGCGCAGGCCGGCGTCACGTGCGCCGTGCTGCGCGGGCCGGAGGTGTTCATCGCGCAGGCCGGGCCGTCGTGCGCGTACCTGGCGCATCAAGGTCGCCTGGAGCGCTTTCCGCGCAGCGATGCAGCGGGCAGCCTGCCGCCGCTCGGTGTAGCGCGCGCCGTCGAGGTGCGCTTCTCGCGCGCCGATCTGCACCCCGGCGACACACTCCTGCTGGCCGACGCCTCGCTCCCGGCGCGCATCCCGGAAGAGGCCATCGCCTCGTCGATCGTGTATGTCGGCGTCGAAACGGCGCTCGACAACCTGGAGCGCCTGGTTCGCGACGGAAACCTAATCGCCATGCTGATCGAGGTGACGGCGGCCACAGCCGCTCCCGAGACAAGCGCCGCGCCGGCTGTCGCGCCCGCGACAAAGACTTCGATACGTGATCGAGTCTCCCCCGCGCCGCCTCGCCGAATCATGCCACAAGTCGGCGAATGGGCCGCCTCGGTCGGCCAGGGTGTGTCACGCGGTCTGAGATCGTTGAGCGCAGCGGCGCGCGGATTCGTGCAGACGACACTTCCCGATCGGCCGGCGGCGCGCCCGGCTCGACGTCGCACAGCTCCCTCGCTCGAAAGTCACACTCTGATCATGGCCGCGATCGCGATCGGCATTCCGCTGATCGTCGCCGCCGTGGTGACGACGGTGTACGTCCAGCGCGGCGCAGCGGCGCAGGTCGAGACGCTCCTGGCACAGGGGCAGGCATCAATGGCGCAGGCGGATGCGGCGGCGACCGGCGAAGAGAAGCGCGCGCGCTGGGGCGACGCGCTGGCTGCGGCGAACCAGGCGCTGGCTCTCGACCCCAACAACGAAGTCGCGATCGTGCTTCGCACGCAGGCGCAAGCACAGCTCGACCAGCAGGACGGCACGCAGCGCCTGTCACCCATCCTGCTGTACGACTATACGAAAGCGGGCCGCCGTCGGCTCGCCGTACAGGGCGCGTCGCTGTTCGTGATGGACCCGGACGAGGGCCGCGTCGATCGGTTTGCGTTGAGCAATCAGGGAGACACGGTGATCGGCGGCGAGCCGGCGCCAGCCGTATCGAGCGGGATCACCGTCGACGATCGGGTGATCGGCGCGCTGATCGACATGGCCTGGATCGAAGCCGGCGGCCAGCGCCAGAAAAGCGCGCTGGTCATTCTGGAGCGCGGCGGGCTGGTCGAATACGATCCGGCATTCGGCCCGAGCGCGCTGCCCTTCGCCCAGGACAGTGCGCCGCCCGGCGTGATTCGCATGGACACCTTCGACGGCAATATCTACCTGCTCGATGCAACAGGGCAGCAGTTGTGGAAATACGTTGCGACGGCGGATGGCTATACGACCTTACCCGAAGGCTATTTCGAGACGGCGCCTCCCGGTATTGCAAGCACGATCGACCTGGCGATCGATGGCAATGTGTACCTGCTCGAATCGAACGGCGTGGCGCATAAGTACTTCGGTGGAGAAGAGGCGACATTTCAGGTGTCCGGCCTGCCGTCGCCGATCGGCAAGCCAGTCGCGGCGGCGGTCGATCCGTACACGCCGACCGATAGCGGCTTCTACATCGCCGATCGCGAAGGCGCGCGCATCATTCATCTCGCGCCGGACGGGCGCTTCATCCGGCAGCTCCGCGCGCCCGGCGGCGAATTCGACGCGCTCGAAGACATCCTCGTCGACGAGCGTCTCGGCCGGCTGTACGTGATCAGCGGCGGGCGGTTGTATTCGGCGGCGCTGCCGTCCGCGACCTCGGCGCCGTGACGGGGATAGATTTTCACTACTACTGACGGTGCGGAGAACGCTGGCAACCTTGGAATCTGTGCGCCCTCTGCACGCCATCGGCGTCCACTGGGAAAGCAGCCAATGAAAAAAGGCGAGAAGAAGAAATTAAACAAAGCACATAAGCAACGCACTCAGGATAAACTCGCCCGCAAACGCGCGCATGCGGCAGCGCCTATGAGCGCCCTGTTCCACATCCGCCAGGCGCGCAACTATCCCCTTGAAGGTTGCTGGGCGATGCGCACCTGGAAGGACAACGGCCTGACCTACGTCGTCGTGGCGCGGCGCCAGCCGAATGGTAACATCGCGTTCGGCAACTACCTGGTGGACTATTACTGCCTGGGCGTGAAGGATGCTTTCTGCAACGCCGAGATTCCTTCGGGAGAGTTCAGGCGCGACTACCTGACGAAGATGTTTCGCGGCGAGAAGCCGCTCGAGATCTCGCCCGCCCTGGCCCACGAACTCGTCTACGGCAGCATCGAGTACGCCGCGCAGTTTGGCTTCAAGCCGCACCGTGATTTCAAACTGGCACAGCACATCCTCGACTCGGCGGACGCACATCCGCGCAGCGGGCAGGTCACGTTCGGCAAAGACGGCAAGCCCTTCTTCATAGCGGGGCCATACGACAACGTGGACGCTATTGTGCACCAGTTGCTGCGAACGGCCGGCGCAGACAACTTCAACTACCTGGTGCCCCTCGGTCCGCCAAGTGAATCTCTCGAGATAGACGACGCTATCTGAAGCTTCGCGTTATTCGCGGACAAAGATCCGCGTGTCGATGCACGCCAGCAACATCATTGCACAAGAGCTGTCAGGTGAGCAGACGTCGCTCCAAAACCGATCCATTTGAGGACTTGACCTGGGACGATCTCGAAGATTGGGCCGGGTCGTCCGTCGTTTCCCGCGGGCGCAGCTACCAGCGCAGTCATCACGTGCAGGACCTCGCTCGCACACCCGGCGGCGGTCTGATCGCGTGGGTGTTGGGCACCGAGAAATACGCCACGCGCGTCGATTTCGGCGAAGGCGGGCTGACTTCCGCCTGTACCTGCCCCTACTGGACAACCTGCAAGCACGCGGTTGCCGTCGTGCTCGAATACCTTGAGAGTGCGAAGAGAAAGACCGAGATCCCCATCGTCACAGAACGCGATCCGCGCCTGGCTGATCTGCGGGATGTTGATGAAGTGGGAGCGGAGGAATGGGACGAATATGACGAAGGGGATGCAGAAGAT
>DASSFZ010000067.1:0-23685 GCA_035693785.1 Anaerolineae bacterium | reverse complement strand
ATGGACGGACAGTGTTAGCAAGGCCCATGGTTTCGCTGGCTCGCCTGCGCCAGAACGCGTCAATGGCCGGTCTGAGGGGCCGCTGCTTGTGCACGCGCCACAATCTTGTCGTACACCTCGGCGGCGGTGAGTCCCGAGGCCCCGCTGCGCACAGGCGCGAGCGTCTCGCGAAAGACCGGCCCGAGATCGACGCCGGTCGCCTGGCGGCACAACTGGATCGCGCGCGCGGCGTTGGCCACGACGTAGCGCGGCTCGAAGCGATCCAGGTCGTCGAAGAACCAGCCGCAGCTCGTGAACATGCGCTGCCGGTGCAGTTGGGCCTTGACGAGATGCCCGATGCGCTGCAACTGGCCGGTCTTCAGCACGCGCTTGGCGCACTCGTCGACAAGGGTACGCATGTCGGTGACGCCCAACACCACGTCGATCGAATCGTCGATCAATCGCCACGGCTGCTCGACCAGGCGGCGCGTCTCGTGCAGGTACATCGCGTCGATCTCGTCGGCCACCAGGTCGAGCGCCGAGCGCAGCGCCGGTTTCCACGCGGAGTCGCCGGGCGTGCAGTCACAGCCCGCATCCCAGCGGTCCAGGCCATGCCAGCACGACCAGGCGGTGCGCTCTTTGACTTCCACCTCGATCGTCGGCGGGTGCCGCCGTAAATAGTCGGCGAGCGACAGCACCGCGTAGGGGCCGGGCTTGCCCCTGCCCGTGATCAAATCGCCGCCTGACAAGAGCGCCTCCAGGAAATCGATCCCCTGCCGGTGATGATGCCCGAAGGTCTCGCCGTCAGAGGCGATCACGGTAAGCTGACCGCCCCGTCCCGTCAGCACTTCGCTCGTCCAGATGCGGGCGTCGCCCAGCTTCGGCAGGCTGAACGCAACGGCGTCGGAGAGATCGCGGTCACGCACGAACAGGGCGAAATAGCCGCCGCGCGGCAGGCGCACGCGGTACGGTCCCGCCCCGGCGCGCAGGTCGCCGCTCACCTGCTGCTCGCTCAAGATCGTGAACGACAGGCCCTCTTCGGACAGCACGTCGAGCGTTTCCAGATCGACGGCCATCTCGGGCAGCCACATACCGCGCGGCTGCCTCTCGAAGCGGTGCCGGAAGGAAGCGATCCCCCAGCGCACCTGCGTCAGCTTGTCGCGACGGCGAGCCAGCGGCAGGATCGTGTGATGCGCCGGCTGCGCGAGCGCGTTACCCACGCCGATCCGCTTCACCTGGCTGCGATCCGCGTCCGTGATGCGCGCGTAGACGTCCGGCGCGTAGCGGGCCAGCCAGCCCATCAGCGTCGGGCCGATGTTGAACGACAGACGCTCGAAGACGCCACGCTCGGCGAGCGGGCGATAGCATTCGGCCGTGACTTTCTCGTTGAAGTCGTGGTAAGGCGCGGCCTGCGGCTCGACCGGCATGACGCCCGTGAAAGGATCCTCGCGCGGGGGCTGATAGAAGTGACTGTGAACGGCGAGCGCCGGCATGTGGTTAATCGACCGCAGGCAATAGCGTGAAGGACAGGGATAGCCTCCACACGCCGCCCGGCTCCAGATCGAGCGGCCAATGCGCGGTGAGCGACAGGCCCTGATACACGCGCTCGAAACCGGCTTCGGAATTGGAGATCGTCTCGATCGGGAACTGCCACCACGTGGCCGCCTGGCCGGCGTGGACGACGACGCGCCCGATCCATTCGTGGACGATCGCGACGTCGCCGGCGCTCTTCGTCTCGCACACGCGGTTCAGGCGCTCGAGCGTGCCGCCCGGCCACACCAGGTACGCGCCTTCGCTGCTGTCGCCGCCGGAGATGCCCCAGTTGGTCTCGACGCCGAACCGCGCCTTCACCGCTCTGTCGCCGAGATTCGTGACGGCGTAGTCCACAGCCAGCCGGCTTTCGCCCGGATGCAGGCCGATCTTTTTCTCGACCCTGAGTGGCATCCTGCGATCGGCAAGGTGGATTCCGCCATCGCGCGCGAGTGACAATACGACGGATCCTTTCGGGCGGGAGGATTTCGCCGTGTAGGGTTGATTCGCGAAGTCGCCCAGCTCGTCGTAGGTCGAGCGGTAAAACGCGTCGAGACTCGCATCCGGCGCGAAGACGTGATCAATCAGGCTGGCGCGGCGATACCAGTCGTAGATCAGGCGCTCTTCCAGACCGGCTTCCTTCGCGCGCACGGTCGCCCCCCCTCCGGCTCCCCCCGCTTGCGGGGGGAGAGAAGGCGGCTGCCCGGCGACGACGAGCGTGCCGTTGGCCGCCGCCTCGATGAGGCTGGCGTGGTATGCTTCGCGCCGGCGCGACAGCACGTTGAGGAGATTCGTCTTCGTCGCGCGCCAGTCCCAGGCCACGATCGACCCGCCCTGCCCCAACGACACCATCACCTGTTGCGTGTCACTGGCGAGCACGATCTCCGCGAAGCCGTCGCAGTCGATGTCGCTCGTCGTCACATCCGACCACGTCTCGCCGGCATGCAGCGCGCGGTCGGCGATCGCCTCGGCCTCGATCAGGTGCCGCGCAGCCGCCTCCCGAATGTGAAACAGATACACGCCGCCGAACACGCCGTGCCAGTACGGGCAGTCGCATTGGCTGGCCCACAGGTGGTCGAGCGCCTTGGCGCGGAGCGCCGCCTTCTTAATCTGGCGCACTTTCCGACTGGCGAAGACGATGCGCTTGTGCAGCGTGTTGACCTCGGGGTACTTGGTCATGAACGAGCGCCACGTGCCGCCTTTCACGTACCGCAGAATATCCTCCCGGCCGGCCGCCTGCAACTGCTGCTTGAGCGCGGCCAGCTCCTGCGCCCGCACAGCAGGCAGTGACCAGACCGTCATCTCTTCGTACGAGCCGGCGGGCAGATACGCCCGACCGAGCGGCGGCAGTATGCGCGTTGCATCGTCGAGCGTCAGAAGCGTCAGCCAATCGGCGCTGCGCTCGAGCGCGGTGAAAAACGACTCGACCCAGCCCCCGGTCTTGCCGTCGCCCCAGCACAAGGTATCGGTGCCGGGCCATAGCCCGAGCTTCTCACCATCCTCGGCAACGGCGACGAGCCGCGGCGGCGCGCCCGGCGCAAGCGGCTTCTCCGCCAGCCCGCGCAGCCAGTTCATGATCTGATCGACCGGTGACCAGGGTATGGCCTGGCGCAAATGCTGAGACGATACGAATACCCGCAGGGTGTAGCCCTGCTCTTCGGTCACGTAGGTGCCGTATAGATCGTCTTCGGAATAGCCGGCTTGCGCAAAGTGCGTGTCATCGAGCAGCGTGTATTCCAGGCCGGCCTCGGCGAAGAACTTGGGCAGGTGCGGCTCCCAGACCCGCTCGGCCAGCCACGCGCCGCGCGGGCGGACGCCGAAGTCTTGCTGAACCGTCTCCGTCAGCTTGTCCAACTGGCCGAGCTTGTCCGCGTCGGGCAGCGCGACGAGCACCGGCTCGTAATATCCGCCGCCCAGTGGCTCGACCTGCCCGTGACCGACCAGCGTGCGAATCCGCGCGAGCAAGTCGGGCCGGTGCGCGTGCAGCCAGTCGCGCAGCGATCCCGACCAGTGCATCGTCAGCCGCACGCCCGGATGGCGCTCCAGCGCGTCGACGAGCGGCTCGTAGGCATGGGCGACGGCCTCCTCGAAGACGAAATCGAAGTTCCCGACCGGCTGATGATTGTGTAAGACAAGGCAGAGGTAGAGTTTGTCGGCCATGGCGCGATCGAACGACACTCATTGCTTCGGCAAGCGCCCAACGGTCGTGCCGCTGGGCACCACCAGCTCCGAAAAATCGCTTTCGACGACGTCGCTGCTGATCACGCAGTTCCGGCCAATCTTCGCGCCTGGCCTGATGCGCGCATTCTTGCCGACCAGTGTGATCCCCGTCACCAGGTCGCCCAACGGATTGGGGCTGTAGTCGGCGCCCTGGCCGACGTGTGCGTTTTCGCCGACGACGGTTTGCTTGTCGATGATGCTGCGATCGATGACGGCGCCGGCCCGAATATCGCAATCGGTCAGCACGATCGAATTGCGCACAACCGCGCCGCGCGCGACGCGCACGCCCGGCGACAGCACGCTGTACTCGACCGCCCCTTCGATCACGCAGCCGTCGGTGATCAGGCTGTGCGACACCTGCGCGCCGGTGCGGATGTTGACCGGCGGACGCTCCTCGGACACGGTGTGAATGACCCAGTTGCGATCGAGCAGATTGAGCTGCGGATCGTCGACGAGCAGATCCATGTGCGCTTCCCAATACGCCTGCACCGTTCCGACGTCTACCCAGTAGTCGGTGAAGGGACAGGCGAACACACGATAATTCCCGGCGATCATCTTCGGGATGATATTCTTCCCGAAATCGTGATCCGAGTTGGGATCCTTCGTATCGGTCATCAGGGCCTCGCTCAGCGCTTCGGTGTTGAACACGTAAATGCCCATCGACGCCAGCGTGCCCTTCGGCTGCAGCGGCTTCTCCTCGAACGAGACGACCTGGTACGCCGCATCCGCTGCCAGCATGCCGAAGCGAGACGCCTCTTCGATCGGCACCTGGAGCGCGGCGATCGTCAGGTCGGCCTGCTTCGAGGTGTGGAACGTGATCAGGTCGTCGTAGTTCATTTTGTAGATGTGATCGCCGGCGAGGATCAGCACCACGTCCGGCTTGTTGTGGCGGATGAAGTCGAAATTCTGCTGAATGGCGTCGGCGGTGCCGGCGTAATATTCCATCTCGGTTTGTCGCTCGTAGGGATGCAGCAGCCACACGCCGCCGTGGCGGCGATCGAGGTCCCACGGCGCGCCGATACGGATGTGGTCGTTGAGCGAGCGGGGCCGGTACTGCGTCAACACGCCGACCGTCGTGATGCCGGAATTGGCGCAGTTGGAGAGCGGGAAGTCGATGATGCGGTATTTGCCGGCGAACGGCACGGCCGGCTTGGCCCTTTTCTGCGTGAGAATGCTCAACCGCTTGCCCCGACCGCCGGCCAGGACCATCGCCAAAGCGCGCATCGCGTTACCCCATCACTGAAATGCGTCCGGCTAAACTGCAGCCGCTCACCCTGGAGCGGATTCCACTTTGAATTACGCCGGAGTCGAGGCTTCAAGCCGGAAGCCGCCTAACCCCACTCCGCTTTCCTTCGGCTACGCTCAGGACAGGCGCTACGGGGGCAAGTGAGACTCGACTCCGGATTGGCATACACGCAATCGGAATTCGCTCTAAACCATCAGGCGGCGTTGTGGAATTGAATCGCCTTGCGATACAGCCGCTCGTATTGCCGCGCCGAGCGCGCCCACGAGAAGTCGGCCTGCATCGCGCGCATCTGAATGGCGCGCCACGCCCGCTCGGATCGATAAGTCTTCAGCGCCCGGTCGATGGCCTCGAGCAGCGCGCGCGCCGTATACGGACCGAACACGAAGCCCGTGCCGGACGCACGGTGGCGAGAGGCATCCTTAACGGAATCGGCCAGCCCGCCGGTCGCCCGCACGATCGGCACCGAGCCATAGCGCATCGCGATCATCTGGCTCAGCCCACTCGGCTCGTAGCGCGAAGGCATTAGAAACATGTCGCTGCCGGCGAAGATCAGGCGCGCCAGCGCATCGTCGAAGCGCAGCGCCACGGCGAGCTTCTTCGGATAGCGCGCGGCCAGCGCCTGCAGCGCGCCTTCGTACATCGGGTCGCCGGCGCCGAGCACGGCGAGCTGCACGTCGCGCGAGAGCAGATCGCCGACCGCGTTCAGGAGCACGTCGATGCCCTTCTGCTCGACCAGACGCGTGACCATGCCGACGAGCGGCGCGCCGTTGGGCGGCAGCTTCAGCGCGCGCTGCAGCGCGCGCTTGTTGCGCGCGCGACGCTCGAGCGAGCCGGCGTCAAAGCGGGCAGCCAGCGTCCCATCGTCGGTGGGATTCCAGACGTCGGCGTCGATGCCGTTGAGAATGCCGCTGACGCGATCCTTCCGCTCGCGCAGCAGCGGGTCGAGGCCCGCGCCGAACTGAGGCTTCATGATCTCGCGAGCGTAGCGCGCGCTGACGGCGTTCACGACGTCGGCGTGCGCGATGCCGCGCGCCATCCAGTTGATCGTGCCAGGCTGCTCGACGGCGAGATGCGTGTGACGCGCCGGCAGGCCGGCGAATGTCCAGATCGCGTCGCCGGTCACGCCCTGGTACGCCAGGTTGTGGATGGTGAACACCGAGGCCATCGACGCGAAGCGCGGGTCCGCGCGCCCGAGGAGGTCCAGCCACGTCGGCGCCAGCGCCGCATGCCAATCGTGAGCGTGAACGATGTCCGGCATCCACTCGTCCAGGCGAAGATACTCGAGCACCGCGCGCACAAAGAACACGAACGACATGACCTCGTCGGGCTGGCCGTAGACCACGTCCCGATTGAAGAATCGCTCATCCCAGACGAAGTAAGTGGGCACGCCGGATGCGTCGGAGCGCAGCATCTCCGTGCGGCGCGCCTCACTGCCGGCGTAGGCGCTGAAAGTCGATCCGGCGCGGGTCAGCTTGTGCTTCGCGCCGTCGATCGAGCGGTAGCGTGGAATCGCCACGCGCACGTCGTGCCCCAGCTCGCGCAGCGCGCGCGGCAGCGAGCCGATTACGTCGGCCAGGCCGCCGACCTTATAGAACGGCGCGCATTCAACTGCGAGGAAGAGGATCTTCATGAATTTCGCTGCTGGCGGTGGTGATGGTAGTGATAGTCTAGCACAGCCTACGGGGTGAGTCAACGCGCGCCGGCCATCTCTCCGATGGCCGAAGGTCTCCCGACCGAGGCCCGCGCCGAACAAGAAGAAGCCCCCGGCGAGTAGCCGAGGGCTTCAATCGTTCAGCATCGCTATCGAAGGACCTTCTCGGTCTCCTTGTCGAAGAAGTGGATGTTGTCGAGATTCGCCGCGACCTGAATCGTGGCGCCCACACGTGCCTGCGTGCGCGGATCGACGCGCGCTACATAGTTAGTGCCGCCCGTAATCAGGTACAAGAACACTTCGTTGCCCATCAACTCTGTCACGTCCACCTGCGCCTCGATCAGCGCAGAGCGAATACCCGGTGGCGTGAAAGCGATATCGTGGATGTCTTCGGGGCGGATACCCAGCACCACCGTCCTGTCGATGTAGCCTTGCAGCGGTTCCCGGCGATCAGGCGGAACCGGCACCTCGAAGCGCCCCTCCTTGCCCACCGCTTTCAGCCCGCCGTCGCCGCGCGCGATCGTGGCGTCGAAGAAGTTCATGCTCGGGCTGCCGATGAAGCCGGCGACGAACATGTTGTCCGGCTTATCATACAGGCGCTGCGGCGTGTCGCACTGCTGCAGCACACCATCCTTCAGCACCGCAATGCGCGTGCCCATCGTCATCGCTTCGGTCTGATCGTGAGTGACGTAGATGAACGTCGTGCCGAGCTGCTGGTGCAGCTTGATGATCTCGGCGCGCGTCTGCACGCGCAGCTTGGCGTCCAGGTTGGACAAAGGCTCGTCGAAGAGGAACACCTTTGGCTCGCGCACGATCGCCCGCCCCACGGCCACGCGCTGGCGCTGCCCACCCGACAGTTGCTTCGGCTTGCGGTCGAGCAGATTGCCGATGCCCAGAATATCCGCCGCCCGCTTCACGCGCTGGTCGATCTCGGCTTTGGGCATCTTGCGCAGCTTCAGCGCGAAGGCCATGTTGTCATACACCGACATGTGCGGATACAGCGCGTATGACTGAAAGACCATCGCGATGTCGCGATCCTTCGGCGGCACGTCGTTGACCACCCGGTCGCTGATCAGGATCTGGCCCTCGGTGATCTCCTCCAGCCCGGCCAGCATACGCAGGCAGGTCGTCTTGCCGCAGCCTGACGGGCCGACAAAGACGAGGAATTCGCGATCGGCAATGAGAATGTCGAGGTCCCTGACGGCGACGACGCCCTTACCGTCGCCTTGCTTGCCGCCGCCAAAGCGCTTGGTGACATGATCGTAGGTTACACTCGCCATGCGTTCACTCCTCTCTGTGGGGGCACGCTGTGCCTAGTGTAGCATCACCGGTTATTCGTGTCAATACTCGCCGTCACGACCCCAGGCTTGCCGGCAGCGCCGGCAACTGCGGAAAATCGTCCGGCGCGAGCAGGTCGAGATTCGTTTCCTGCGACGGCGGGTACGCGCTCAGAGACTCCTCCTGCGACTTCGGCGCGCCGGCAGGAATCGCCGCATCGATGATGCGCGTGTGGTTCGCGTCGTCCGGCCCGCCGCCGAGTTTCCACTGCTCCGCCGTCTGGAACACGTCGCGCAGCCGCCACACGCCCTTGGACGGGAACCCATCCTGGCTCGCCACAATGCCGAGGTAGGCCGCCCTGGCCGGATCGAAATCGTCACCGAAGACCGAGCGCGGCACGCGCAGCGTCGCGGTCTGCGCTGCCGGATCGACCAGGACCTTGAAATCGGCGCTCATCTGCTTCGGCTTGCCCTCGGCGTCGGGTGCGTGAATCTGCGGTGTCCAGCCTTCGGCC
Source organism: Anaerolineae bacterium (assembly GCA_035693785.1). Taxonomy (GTDB): domain Bacteria; phylum Chloroflexota; class Anaerolineae; order Fen-1058; family Fen-1058; genus DASSFZ01. The sequence goes on along the minus strand of DASSFZ010000067.1, from coordinate 15,267 downwards.
CAGATCGCCACCTCCCAGCCATTGCCGGGTTCGAGCGCCGCGTTACGGCCCGGCAGCAGCAGGCGTGCGCCGGTCCCTGTGCCGGGGTCTTTGTCCACGTACACGTCGAGCGTCTGCACCGCGAGATTATTCGGCGATCCCCACGGGTTCGGAATCGGCCCGTAGAACGTGAACTTAAACACGATGTTGTTCTCGTCGTAACCGGCGGTGAATTCCTTGATGTCGAACACGCCCGGCTTGAATACGCCGTCGGTCGGATAGGTGTACGTGCCGGGGCCATGATCGTCGCCTTCAGGATCGGCGACGCTCAGCACGACGGTTGTCGTGCCGAGATCGGGGATGACGACCTGCGCCGGTCCAGCCGTGGGCACCAGGTGCAGATCGCGCAGGCCCGAGCTGGCGATCGCGGCAAAGCGCAGGTCGTCGCCGGTCTGCACGTCGTCGCCGAGCAGCGCCAGCGGGATCGCCGCCTCCAGCACCGACCCGTCCACGGCCACCTGGATGCCCTCTGCTCCACCCGCGATCCATTCGCCGATGGTGTTCGCGCGGTACGGCGTAGCCGCGCCGCTGTCCAACGACACGTCGAGCGCGTGCGTCGCCTGGAAGCCGAGTGCTGTCTTGTCTTCCGCAACGGCGCTGCGGATCGAGAACGGGCTGGAGCCTTCAGCGCGCGGCATTGACAGGTACAGGTTTACCGCGCCCTCGGGAATGTCGCCCCAACTGTCCCTGGCGTCGATGCGCGCGTAGAGGTTGTTCTGGTCCATGCCGTAACGCAGCGCGGCGATCACATCCTCCGATCGCGCCTGCGCACCGCCGCTAACGAGATAGGTGCCCGCATTATCCCACTCGCCTTCAGCGGCGGCACCGTCGATTATCGGGGTGAACAGTCCCTTGAACGGCTGCGTCGGCTGGGCGGCACGGCGCGAAACGATGGGCGCTTGCACGAAGTCGGGGACCAGCTCACCCAGCGCTATGTATACTTCGCTCAGCAGCGAGCGGAACGAGAAGTCGAAGTAGTCGTCGTTGCCGCTGTCCTGATCCGCGCCGTACCACCAGAACCAATCGGAGCCTTCGGCCAGGTACATGAAATCGAGTGCGCGCGCCAGGTTCTCAGGCGACGTCGTCCTGCGCTGGAGGATGTCGTACTGGGCCAGTGTCTGCCGTGTGCGGCGCAGATAATCCCACGCCTTGGCCTCTTCCGATTCGCCGATCCAGGTGTCGTAGTTCGGGCTGAACCACGCGCCCGGATACAGCGATTCGATCGCGCGTTCCGTCGGAACCATCGCGAAGAACTCTGACGGCGTCACGGTCTTGATCGCCGGCGTGCTCGACAACTTCTCGTACAGCGCGTGGAAGAACGCTTTGCCGTCGTTGGGGTAATGCTCCCAGGCGTTCTCGCCGTCGAGGATGATCGACACCAGGTGCGGCCCTTCCGCGCCTTCCTTCTTCAGTTGCTGGCGAATGTTCTCCAGGCGCTGCATCAAGTCTTCGGCCGCGGCCTCGCCATCCTTGTTCGAGTACTCGAAGCCGATCAGGTCCGACAGGCGCAGATCGCGGAAGATCATGTTGACTTTTGCGCCCGACTTCGCATCCTCCACGAGGTAGGGGCGGTAGAGCGCGTCGGCTTCCTGCACCGTGTCGGCGCTGTCGCGCGTGAACGAATCGATCCCGATCGACCTGGCCAGCACCTGTTCGCCGGAGGCCATCCAGTTGTAGCCTGCCTCGCCGACCATCTTGACGATGTCCTCGGCCACCGCGCCCTCGCCCGGCCACATGCCGCGCGGCTTCTGCCCGTAATGCTGCTCGTATATTTCCACGCTCTTTTCGACATGCGCCTTCGCATCGTTCGGATAAGAGAACGTGTCGGTCGGTTTCTCGCCCTCAGGGCTGCCCACCAGCGCCAGCCGGGTCGAGTAGATCAACGGCAGGATCGGATGGGCATACGGCGTGGTGATGACCTCGATCTGCCCGGCGTCCTGCAGCTCTTTGTGAACCGGGATAACGCTCTGGATGACTTCGGTGGCCTTGTCGAACAGAATCGGCTTGTCCGACTCGGCGAAGCTCTCGCCCTTCTCCACCAGCGACTTGAGCGGCTCTTCGGTCAAGAAATCCGGATCGAACCAGGCCAGGTTGAACAGCACCTGCAAATCGCGGAAGTCCTGCTCGGTGTATGACTCCAGCGCCGCGTCGATCTGCTCCGGCTCCGCGCCGCCGCGCTTGGCCTGCAACTCCGTGTAGCGCGGGAAGCGATTGACGATCTTCGGATTCACGTCGAAGAAGCGCTGCAGGATGAAGCGTTTCTCGTCTTCGGTCAGTTGATCGGCCGGCTTCTCGGCCAGCACCCAGTAGATGTCCTTCGCGCCGGCCGCGAGATCGTCCAACTGGCGGATGAGCACCGGCGTAAGATTGAACGTCACGTGCACGTCCGGGTAGCTCTTCAGGATCGCGGCCATGTCATAGTAGTCTTTGGTCGCGTGGACGCGCACCCACGGCCGGGTGTAGACGTTCGTCTCCGGGTCTTTGTAATACAGCGGCTGGTGCTGATGCCAGACGAGCGCGACATATAGCGGCGGCTCTTCCGGCTCGACCGGAACTGGCGTGTCAGTTGGCTCAGCCGGCGTGATCGGCGGCGCTGGCGTTTCGGTCGGCGGCGTGCATGCCGCCGCGATCACCGCAAGCAGCGCCAACAGTGAGACAAGATTCTCGAACGTTCGATTCATTTGGGTTTGGACTCCAGGCTTCGCCCGGCCGATTCCTCATCCCGATGCCGCGCCAGCTCCTCGCCGACGACCCGCGTGCTCAACACGGCAATCGCCGCCGGGGTAATCCCGGCCAGCAGAACCGGTATCATCGTGCTGGCGACGATCAGCACGGTGACGACCAGTGCCATCGCCAGGGTCGTCAGCGGATGGCGCAGCATCAGAAACGAGCCGTCCTGTACCGCCACGCGCAGCCTCGGCTGCCTGAGCTGGATCAAAAGCGGCACGACGAACAGTTGAAGCAGCAGCCAGACGAGGGCGGCGCTGATGAGCACGGACTGGATCACATCACTGAAGACGTTCCCCAGCCGGCCATAGAAACTGATGTTCGTGATCAAGATCAGGGCCACCGCCAGGTTCAGCGCACCCCACAGGTACATCGGCCGGGCGACCTGCCGGCCGCCGACAAAGAACGTTCGCCAGCCGACGGCTCGCCGCGCGCTGACTTCCCGCGCCGCGAAGAACAGGCCGCCCGTCGCGAAGGGGAGCGGGATGATCAGCAGGCTCATCACCACCCACAACAAGTTGTACACGATGAACAGGTACGGCTCGGCGGCGATGTCGGACGCCGCGCCTTTCAAGATATCCCACAGCAGCCGCATGCTGCAAACCCTATCATCCCTTTACACTTCCGAGTGTCAGGCCGGAGATCAGCCACTTCGCCGAATACAGGAACAAGGCCATCACCGGGATCATGACCATGATTGATGCTGCGGCGAAGTTGCCCCAGTCGGTGCGGAACTGATCGATGAAGTGCTTGAAGCCCAGCGTCCAGGTGTTCAGATCGGCCACGCTGCCGACCATGACCCGCGCCAACAAGTAGTCGTTCCAGGCGGTCATGAAGTTGAACAGGAAGACGATCGCCAGCGCCGGAGTCGATAGCGGCAGCAAGATGCGGACGAACGCCTGCATTTGCGACGCGCCGTCGATCTTGGCCGCTTCCTCCAGGTCAATCGGGATCGTGTCGTAGTAGCCTTTGAGGATCCAGATGCTGAACGGCACCGCCGTCACCGAGTAGGCCAGCACCAGGCCGCGATACGAATTCACGATCCCGATCTGCGTCGCCAGGATGAACAGCGGCACGAGCAGCATGGCAGCCGGGATCATTTGCGTCGCCAGCAAGAACACCAGCCCGAACGACCGGCCGGGGAACCTCCAGCGTGAGAAGGCGTACGCCGACGTGGCCGCGATGATGACTCCGATCGTCGCCGTCGTGATAGTGATGATGAGACTGTTCCAGATCCACAGCAGGAAATCCGTGTTCGTCAACACCTCGCCGAACGCATCCAGAGAGGCATCTGGCGGGACGATCTCCAGCGATGTCGACAGCAGGCGGTCGTTCGGGCGCAGCGCCACACTCATGACGCGCAGAATCGGATAGGCGGCGATCAGGCACGCCAGGATCAGCGTCCCGTGAATCAGCAGCCGCTTGAACGGGCTGTCGCCGCGCGTGCGGCGGAAGAAGGTCGAGACAGCGGCCGCTGTCGGCCGCGCGACTTCTCGAGGGCGTTCGACGGTAGTAGTGGTGCTCATTCGTAGACTCCTTTCAGCGTGCCCGAGCGCCAGATGTATACGAGCGAGAAGACCAGCAGGATCAGGAAGATGACGAACGCGAACATCGCGGCGAAGCCGTACCGGTTATACTCGAACGCGGCGCGGTACAGCGCCGTGACGAGAATATCCGACGTCTCCAGCTCGTTCTGGTTGATCAGGAAAGGCACGTTGAAGTTGTTGAACGTCCAGATCGTGCCGAGCACGATCGCCGGCGTCATCACCGGCCGCAGCAGCGGAAGGGTGATGCGGCGGAACTGCTGGGAGGGACTGGCCCCGTCGATTTCGGCCGCCTCGTAATACTCGCCCGAGATGCTCTGCAGGCCACCCAGGAAGATGACCATCATGAACGGGATGCCCAGCCAGATGTTGACGAGACACATGGCGACGAAGTTCCACACGGCGTCCGTCAGCCAGTTGATCGGCTCCAGCCCCAGCCCGGTCAGGATCAAGTTCACGAAGCCGTACTGGAAGTGGAACTCGCCGCGCCAGGCCAGCACGGCGATGATTTGCGGCACCGCCCAGGGCAGCACCAGCAGCGTGCGGTAGAAACCTTTGCCGCGCATCGGGCGATTGAGCAGCAGAGCGAGCGCCAGGCCGCCGCACACGTGGAAGAAGACGTTCACCGCCGTCCAGATCACCGTACGAGCGAAGACCGGGGTGAACGTCTGCTGCTGGAGAACAGGATCGGTGAGGAGCCGCTGCAGGTTCGCCACGCCGTATTCCAGCCCGACCTGAAACTCTCTGAAGTTGCGCAGGCTCATGTTGCTGAACGCGAGCCGCAGTTCGTAGTACATGGGATAACCGATGAGCGCCGCCAGCCCGATACCCGCCGGTGCCAGCAGCATAAACGCCAGGCGCAGCGACGGTTGGCGCTGCAAGCGAATCAGGCTGACAACCAGTCCGAGAAATGCGACCAGCGGGACGATCGCGATCGCGCTCAGCGCCGCCCACAGATAGACGCCGCGCACGACGTCGCCCTCCATCGGCTCAAGCAAAGCCTTGAAGTCGAGCGAGTCGAGCACGGACAACGCTATAGCCAGCGTCACGAAGAAGAAGACCGCGAAGGCGCCGACCTGGATCACGTAGGCGACGGCGCTCGACGGCTTGCGCAGCCGCTTGTCGAGCCACTCCGCCAGCCGCCAGCCGGCGTACAGCGCGACTTCGAACGTGACGAGCACGAGCACCAGCACCAACACGGTGCTGAGCACCTGCTGGAGACTGTTTCCGAGAACTTCAGGTTTGAGTTTTTCCATGCCTGGAACCTTTCGTTCTCAACCGACAAAAGGATGGGAGTAATGACTTCAGTCGTTGCTTAAGCGACCGACCACACTCCGCTGTGCTACGGGGCAAGTGAGTCGCCACTCCAAGCCAGTTTTGAGATAGTTTCTTAGCGGACGAGGAACGGAGGGGTCCCCGTTCCTCGTCTCGAACACGGCTCGTTACGGCTGGAGCGTCTGCACGCAGTTCTCGGCGGCGGCCTGCATGGCGACGGCCGCATCTTCCGGCGTCGCTTCGTCCGCCAGCACCTTCGCCATCTCGGGCTTCATCGAATCCCAGTTGCAGCGCATCTCGGCCTGCACCGGCATCGGCGTGCCGTTCTCCATCTGCAGCGCGGAGCCGGCCAGGATCGGGTCGCCGGCGATCATGGGATCGTCCAGCGCGGCCTTCAGCGCGGGCAGGCGGCGGAACTTCTCGGTGAAGCGCAACTGGTTATCCATGCTGGTTGTGAACTGGATGAAGTCGAGGATCGCCTCCAACTGGGCGCCCTCGACGTCCTGGGCGATCATAAAGAACTTGCCGGAGGTGTACGGCGCGGGGTACTCGCCGGTCGCCGTCACCAGCGGGATAGGCGCAACGCCCAGCTGGTCGCCCAGGACGTTGCTGTAATCCCCCAGCGACCAGTCGCCGTTGATCAGCATCGCCGCCTTGCCCTCCTTAAACAGCGTGTCGGCCGCGTTGTAGTCGGCCTCGGGCGGGACAATGCCCTCCACGAATTCGAGATCGTGCAGGAACTGCAGCGTCGCGATCATCTCGGGGGTATTCAGCGTAGGGGTCTTGCCGTCGTCGGCAAATACCACGCCGCCAAAGCCGCCCAGCCACGGCACCAGCCAGAATGGCTCGGTCGCGTTATAAACCAGGCCGTACACGTCTCCACTGGTCAACTCCTTAGCCGCGGCGATCATCTCGTCGGTGTCCGCGGGCGCCTCGGCGAGCAGATCCTTATTGTATAGCAGCATCAGGTGGTTGCCGTTGGAGATCGGCACGCCCCAGTGCTGGCCTTCCAGCTCGACCGCGGCCAGCGCCGAATCGACAAACTGGTCGAGGTCAACCAGATCGTCCACCGGCTGAATCAGGTCGGCTACGACGAACACGCCGGCGTGGTCGTTGACGGTCCACAGGAGCTGCGGAGCCGCCCCGGCCAAACTGGCCGTCTGGAAGTCCTCGCGCAGCGCCTCGGTGTCCTTCTGGACCACCGTGATCGTCACATTCGGGTGCTCCGCCATGTACTCTTCAGCCAGGGCCTCGATTTCCTGGAAGACGCCCTCGGATTCGCCCTCCTGCGACCACAGCTCGAAGGACACCTCTTCCATCGCGGGTTCCGTCGGCGCGGGCGGCTCGGTAGCCTGAGGGGCCGGCGGCTCAGTCGCTTGCGGCGCGGGCGGCTGCGTCGGTGCGACTGTCGTCGCCGGCGCCGGGCAGGCCGTGAGCAGCACGGCCGCAACCAGCAGCACGCTTACAAGCATCATGTATCGGGTCTTCATGTCTTCTTACTCCTCCAGAGAGTATCTCGCTGCTTCACCCGGTATGGATTCAGGCATCTGCCTGCGGGTGAGCGCATGTGAAAACGACGCGGTTGAAGCACGATGGACCAGGATCGGATGCGGAATATCACCCCCCTTCGGTCAGCACGGCAGCCGGCACGATCGCCGCGCCGTTGCCGTTAGCGCACGGGCCGGTGCTCTGCCCGACGATGAGCTGCGGCGCGACGAGCACTTGACGGCGATCGAGTGCGCGCCCTTCCAAAACGTCCAGCAGCATGTGGGCCGCGCGCGCACCCACTTCCTCGGCCCGCGTATCGACAATCGTCAATTCAGAGGAGATCAGCCGCAACTGATCGGACCGATCGAACGAAATCAGCGAAATGTCGTCTGGTACGCGCCGCCCGTGCTCCTGCAAGGCTCGAATGACGCCCACGGCCACGGCGTCCGACCATACGATCACGGCCGTCACATCGGAATGGCGGCGTAAGAGCGCCGGGATGGCGCGATAGCCGGCTTCGTCGGACAGCGAGGCAGGCTCCGCCAGGATGGGAAGCGCTCGCCTCTCACACGCGCTCCGGTGGCCCTCCACCAAACGATAAGCGAATCCGAAATCGAGGTCGTCGGGATGAACGAAAGCAATGGTTCGATGGCCCAGGCGCACCAGGTGGTCAATCGCTATGTCGATTGCCGCACCGGCATCCAGATCGACATACGACAGACCCTGGTTATCTGCCATGCGCCCGATCATGACGAACGGGACTCCCTCGCGCTTCAGGAGGTCGACCCGCGCGTCACTCATGTTGATCCGCATGAGAATTATACCGTCAACCAACCCGCTGTGCATGATCTGATGTAACTGCTCGATCTCGACGTGCGGAGAGCTGAGGTTCATGAACATGTAATCGCTGCGGTTGACGACCTCGGCGATGCTATTGATGAAGCGCAGCTCGACAGCGGACAGGCTGGGGGAGGCAAGGGGATAGACCATCGCCACCGCGCCGCCCGGGCCGCCGGCCAGGCGGCGGGCGACGGGATTCGGCCGGAAGTTTAGCTCGCGCATCGCGGCAAAAATGCGCTCGCGCGTCTCGGGCGCCACCGGTCGCTTGCCGCTAATGGCGTGCGACACCGTGGTCTTGGCGACACCGGCATGCTTCGCTACGTCGTGGATGGTCGTACGCGTCTTGCGTGGGCGACTCACCACTTACTCCAGGCCCGATGGAATAGCAAACCGGTTTGGGAGGATAACAACAGAATAGCACAAACCGGTTTGCTAGTCAAGACCTGGATTCTGGTGATTATCCACAAGTGCTCAAGCCGCCGTCCCCGGCGGCCACTGCCCGCGTCGAGGACGGCGCGCGGAGCGAGAGTAAGTTTTTCGGGGCGTTTGATATGGAAATTAGGGCAGTGTCTGGACAGCCTCGCCTTTCATCGCCGGCACGTACATCTCGGCCATGTACTCCTTGAGCATACGGTTGGTGCCGAACATGGGGAGCATCGTGCGAATCGACTCTTTGACCATGCGCATCCAGCCTGCCGGGGCGCCGCCGGCGTACGGGCGCTCGTAATACAGTGGGACGACGTCGTTTTCGAGCGTGCCGAACAGCGATTCGGCGTCGGCGGCGTCTTGCTCGGCCGGATCGCCGTACTGGGTCTCGTCACCGATCGCCCAGCCATTGCTGCCGTTGTAGCCCTCACGCCACCAGCCGTCGAGCACGCTGCAGTTCAGGACGCCGTTGACCACCGCCTTCTGGCCGCTCGTGCCGCTGGCTTCCATAGGGCGGCGCGGCGTGTTCAGCCACACGTCCACGCCCTGCACCAGGTAGCGCGCGACGTTCATGTCGTAGTCTTCCAGGAAGACCATGCGCCCGCCCATCCCCGCGTCCTTGATCACGCGGTACAGGTCCTGGATCAGATGCTTGCCGGGGTCGTCGGCCGGGTGCGCCTTGCCCGCGAAGATGAACTGCACGGGCCGGGCCGGATTATTCACGATGCGCCGCAGTCGATCGACGTCGCGCAGCAGCAGCGTCGCCCGCTTATAGGTGGCGAAGCGGCGCGCGAAGCCGATCGTCAGCGCGTACGGATCGAGCAGCACGCCGCCGGCGACGATCTGCACCGGATGCGTACCGCCGCGCAGCCACTGCTCGCGCGCCCGCTCGCGCACGAACGCGGCCAGCCGGCGCTTGAGGTGACGCCGCACAAGCCACAATTCTTGATCAGGGATGTCCCGAACGTGGTCCCAGAAAGCCTGATCGTCGAGATGCTCGCGCCAATCCGGACCCAGATGCTTTTCGTACAGAGCCGCCATACGCCGCGACAGCCACGTGAGCGTATGGATACCGTTCGTGATCGACCGGATCGGGATCTGGTCCTCCGAGCGCTCCGGCCACAGCCGCGCGAACATGCGGCGTGTAACCTGGCCGTGCAGCTCGCTGACGCCGTTCACCTGGCCGGCGAATCGTATGGCCAGCAGCGACATGCTGAACACGTCGCCCCAGGACTCGGCCTCCAGCGCCAGCGACAGAAAGCGATCGCGGTCGAGGCCCAGTTCGCTCCAGTACGACGAAAAGTATTTCTCCATCATCCAGACGGGGAACTTGTCGTGGCCTGCCGGCACCGGCGTGTGTGTGGTGAAAATCGTCGAGCGCCAGATGTCTTCACGCGCCTCTTCGAACGGCCGCCCGCTGCGCACCAGCTCGGCGACGCGCTCCAGCGTCAGGAACGCTGAGTGTCCCTCGTTCATGTGCCACGCGGCGGGGTTGTAGCCCAGGGTGCGCAGCGCGCGCACGCCGCCAATGCCCAGCACGATTTCCTGCTGCAAACGCCGCTCCAGATCGCTATAGTACAACTGGGCCGACAGGCTTTGATCGGCCGGATCGTTCACCTCTACGTGCGTGTCGATCAGGAACAGCGGCACGCGCCCGACCTGAACGCGCCAGACGCGGGCCTGAATCACGCGGCCCGGCATCTCGACGTGGACGATGACCTGACGGCCCTCAGAGTCTACCTCGGGCAGGATAGCCAGCTCGCTCAAATTCAACGGCTCGTTGATAGCCTCCTGCCAGCCGTCTTCCGTGACACGCTGCCGGAAATAGCCCTCGCGATACAGGAAACCCACGCCGATCAACGGCAGGCCCAGGTCGCTCGCCTCTCTCAAGTGATCGCCGGAGAGAACACCCAGGCCCCCGGCGTACACCGGGATCGACTCGTGTAGACCGAACTCGGTCGAGAAGTACGCAATCGGCCGGTTGATCAGACCGGGATGCGTCCGCTGCATCCACGTGTCGTCGGCTTCCATGTATCGATTGAACTCCGCCAGCACATGCTGATACAGCGCCATGTAGCCGGAATCCTGGATCGCAGCATTGATCCGGGATCGAGACGCCAGCTGCAGGAACTTCACCGGATTGTGCGTCACCCGCCGCCACAGCACGTCGTCGATCCAGCGAAACACATCGGGCGCGTCCGGATGCCATGACCACCATAAGTTGTAGGCCAGCTCGCCGAGCCGGCTGATCGGCTTCGGCAAAGAGAAAGAGCGATTACTTGTATGAATGGGCGACAATGTGCATTCTCCCCTTATAGGCTGCGTCGATTCTAATGCCCACCTTCCGAACCGTCAAGGCATGCGACTGCCGGCGATCAACTTTTCGCCAACCGATGGTTTGCGATTGCCCACATCGGATCCGCATGCTATACTGACCACAAATGGAAATTTCGAGCCATAGACCTGGCAGGTCTTGTTCGCCAACGTTAGCAGTAGGCTCGCTCCGCGTTGCGAAGACCTGCCACGTCTGCTCGGAGAATTCGCTGCGATGACGTCGATCTTGTACGTCTTTCTCGACGGCGTCGGCCTCGGCCCCGATTCCGACGACAACCCGCTCGCGTCCGCCCGCACGCCGAATCTGCGCGCCGCGCTCGGCCGGCCTTTGATCGCCGGGGAAGCGATCCTGCGTGACGGCTTCCTGTTCCGGGGCATCGATGCGACGATGGGCGTCGACGGCCTGCCGCAGTCGGCGACCGGCCAGACGGCGCTGTTCACCGGGGTCAACGCGGCGCAGGCGGTTGGGATGCATGTCGCCACCTACCCCACCCGGCCGCTGCGTGACTTGATCGCGCAGCATAGCCTGTTCAGGCGCGCCGCCGAGGCGGGCCGCCGCATCACCTTCGCCAATCCGTTCCACGCGGTCTACTGGCAGGCCGTCGAAGAGGGCCGCGCCAGGCTTTCGGCGACGACGCTGGCGATCAAGGCATCGGGGGTCCCTTTCCGAGACCTGACCGACCTCGAACGCGGCGAGGCCGTTTTCTGGGACATCACACACGAAATCGCCCGGCTGGGCCGGGCGCCACGACGCACGCGCGCCAGCCGCGATGGCGACTCGCCGCGACCGGCGCGAGAGTATATCTTGTCGCTGCCGCCCATCACACCCGGCGATGCCGGGCGGCGGCTGGCCGCGCTCGCCGCCATTCATGACCTGACGCTGTATGAATCTTTCCTCACCGACCTGGCCGGGCACCGGCGGCTGCCGATTGCGCCCGAAAGCGCCGTCGAGACGATCGACGCTTTCTTCGGCGCGGTGCTCGCGCATCGCACGCCCGACACGACGCTCGTCCTGACGAGCGATCACGGCAATCTCGAGACGCGATCGTTCAAGGGCCACACCGTGAATCCGGTGCCGCTGATCGTCGCCGGGCCGGCCGCGGCGCACTTCCATGACGTGCGCGCAATCACCCAGGTCGCGCCAGCGATTCTCCGCGCGCTCGGATGCGAGTAGTCTCAGAGTCCCGTAGGGCAGGTTTCTTACCTGCCCTCAGAGTCCCTTAGGACAGGTTTCTTACCGGCCCTCGAAATGACAGCTATGGAAAGCCGCCCTACCGGGGGTATAATCCGCAGCGATGAACCGGCGAGCGCTGCGCTTGATTCTGATCGCCATACTGTCCACCGTATTCGCCTGGCGCGCTGCGGCGACCTCGGCGCAGACGAGCATCAACCTGCTCCAGAATCCGAGTTTCGAGGAGGAGTATGACGCCTGGGGAGATTATCGCGAGCTGAGGACGGCGAAGGGGTGGACGCCGTGGTGGATCGAGTTCGAGGGCGACGAGGGGCACGTGCTGCGCCGGCCCGAATGCAAGCCGGCTCACCATTTCGTGTTCGCCAACCGCGTCAAGTCCGGCGAGTTTGCGCAGCAGTGCTACACCAGCTTCGGCACGCACGCCATGGGTGTGTACCAGCAGGTCAAGGCCACCCCGGGGCAGGTGCTGCGCTTCTCCATCTGGGTGCAAGTCTGGTCGACCAGTCTGGGCGATCCGAGCGTGTCCGAGCTGCCGGGGAACGTGCGCGTGTCGGTCGGCATCGATCCCACGGGCGGCGTCGATCCCAAGTCGCCCGTCATTCGCTGGGCGCCGGATATCGAAGCTTACGATCGCTGGCACTTCCAGTACATCGAGGAGGTCGCGCAGAACAGCGTCGTCACGGTATTCACGCGCTCGATCGCCGAATTCGCCGTGCGGACCAACGATATCTACTGGGACGAAGCCGGTCTGGTCGACGCCGATCTGGCGCTTTCGCTGAAGCTCACGCCGATTCCGACGGCGACGCGCGTGCCGACGCCGAGACCCGGACCGGACTCGATCCTGTATGCGCCACCGGTGACGGATACTTTGCGGCTCATCGCCCTGCGCTTCGGGATCGACTTCGCCCGGGTGGCCCACGCGAACCGGGTGCCGGCGGATGTTCCGGTGAAGCCGCGTTTCCCGGTGGTCGTGCCGGGTGGGCAGGACGAGCATGCCGCACGCGGCACCTACGTGGTGCAGCCGGGCGAGACAATATACTCGATCGCAGCCAGGCATCAATACAGCCCGATCGAGCTAGCCATCATCAACCGGCGGTACGGGCCGGGCATCGCCTGGCCGGGAGAGACGTTGTTCCTGCCGTGAACGCAGACCTAACAGGTCTTTGAGACCTGTTAGGTCTTGAGTGCCATGAAATTCGTCAAAGTCCTTAATGCCCGAGGCGAGCCCCTCCTGGCGCGCACGAAGTGGTGTCCTTCGTTCGCGTCCCGCCTGCGTGGCTTGACTTTCCGGCGCTCATTGGCGCCTGACGAAGGCCTGATCCTCGTCGAGCGGCGCGCCAGCGTCGCCGCGACGAGCATTCACATGTTCTTCGTCAACTTCGCTATCGCCGTCGTCTGGCTCGATGACGAGCGCCGCGTCGTGCACAAGGCGCTGGCGCGGCCGTGGCGTCCATTCTACGCATCGCCGCGTCCGGCGCGTTACGTCCTGGAAGGGCCGCCCGCTTTGCTCGAACGCATCGCCGTCGGCGATATTTTGAGCTTCAAGGAGACGTCAGGATGACGCACCGTAAGAAATTCACTCCGCGTTTATCTGCGTTCATCCGCGTCCTTACAATCTTCATCATCGTCTTCGCGCCGATCGCGACAGCTCGCGCGCAATCTGCTGCGCCGACGATATACGTCGTCCAGGCGGGCGACACGCTCTTCAGCATTGCGCGCCGCTTCAGCGTGCCGGTCAACGAGCTTGCCCGGTACAATGGCGTGCTGAATCCCGATGTGATTTACGTAGGGCAGGAGCTCAAGATACCGCCTACCGGCCAGCCATCCGCTGCGAGCGGGACGCCCACGCCGGTAGTGTCGATGTCCGCTTATCGCATCCACGTCGTCCAGTCCGGCGAGAATCTCTTTCGCATCGCGCTTAGATACGGCGTCACCGTCGAGGCGATTGCGGCGGCGAATCGGCTCGGCAGCACGACGCTGATCTTCGTCGGCCAGCAGTTAAGCATACCGGCCCCAGCCGGCGCGCCAACGGATGCCCCCGTTGCTCAGCCGAAGACGCCCCTGCCCGACCCGTTCGTCAGCTTTGACGTAGGGCCGCTGCCGGTATCGCAAGGCGGCATTGTCGTCGTCAAGGTGCACACGCGCGAGCCAGTCACGCTCGAAGGGTCGTTCGTCGACTGGCGCATTCCGTTCGCGCAGGAAGGCGATGCCTACTACGGCCTGGTTGGCGTCTCGGCCAGCCCGGCCAGCGGCGTTCAGCCCGGCATCTATCCGCTCACCATCACTGCAACCCAGGCAGATGGCACGCAGGTCGCCGTGTCGGCCAGCGTGCAGGTCACTTCCGGGCGCTACAACTCGGAGACGATCAACCTGCCGCCGGATCGTGAGGCGCTGCTCGATCCCAATTTGATTGCCGCCGAGCGTGAGAAGCTCAACGCGGTCTGGACGATCTTCAATTCGACGCGCCACTGGAGCGGCCCGTTCTCGCTGCCGATTGAGAACTACTCCAAGATCAGCTCGCCGTTCGGCACGCGCCGTTCGTACAACGGCGGGCCGTTCACCTCTTTTCACGAAGGCACCGACTTCTCGGCGCTGACCGGCACATCGGTGTACGCGCCGGCTAACGGCGTCGTCGCTCTGGCCGAGCCACTCATCGTGCGCGGGAATGCCATCGTCATCGACCACGGCTGGGGCGTCTACACCGGCCTGTATCATCTGTCGTCGATCGACGTGAGCGTTGGCCAGCAGGTGAGTCAGGGCGACTTCATCGGCCGCGTCGGCGGCACCGGCCTGTCGACCGGGCCGCATCTGCATTGGGACATTCGGGTGCGCAGCCTGAACGTCGATCCGATGCAGCTCACGCGCCAGGCGCTACCTTGAGAGTCCTGATTGCAGCCACCAAGGCGCAAAGACACCAAGAACTTCAAGGTTTTCTCCGCGCCCTGAGAAAAGAACGAACCCGGCCTCTGGCAGAGACCGGGTTCCTCGTTATGGGCAGACCTGGCAGGTCCTCAAGACCTGCCAGGTCTATATGCTCATCCTTCTTCATCCATTCCGGCAACCATCTCGTCATCTCCGGCCGCAATCAACTCCCGCGCCTCTTCGAGGCGCTCGACCGGCACCATCACGCGCACCTCGCCCAGCCCGTCAATCGTGATCCCGAATACCTGGCTGACGGCGTCGTAGTCGAGCACGGCGGGGATACCTGAGACCTCCAGGCGGCCCTTGATCACCTGGGCCTTCAGCAAGCCCGACGCGCGATACACAACCTCCAGGCCCTCACGCTTCACGTTGCGCGGTCCGAACATGTCGACCTCTGAGCTCCTCAGTGTGGATCTCCACCAGCGTGGAAAGTATAGCACACCGCCCGTGCCGATGAGGTTCCCTGCCCAGGCCATTCCG
>DASSFZ010000066.1:0-12240 GCA_035693785.1 Anaerolineae bacterium | reverse complement strand
ACGCAGGGTGGCCGCCAAGGAATGGTCGAGGTCATGAATGTCGGCTGTCGGTGACTCGAGCGCGTCGAAGATATCGATGAGATGAATCAATGCGAGTTCGAGCGACTGAAGCTCCTTATGCAAGTCCGTTAGTACCGCGCGACGAGGGTCGGCTTGATCGAAGAGTCGCTTGGCAAGTTGGTCGCTGAAGATGCCAATTAGCTTTTTCAACATCTCGGCTAGTGCTACTGAAGCAATTGATTCCGCCATTGTTAACCTCGAAATGAAGGACGCCCGCCTAACCACAGAGTAGATCGAATCTTCGCCGCCTAATCCACTATCACTGACCTCAATTATCCCCCAAAACCTTCCCCGCGCAACTTTCTTTGCTCGACTCACATGACCGCCTCGTGGCCGCTGATGGCGATGATGTGACTCGTGCCCGTCGCGCGGAAGTCGTCCTTCACGTCTTGCGGAATGCCCGACTCATCGCCGAGCAGGATGCCGGTCAGCAGCGCCGCCTGTGGCTCCGGCAGTATCGCGGCAATCGTCTCTTGCGCGCGATCTTTGAGGTTGTACAGGATGGCGAGAATCGGATTGCCTTGATCGCGCGCAAGGCGCTCGATGCGCGGCCGGTCGACGACCGAGTACACGCTCTTGCCGGCGAGATAATCCCTGTAGTTGAACGTGGCGAACTCGGGAGGCGTTTGAAGGTGGTGCTGTTCTTTGACCTTTCTGGTCAATTATCCGTGACCCACTGAGATTTGAAGTGGTGTGTGCCATGACCAGAGCGGGCCTGAAAGTTGGCTATTGACAGAGATCGATTTGTGTGATATTATGGGAGCGCTCCCATGAAATGGGCAACATTTTTCTAGTAATAATCGCCAAATAAACCAGGTCCACGTGTTCTTTTCTTGATTATTGGGAGCGCTCCTAGATTAGGGGATCGCGATGACACTAGAGGAAATCGCTAAACTCAGCGGGGTGTCCCGCTCGACTGTCTCTCGAGTCATCAACAGCGCCCCCAATGTTCGCGACGACACGCGTGCGCGCGTCTGGGAGGTTGTGCGCAGGCTGAACTATCACCCCAACGCGGCAGCTCGAGGTCTGGCCGCCGGACGCACCAGAGTGCTCGGGCTCGTCATTCCAACCGGAGTGGCGGCGTTATTCACCGACCCCTACTTCCCCATCCTGATCCAGGGCGTGACTTCAGCATGCAACGCCCACGACCATTCGGTCATGCTATGGCTGGCTGAGCCGGAATATGAACGGCGCGCTATTCGTCAGATCATGCACAACGGTCTGATCGATGGCGTGATCGTCGCGGCAATGCTCGTGGACGATCCACTGGTCGAAGCGCTGACGAACAGCGAGATGCCGTTCATCCTGGTCGGACGCCATCCCACTAATCCCAAAGTGAACTACATCGACGTCGACAACAGGACCGGTACGGTAGCGATGGTGGAACATCTACTCCAAGCTGGCCGTCGCCGGATTGCGACCATTACAGGCCCACAAAACGTGATTGCCGGATCCCATCGGCGTGAAGGCTATCTGTCGGCGTTAAGTGCGCACAACGTGAAGCCCGAAGATGACCTGATCGTCGAAGGCGACTTCAGCGAGATGGGCGGCTATAGCGCCATGCGGCAGTTGCTGCCGCGCCACCCCGATGCGGTATTCGCGGCGAGCGACATCATGGCTGTGGGCGCGCTGCGCGCGATTCGTGAAGCCGGGCTGCGCGTGCCGGAAGATATCGCGGTGACCGGCTTTGACGATATGCCTTTCGCCGCACGCACCGATCCGCCCCTGACCACCGTGCGCCAGCCTATCCAGCGCACCGGTGCGTTGGCGGCTGAGACGCTCATCGATCTGATCGAACATCCCGATTCACAGCCCCGCCGCGTGGTTTTGCCCACTGAGTTGGTTGTGCGGGTATCGTGCGGCGCGGCTTGACCGCCGGGGATCGAACATGGGTACTTCTGCCTTACGCGCCGAAACTAAGTCAAACCTCGTTAGTGGTCGAGCGTTGCCTAACCTCCCCTGGGAAGATCGGCCAGATGGCAGTCGTGAGGTGGTCTGGCGCTACAGCCGAAACCCGATCATTCCTCGCGACGCGATCCCGACCTCCAACAGCATTTTCAACAGCGCCGTAGTGCCCTTTAACGACGGTTTCGCCGGCGTGTTCCGCTGCGATGACAAGCGGCGCGTGATGAACATCCATCGCGGCTCGAGCCGTGACGCGATTCACTGGGAGATCGAACCGGAACCGATGGCGTTCGTGGGCGGCGATCCCGAAGTAGCGCGCTTCGAGTATCGCTACGATCCGCGCGTGACCTGGATCGAGGATCGCTACTATGTGTCGTGGTGCAACGGTTACCACGGGCCGACGATTGGCCTGGGGTACACTTACGACTTCGAGACGTTCCATCAACTTGAAAACGCCTTCTTGCCTTACAACCGCAACGGGGTGCTGTTCCCCCGCCGGATCAACGGCAAGTACGCGATGTTCAGCCGGCCCAGCGACACGGGCCATACGCCGTTTGGCGACATCTTCTACAGCGAAAGCCCCGACCTGATTCACTGGGGCAAACATCGGTTTGCCATGGGGCCGGCCGGCGGTTGGCAGGCGACCAAGATCGGGGCGGGGCCGACGCCGATCGAGACGACCGAAGGCTGGTTGCTGTTCTACCACGGCGTGTTGACCTCCTGCAATGGCTTCGTTTACAGCTTCGGCGCTGCCCTGCTCGATCTCGATCAACCCTGGAAGGTGATATATCGCACTGCGCCCTATTTGATGTCACCGCAGACTCTGTATGAATGCGTGGGCGATGTGCCCAATGTGGTGTTCCCGTGCGCGGCACTGGTCGATGCGCCAACCGGACGCGTGGCGATTTATTACGGCGGCGCGGATACCGTCACCGGTTTGGCGTTTGCGTATGTCGATGAGATCGTGGAGTTCATGAAGCACAACAACCTGGGATAAAGCGGGCAGACGCGCTTCACGGCCACGCTGAATAGCCGTGCCGCGTGCAGTTCGTCTACCCGCCGATTGGGTAAGTTGTGGCTGACGAGAAGGAGGTGAATCGAGCCGGACTGAGAAATGCGAGAAGCCGTTTAGACGAGAAACCTCTGGCACCTGTACCAGAGATGCCAGAGGTCCGGAGAACCCCCTTCTTGCGCGCACACCGATGGGGTCTCTGGGCAGAGACTATAACACAACTCGACCTGTATGATCCAGTGAGGAGAAAAGGAGCACTGAAATGCGTAAGACAGCTCTATCTACCGTGAGCGCGCTGGTAATCGCCAGCGTATTGCTCGCCGCCTGCGTCACGCCCACGCCAGCCACTGTCATCCAGACGGTGGAAGTTCCCAAGGAAGTCGTGGTGACCCAAGAAGTGCCCGTGGAGGTCACTCCGGTACCTGCCGTGGAAGCTTTCCCACGGAACGAAACCCTCTACACCGGCGGAACACAGTGGGGCCCACCCACAGGCTTTAATCCCTGGAATCTTGGGAACTATGCCATGGGAACCTTTGGGCTCTGCTATGAACCGCTGTTCATCTATGACCCGCTGGCCGATGAATTCACACCCTGGCTGGCAGAAAGCGGTGAGTGGACGAGCGACAATGTCTACCAGGTGAAGGTGCGCGAGGGCGTCACGTGGTCTGACGGCCAACCGTTCACGGCGGCCGACGTGAAATACACCTTTGACGCGGCCCAAGACGCGCCGGTCAGCATCAGCCCGGTATGGAAGTTCCTGGGCAGTGTCGATCAGGTGGATGACACCACGGTGAACTTCACCTTCGACCAGGCTCTCTATCAGGGCTGGTCGTACTACCTGTACTCGACCCCGATCGTCGCCAAGCATGTCTGGGAGACCAAATCGGTGGAGGAGATCACCTCCGGACTCAACCCGGAGCCTGAATGCACGGGGCCTTACGTGGCTGAGTCCCTCGATCAGCAGAAAGTGGTCTGGGCCAAGCGAGACGGCTGGTGGGCCACGGAGGCGCTCGGTCTGGATCCCAAACCCAAGCGGATCGTCGACATCGTCAACAGCGGCAACAACAACGTCGCGCTCGGCATGGTGCTGCAGGGCCAGTTCGATCTGAACAACAACTTCCTGCCGGGCATCTCCAGACTCGTCGAAGGCGGCTACGGCGTTCAGACGTACTATACGGGTGCCCCGTACCATCTCTCCGCCAACACGGCCTGGCTGCTGCTGAATCTCACGAAGAAGCCGATGGACGACCCGGCTTTCCGCAAGGCGGTAGCCTATGCGATTGACGTAAGCCAAATCGTCAATGTGGTCTATGCCGGCATGGTCCTGCCGGCCAATCCGACCGGTCTGCTGCCGAACTGGGACAAGTTCATCGACCAGGCGGTGGTGGATGAACTGGGCTTCAGCTACGATCCCGCCCAAGCCCAGCAAATCCTGGCCGATGCCGGCTACACGGATGTTGATGGCGACGGCTTCGTCGAAGCGCCGGACGGCTCCAAGATCGAGTTGAAGATCAACAATCCGGCTGGCTGGACGGACTGGATGGAGTCGAACAGGGTCATTGTCAATGGCCTGCAGGCCGTAGGCATCAACGCCGAATCCAATTTCCCGGACTTCCCGGAGTATGTGTCTCAGCGCAACGAGGGTACGTTTGACATGATGATTGCCAACGACGCGCAGATCGCCAACACCCCGTGGCGGTACTATCTCTGGATGGCCCGGAATCCCATCGAGGATATTGCGACGATGCAGGACGGCAACTACGGCCGCTATGACAACCAGGAAGTCTTCGATCTGGTGGACCAGCTAGACCAGGTGCCCACCGATGACACCGAAGGCATGAAGGCGATCATATCCGAGCTCCAGCGGATCTTCCTCACCGACATGCCGATGATCCCGCTGTGGTACAACGGTATGTGGTCCCAGGTCAGCAATGCGTACTGGACCAACTGGCCGTCGTCCACAGAGGGCGCCCCTCACTGGACGCCGGTCAGCTGGCGCGGCTACTGGAACATGACCGCCATCCGCATGCTCACCGACCTGGAGCCGGTGCAGTAGTTTGTTGAATCACCGCCCCTCCCTTCTGCGCTTGCGGGAGGGGCGGTTCTTCTACAGGCATAGGAGGCAGGGTGAGACGCTATTTCGGAAGGAAACTCCTCATATATCTCCTCACGTTTTTCGTTGCGGTGACCATCGATTGGTTAATCCCGCGCCTCATGCCCGGCAATCCGATTGACGTATTGATGGCAAGGGCCGGCTCGTTTGCTGAGGCGACTGAGTTGATGCATGATTATTACACGAAAGTCTTTGGATTAGACGTACCTCTCGGGCAACAGTACCTTAATTTCTGGAATGCCCTTCTCCACGGCGACCTCGGCATAAGCGTGTATGTATTTCCGCAGCCGGTAGCAAAAGTCATCATGAACGCCGTGCCCTTTGACCTCCTGCTTCTGCTTCCGGCGATCCTGTTGAGCTGGTTGGCGGGAAACTGGTTCGGCGCTTTCGCAGCGCGCTCCAAGCGGCTGGACAACACCGTATTGCCGCTCGGCTACATCCTGACGGCGACTCCCTACATGTGGCTGGCGATGTTGCTGGCCTGGGCACTTGGAATCGTGTTGAAAATCTTTCCGATCTCGGGCGGGTACAGCTACGCCATGTCGCCCTCGTTCTCATGGGCTTTCATCTGGAGCTTCTTGCAGCACTGGTTCCTACCTTTCGCCTCTCTTTTCCTGGTGGGTTTTGGTGGCTGGGCGATTGGCATGAGGAACATGATCATTTATGAGCTCGAAGCGGATTATTCTCACTATCTCGAAGCGCTTGGGGCACCCAAAAGGCTGGTCAGAAAATACGCCTTCAATAACGCGGTCCTTCCCCAACTCACCGGCCTGGCGCTTCAGTTAGGTGTCATCGTTGCGGGCGCCCTGGTAACAGAAGTCGTGTTCTCCTACCCCGGGATCGGGTACCTGATTCTTCAGGCTATTAATACCAGGGATTATTTCCTGCTCCAGGGATGCTTCCTGTTCATCATCATCGGCGTGTTGCTCGCCAATTTCGTCATCGATATCGTTTATGTCCTTGTCGATCCGAGAACCCGAACCGGGATGCAGGGTGAAGTCGCATGACGACACACAAGAAGAAAAATGAAATCCTCTACTTTGCGCTGAGGAATAACAAACTCAAGGTTGGCCTGGCCGTCCTGCTCTTCTTCGTTGTCCTGACATTCATTGGCCCACAGCTCACGCATAACAAACCGTATGATTACGTGGGTCCGGCGGCGCAGCCGCCCTCAGCCGAGTACTGGTTCGGGACCACGACCTTCGGACAGGATGTTTTCTCACAGTTTGTATTCGGCCTTCAAGCCACGTTCCTGGTGGGCATCGTCGGCGGCGGACTCGCCACCTTCATCGGAATTCTGATTGGCTTCACGGCCGGTTATCGCGGCGGCATCGTGGACGAGATTCTCAACATGCTCACCAACATCGTCCTGGTTATTCCGACGCTGGCCGTCCTTCTCATCATCGTCGCCTATCTTGAAGTCCGGGGCGTCTTCATAGAGAGTGTCTTCATCGGATGCACCGCCTGGCCCTGGACAGCCAGAGCCATCCGCGCCCAGACGTTTTCACTGCGCACCAGGGATTTTGTCGATCTGGCGCGGCTGAGTGGAATGAAGTCGCTCAAGATCATCTTCACCGAGATCGCGCCGAACATGATGTCCTATCTATTACTGGTCTTCATCCTCCAGTTTGGAGGAGCGGTGCTCATTGCGGCCACGTTGGATTTCATCGGTCTCGGTCCGACGAATGCGATTTCGCTCGGTCTCATGATGAACAGCGCGGTGCTGTGGGGCGCTCTGATTCTGGGGATATGGTGGTGGTTCATTCCGCCGGGCATTGCGATCACCGCTATCGTCGGCGCGCTGTACGTCACGAACGTGGGACTGGACGAAGTCTTCAACCCCAAACTCAGGGAGATGTGACGGCGTGGGTCTACAAGTAGAAAACCTCAGAGTCTACTATCAAACCCTAAAAGGCGACGTCAAGGCGCTGGATGGCGTAACCTTCACCGTCGCGGGTGGGGAGATCATGGGGCTGGCCGGCGAATCGGGCTGCGGCAAGACCACGTTGGGCAACAGCCTGATTCACTTGAACTCCCGCATGAGATATGTCGAAGGCCGAGTGGAACTCGACGGCATAGAGCTACCCATCTGGGACACGGAAAGGATGAATGCCTTCAGATTCAAGAAGGTTTCGATCATCCCGCAGTATGCCATGAGCGCCCTGAATCCGACGCGAAAGATCGGAAAGATCACTTCCGAACTTCTCGAATCGAGAGGGGTCAGCTTCAAGACCACGCTGCCGGAGTTAAAGCGGAGACTCGATCTGGTTAAACTGCCGCATGATGTGCTGAGTATGTATCCGATCGAGCTGTCAGGCGGTATGAAGCAGAGAATGGTGATGGTTCTGTCTACTTTGCTGAATCCTTCACTGCTCGTCGCGGACGAGATCACTTCGGCGCTCGACGTGGCCTCCCAAAAGGCTGTCGCCGAGATGCTGGTCGAATTTCGGAACCAGGAATGCTGTCATAGCGCGATCGTAATAACCCATGACATTTCGATCCTGTACCAGATCGCAGACAGCATTCTGATCATGTACGCAGGCAAACTGGCTGAAAAAGCCTCGACCGATGTGATCATCAATTCCCCCCGGCATCCGTATACAAAACTGTTGATTTCATCCTTACCAGAAATCGGAGTGAGGTATTCCGAGAAAAAACTGACGGGCATTCCCGGAACCCCCCCGCTGCTGCTCAATCCTCCAACCGGGTGTCGCTTCCGAGAACGATGTCCCGTCGCTTTTGAGAAATGCCACGAGGAGCCGCCCTTCATCGAAGTCGAAAAAGGCCACCACGTCGCCTGTTGGAAGGAGCTGTGAGAGAATGCTCAAGCTTGACGGAATATCGAAGGTCTATCGGGTTGGAACCTTCGGCGGGAGGAAGCTCCACGCGGTGAGCGACGTCAGCTTCGATGTCAAAGACGGAGAGGTCGTCTCGTTGATCGGTGAGAGCGGCAGCGGGAAAAGCACAATCGGGAAGATGATCCTGCGTCTCATCTCGACAAACTCGGGGACGATTTCATTCAACGGGGTGGACATCTCCACCCTCAAAGGCGACGCACTGAAAGAGTACTATCGGAAAGTACAGGGTGTTTTTCAAGACCCGTATAGCTCCTATAACCCAATCTTCAAAGCGGATCGGGCTTTCAGGATCATCAAAGACGAATTTTTTCCGGAGATAGAAGACCCGGAATGGAACGACAGGGTGAACCGTTCGTTAGAGGCCGTCGGGCTGGACCCCGATCAAGTCCTGGGCAAATTTCCCCACCAGCTCAGTGGTGGGCAGGTTCAACGTCTGCTGATCGCCCGCGCGCTGTTGCTCGACATTCAGTTTCTCGTGGCAGATGAGATCATCAGCATGCTCGATGCCTCCACGCGCATCGACGTTCTCAACCTGCTGGCCGACCTCAAATCGCGCGGCCTGTCTATCCTTTTCATTACGCATGATCTCTCGCTGGCTCACTACATCAGTGAAAGAGCGGTCATTCTCTATCGCGGCTGTATCGCCGAGATGGGCGCGACCGAGAAGATATTTGACCATCCACGGCATCCCTACACCAAGATGCTCATGACCTCCGTTCCACGCCTGGATAAGAAATGGGAAGAGGTCGAGGTGGAGCTGAGAGCAAATCATTCGGAGCTCACCAGCGGCTGTGTCTATTACGGAAGATGTCCCGTCAGGTTTGATAAGTGCCTGGAAAAGCCCCCGCCCATTGAAATCGAGAAGAACCACTTCGCGGCGTGTTGGAAGGAATTCGAAAGGAATGCTTGAGCTCGACGAAATATCAAAACGACATCACAGGACTTTTTATGCGCTACGGATACTTCGACGACGTGCGCCACGAATACGTCATCACGCGGCCCGATACTCCCCTGCCCTGGATCAACTACCTCGGCTGCGAGGACTACTTTGGCATTATCAGCAACACGGCGGGCGGTTACTCATTCTACCGCGACGCGCGCCTGCGCCGACTGACGCGCTATCGCTACAACAATGCGCCGCTCGATGTCGGCGGGCGATACCTCTATCTGCGCGATGACGCCGGTCGCGACGACTCGGCGAGTCGCCCCTACTGGTCGCCGACGTGGCAGCCGACCCGGCACGATCTGCTCGACTACGCCTGCCGGCACGGCCTCGGCTACACGATGATCGGATCGACTTGTCAGGGCATTGAAGCGCGCATCACGTACTTCGTCCCGCTCGGCGAAACCCTCGAAGTCTGGAATCTCGAATTAACCAATCACCGCGACGCGCCCGCGTCGCTGTCGATCTTCTCCGCGATCGAGTTCTCCCTATGGGACGCGCACGACGATGCGACGAACTTTCAGCGCAACTTCAGCGTCGGCGAAGTGGAAACGCCCCCCCTCAATCCCCCCCATGGTAACGGGGGGGACGTAGGGGGGAGGCCCCGTCGCGACGGGGGGGACACAGGGGGGGTGATCTACCACCAGACCGAGTACCGTGAGCGGCGCAACCACTTCGCCTACTTCGCCTGCTCCGAGCCGCTGGCCGGATTCGACACGCAGCGCGAGGCATTCCTCGGCCCGTATCGCGGGTGGGACAATCCGCTCGCGGTCGAGCGCGGCGCGTCGGCCAATTCGATCGCGCACGGCTGGCAGACGATCGGATCGCATCACGTCAAAGTGAACCTCCGGCCGGGCGAGACGCGCCGCGTGATCTTCGTGCTGGGCTATCACGAGAACCCGCCCGATCAGAAATTCGATCCGCCCGGTTCGCAGACGATCAACAAGCGAACCATCCTGCCAACTATCAGAAAGTACCTCGATGCGCCCGCCGTCGATGCTGCTTTCGATGCGCTGCGCGTGTACTGGAATGATGTGCTCGGCGTGTTGCACGTGGACACGCCCGACGTTCACACCAATCGCATGGTCAACATTTGGAACGCTTACCAGTGCATGGTGACGTTCAACATCTCGCGCTCGGCGTCGTTGTTCGAGTCGGGCATCGGGCGCGGCATGGGCTTCCGCGACTCGAACCAGGACCTGCTCGGCTTCGTCCATATGATCCCTTCGCGGGCGCGGCAGCGCATCCTCGACCTCGCCGCAACGCAGATGGAAAACGGCGGCGCGTATCATCAATATCAGCCGCTGACCAAACGGGGCAACCACGACATCGGCGGCGGCTTCAACGACGATCCGCTGTGGCTGATCTTGAGTGTGTCGGCTTATCTGAAAGAGACAGGCGATAGGAGCATTCTCGACGAGTGCATGCCGTTCGACAACCTGCCCGGCACGGAAGTGACGCTGTACGATCACTTGCGGCGCAGCATCGGCTACACCATGGATCGACTCGGCCCGCACGGTCTGCCGCTGATCGGTCGCGCCGATTGGAATGACTGCTTGAATCTCAATACCTTCTCCGAAGAGCCGGGCGAATCGTTCCAGACGGCGGCGCATCGCGAGGGTCAGGTGGCCGAGTCGGTTTTCATCGCCGGACTGTTCGTGCTGGCGGCGAAAGAGATGGCGCGCCTCAGTGAGACGGCGAATCAGTGCGAAGGCGGATGCGCCGATTCGCCGGAGGACTATCGCCGACTGGCCGAGCAGATGACGGCGGCCATTCGGGAGCACGGCTGGGACGGCGCGTGGTTTCTGCGCGCCTACGATGCCTTCGGCGACAAGGTCGGATCGCGTCTCTGCGAAGAAGGAAAAATTTTCATCGAGCCGCAGGGGATGTGCGTGATGGCCGGGATCGGGCTGGACAATGGCCGGGCTGAATCGGCGCTGTCGGCTGTGAGCGAACACCTCGCCACGCCGCACGGCATCGTCCTTCAACAACCGGCCTACTCGCGCTACCACGTGCATCTCGGCGAAATCTCGTCCTATCCGCCCGGCTACAAGGAGAACGCGGGGGTCTTCTGCCACACCAACCCATGGATCATCATCGCCGAAGCGATCGTCGGGCACGGCGGCCGCGCGCACGATTACTACACGCGCATCAACCCTTCGGCGCGCGAAGCACTGAGCGAGTTGCATCGCTGCGAGCCGTATGCCTACGCCCAGATGATCGCCGGACGCGACGCGCCGACGCACGGCGAGGCGAAAAACTCGTGGCTGACCGGCACCGCGGCGTGGAACTACGTGGCGATCACGCAATGGATTCTCGGCATCCGTCCCACGCTGGATGGGCTGCAGATCGCGCCGGTCATCCCCGCCGCGTGGCCCGGCTTCACGGCGATGCGCGTCTTTCGCGGCGTGACGTATCGGATTGAGGTGGAGCGGGTCGGGCCAGGGAACGCCGTCTCGCTGACAGTCGACGGTCGCCCGATCGAAGGCAACGTCGTGCCGCTCCCGTCGAACAGTGAGAAGGAAGTCACAGTCAAAGTAGCACTGAGATAAGAAACGGACACCGGATTGATGATCGATCCGTGCATTCCACGAGCGTGGGACGGCTTCAAAGCGACTCGCCGCTTTCGCAATGCGTGGTACGCGATTGAGGTGGAGAATCCCCAGCATGTGTGCCGGGGCGTGGCATCGCTGGCCGTCGATGGCGCGCACAGCGAGGGCAACCTTGTGCCGATCTTCGACGACGGGCGGACACATCGCGTGATCATGGTGATGGGCTTGAATCGATCCACGAATCTTCACGAATCACTACGAATATGATTTCTGGCTTTCACGGGCTCCCGACGCGTTCCATCAGCAACGCGCACATTCGCCTGGAGTTCCTGGCCGAGGCCGGCCCGCGCATCGTGCGGCTGTTCGTGAACGGCTCGGACGAAAACCTGCTGGCCGAGTTGCCCGACGTGAAGTGGGCGACACCCTACGGTGATTACCGCATCTACGGCGGGCATCGCCTGTGGCACGCACCGGAAGCGATGCCGCGCTCATACATCCCTGACCACGAGGGCCTGATTGTCGAAGACCTAGCAGACGGCGTGCGTCTCTCGCACCCAGCAGAGATGGCCACCGGCATTCGCAAGTTCATCGAGATACATCTACATGTCGATCGGCCGGCCGCTACCCTGCGGCATCAACTCATCAACGATGGGGCGTCCCCAATCGAGTGTGCGCCGTGGGCGATCACACAACTGCGGCTGGGTGGCGTGGCGATCCTGCGAGAGCCGGCCGGTGCGCTCGACGCCGACGGCTTGTTGCCCAATCGCCACCTGGCGCTGTGGCCGTACGCGCGCTGG
>DASSFZ010000065.1:0-7844 GCA_035693785.1 Anaerolineae bacterium | reverse complement strand
GCGTCGTGCGTGGCAAGCATGGTGTGGCCTGTGTGAGAATCACTTGCCAGTAGGATTGGCCGGCCGTCACCTTGCCGCGCGGGGATGAGATAGCGCCCGCTCAGGTGCGCCTTCACTTCGAGGCGGCCGGCATCGACGACTTCCGTCCACGGCACGCCAACTTTGTCCCATCCGCGCAAATAGAGCAGCGATCCATCCGGCGACAGGCTGATTTCAACCGCCTGCGTGTCGAGCCGGGCGATCTCGACGCCGGTCGCCGTATCAACGACTTGCAAACCCAGCGTCGTCTGCGGGAATTGCCGGCTTGGAGTGGTGTCGATCGGGCTATGCCAGAGCTGGCCCGTCCTTTCGACGACAAACAGCCGCGTCCCGTCGGGCGACAGCACGGCCTGCTTGAGCGTTCCGTTGGGCGCCTTGGCGTGAGCCACGCCTGCGCCAAGCGCCATCAACCGATCCAGCCACGAGCGCGCCGGCCCGATCTCGACGCTCGTCACCGAACGGGCGGCCAAGTTCACCGTCGTCAGCATGTCGTCGTCGGCATGGACGATGTAGAGCCTGTTTCGTTCGGGTGAGAAGACGACAGCCGGTTGCCACGCGCCCGATACACTCCAATCGGTGCCTTCAAGGACATCGGGCAAAACCTGTTCCCATTCCACGCCGAGGTCGGCCGCGTCGAGCAGTGCGACCTGTGCGATCGGCTTCATAGCCCCGGCTGATTCCGCCGGCCCGCCGTACACGATCAGCGCCGCGCCATCCGGCGTGAACGCTACGGCCCGTGGGAGTATGGCGGGTGACACACGGGCGACGACGGACTGCGCAGCAAGGTCAATCATCACCAGCGCGCTCGCCCGGACGAGAGCACGCTGGTTGAAGTATGCGACGGCCAGGCGCGTCCCGTCCGGGCTGAAGGTCATCGCGCTGAGCCAGCCGTCGAACTTCAGCGTTGTCGTCACAACGCGCCACTCTCGCAAATCGATCAGCTTCAGCGCACCGCCGAACTGATGCCCATCGCTGGGATAGGCGACGATGGCCAGCGTCTCGCCATTGGGGGAGAAGGCATACTGATAGACACGGCCGATGGCGATCGGCGCATAGCCGGCGATGTCGCGGCCGGTACGAGGATCGACCGGGTGCAGTTGAAATTTTGCCAGCCGCGTGCTCCACATGGCCAGCAGCACAGCGGTTTCGAGGGGCACGTCAGGCGTGCCCGGCTCCAGCACCGCGCCCGATTTTGCCATCGGCCGGATCGAAGCCGGTGCAGGTGCGTGCGCCGGCAGCGCGGAGGTCGGCGCCGGCGCAGCCGGCTGAGTTGCCTGGCGCAAGGGCTGGGTTGGCGCCGCGCAGGCAACCAGAACGGCGACGAGCAATTTCACTACGATCAGCGTTTTCTTCATTATCAGTTCCTCAGTTCCTTCGAGTTCCTTGTGTGATGTAAGGGAACCGAAGGAACCTAAGGAACTCAGGGAGCCGGCCCGATCGATTCCGCGATGCGCAGTGCGTCTTCGAGCGGCCGCGTGGTTTCGATCCGGAACGTCAGGTTGCCATCCTCCCACGCCAGCACGTTGCCTTCTACCAACCGGGTGAAGTCGATGTCAACCCTGCCCGAAGCATCGTAAACCTGAATGAGGTGCGCCGCGCCGGATAGCCACAGCGCCGGGCGGCCACCGACTTCAACCTCTTCGACGATCGTGGCTTCGTGCACCGACTTCCCGTAAACGACGCCTTCCGCTTCGTACAGGACGAAGTCGGGATAAACCAGGATCACCTGCTGCGCGCCGCCCATGTCCTGATCGAAATCCTGGAAGTACACGCGCTCCGGCGTGCCGACGCCGAGGCTGGGCCGATAGGCCGGCAGGCGAATCGTGAAGCGCGCCTGGGCGCGCGCATCGGGCAGCGTGGTGCGTCCCGCCGGCTCGCCCGGCGTGTATAGCGATTCGGCGATGCGCATGGCCTCGTCCAGTGATCGTTGCGTTTCGAGCCGGTAGGTGATGCCGCCAGCCTGCCAGGCCAGCACGTTGCCTTCCACGAGCCGCGCCGTTTCTTCGCGATACGTGCCATCCGGATTCTGAACCTGGATAAGGTGTGGCGATCCGGACAACCATAGCGCGTATTCGCCGGCGACCGTGGTTTCCTGGATAAGCGTGCCGCCGCCGACGCCCTTGCCGTAAACGACGCCTTCGGATTGGAACAGCGCGAAGTCGGGATAGACGAGGATCACTTGCTGGCCACTTTCAAAGTCCTGCACGTACACACGCCGGGGCTGGCCGAGCGCGGGCGGGTACGCCGGCAGGCGAATGTCGAACTTCGCTCTGGCGCGCGCGTCGGCGAGCGTGGTCAGCCCGGCAAGCCCTGCCCTGAGCGAAGCCGAAGGGTCGAATGTTGGCGGGGGAGCCTGCTCCCCTCTCCTGTCGTCTGCGACGGGAGAGGGGCCGGGGGTGAGGGCCGGCGCAGGCACCGTTGCGATGCGCTCGATGCGCACCGTCTCCAGGCCGAAGAACCGCGCGACGGCTTCGCGCACGTCGGGCGAAAGCAGCAGGATCGCCGCGAACACGGCCGCCGCCAGCGCCATCGCGCGCGCTAGTCGCTGCACGCGAAGCCGCGTGACCGGCGCGGTGCGGCGACGCTGCAACTCGCGACGCACCGGCGCGGCAATCGGCGGCGTCGGCGGAAACTCGTCGCGGAGGTCGGTCGCCGCCTGATGTAGCAGTCGTTCAAGTTTTTCGAGATCACGATTGTCGTTCACTGTCATCTCGCATATCGTCAATGTCTGGCCGGTGGCACAATCACTGCTGCGGGAGTTCCGCCCAAGCTGGACAACACTGCCACTTCTCGATACGTCGCCGTGTCGAAGATCGCCAGATTTTGCGCAAATGGGCTGACGACGTAGAGCTGATCGCCCTCGGCGCTCAGAGCGAAGCGCGCCATCATATCGCTCAGCTCGATCGTCGCGATACTCTGCCATGTTGTCGTATCGTAAACCTCGATCGCGTCGGTAAAGTACTGACTGCCATCGTCACCTGTGTCGAAGCCGGCGTACAGCCGCTTGTCATCGGGCGAAAGAACAATATCTTCCCCTACGATATGCCATCCAGCGTTCACCTCAAGTTGCCCTGCCGTCACGACCGTTCGATCCTGGATGTCGATGACGGTCACCACCGCGTCGTTGTCAATCAGGTAAAGCCGGTTGCCACCCCCTGAGGGAACCAGGTCGACAACCCCATTGCGCAGGTCTTCGACGGTGAACAAGGTTTCCAGTATCACTCCACGCTGGGGATCGACCACGTCGATGGAGAGCGAAACGCTAAACCCTGGCCCATCTGGAACTTCAACCGGGAAAGTAGTGTTCGCACATACCCAACGGTCGGAGCGAGCCTGGAGTCGAGTGCCACACGGCGGCATGACGCCTTCGTGCAGTGTCTGCAACGTTTCCGGATCCAACACGGCCAGGCGTAAGTTATGCACATCCGGTTCACCATACTTCATCACGTAGAGCTGACGCCCATCGTCGGAGAAGAATATGAAGGGATCCCTGTTCGGGAAGCCTTTATATAGTAATCGCCTCTGGACAGGCATATCATCCACCAGCAGTTCGCCGGTCAGGGCATCGTACATGCTGACCACATCACGGTACTCGCCGCGTATCACCCGTGTCCGGTACGAGTCGGCGACGTACAGGCGCCGGCCGTCGGCGGACAAAGCGATCTCCGGCGAAAAGCGCATCGTCAACGTGCGCGCCACCTCTTGCTTGTCCGGGTCCACCACCAGGATGCGAGACAGGACGCCCCAGGCGTGAGCGTTAGGGTCAAAGATGGGGTCCACGATGTAAATGGGACGCTCAGGCGGTGGCGGTGTTGGCAGTGGCAGCGCCGTCGCGGGCGTTTCCGGCAACGAAGGCGTCGGTGACGCGGCCGACGCTGAAACGGATCGAGCCGTCGCCGGCATGCAGCCGCTCAACACAACTATTACCAGGCTCAAGAAACTGATTGCGACAGTGCACCTCTTCATGGTCGGTCTTCTCGCCATCCGCTGATTCGTTGCTTATCCGTTGACACCATACAACCTGTTAGAGAATAACGATTCAGCCTTGGAATTCCCTGACCCTCAGTTGCTGGGCGTGTGCACGGCCTCAGTGCCTGAGAGACTCAGCACCTGTCCGGTGGCTGCATCGAGTATCATCAATGATCCGTCTTTGCCCGCCACGTACAGGCGTTGATCGTCGCCGCTCAGGCCCAACCCGACGATCGGTGCGCTGACGGCCTGGGGCGCGCTCACGGTCCGGGATGCGATATCGTAGCGCCATAGGACAGGCCCGCTCGAAAAGTAGAGCGCGCGCCCATCTTTCGAGACCAGGCTGCGACTGGAGCCAGGAGCGTATTTCGTCATGATCCCCGCGTCGAACGTGACGGCGCGCATGACTTGCAGTTGGTTCAGGCCGACCTCGGCGACCACACCCAGCACCGGGTTCGTCGCATAGGCTTTCCGGCCGTCGGGCGAGAGCGCTATCGTGTAGTGCTTGAGCAGATCGAAGCTGCTTGCGCCCCGCCCAGCGGGGTCGCCGTTGCCCGAGGGCAGATCGAGACACACCGGATATTTGTCGTGCAAGTTGAGCGCGTGGATGAAGGCGACGTTGCGCCTTGTGCTCAGGTATAACGTCAACAGCCAGCGCCCGTCTGGCGACGCGATTCCATCCCAGGCCAGGCCGGCCATCACCTCGTCAGCCCCTTTCGCGCGCAGGGGATCGACGAGCAGTTGCTCTCTCGAAAGATCGTAGAGGCGGATCAGGTAATGATCCGGATTCACGGCCGGCAGGTGCTGCACCAGGAAGAGAGACTTGCCATCGGCGGAGATCGTTTCGACCTCGAAGTTGCCGTCCAGATTCAGCACGTGCACGACCTGCCCACTGTCCGCGTCCACGATCTGTATGCTGGTCTTCCACTGTCCTGCTTTACGCAGATCCTCGTAGCGGAGCGGAGGGGACGCCCAAGCCTGCCCCCCCTCTCCCTCCCCCCGTTCTGACGGGGGGAGCCGGAGGGGGGCGGCGATGCGCGTCAGTGCCAGCCAGCGGCCCGAGGGGGAGACGCCGCTCAGCGCCCAGTCGTCGTCGAGCACGAAGCTGCGCTCGAGGTTGCCTGTGCCGGAATCGAATGCGTCGAGTCGTGTGCTCCCCGGCGGCGGCATCGCCGCGCCGTAAGCCTGCCCTGCGAAGTCCCCGACCGAAGGGAGCGGGGAGCGAAGTCGAAGGGTCCACCCGTTGGCCGGCAGCATATTCAGTGGGAAGGTATT
Organism: Anaerolineae bacterium; assembly: GCA_035693785.1. GTDB lineage: Bacteria > Chloroflexota > Anaerolineae > Fen-1058 > Fen-1058 > DASSFZ01. The sequence continues at coordinate 2,561 of DASSFZ010000065.1, read as the reverse complement.
GCTGGGCATGAGGGTGTGGGCTGCGTAGTAATGCTGCCCGTCTGCCGAGAGCATGCCGGCTGGCAGGGTGAAGTATTCACGCCCGTCCGACATGTCATAGGCGACCAGCGGCCCTTTCGCGCCTTCCGGGCGCACGAAGAAGAGTTCCGGGGGCGAAGCCGTGCCGTCCGGCGCGGGAGCGGATTTGCTCTGTGTGGATGGTTGAACGGCTGCCGTGGGAGCGTCTGCCCGAACACGGCCTTCCGGCTCAGGCGCCTGACCGGCCAGTGCCGCAGCACTCCCAAATACTGCGAGCGTAAAGAGCAAAAGGAGTGTGACGAGCACTCGGTCGATACGGTTCATGGGTGACCTCCTCGCTTGTCTCAAAGGGCCTTACGTTTTCATCCTGAATACATCGGTCGCCTGCAAAGAGTTCCATAAGGGAGTAGCAGGCGGCCAGGGGAATGAGCAGATAAGTGTCGATACTTCTCCGGTATGACGAATGCTTCTCACCAGTTCAGCGCGATGCCAAGAGCGCTTTCACTTCCTGCTCGATCGCTGCGAGCGTGTTCTCCGTCCACAGAGGTTCGATTTTCGGGTTCCAGCCTACGCCTACGACCTGTTCCTCAAGCACTTCCGCCAGCGTCCAGTGCGAGCAGAAGATCCGCCAGGGAAAGCCCGGCCGGGATTGCAGAAAGAGCAGATAGGTGCGGCCAGGTTGCAGAAGCGTAGCGTGCTCATAGCGGGTGTTTCGCAGAATATCTAAGCGCTGACCCACGGTTACCGGCTGCCAGCCAGCCAGGGCCACCGGCTCTTTCCAGACCTGCTTCACGCGCATTGTTTGCCATACGAAGTCGGGGCGGTCTGGCGCGTTGCCTTCCATTTCTGCGACGACAATGGCGTTGCTGTTCTCGGCTACGTCGGCCAGATCGGCGCACCGGCCGATGTCAGGTCCGTAGAACCTGGGATACACTTCCACGACGATGCGCAGGACGCTGCTGTCGGCGCGCGCTTCGATCTCCCAGCAGCCGGCAGTTGGGAAGCCGATACCGCTTGGGTTCAAGTATTGGTCTTTGTAATAAGGCGAAACATCCACGTCGAGCGGCGGCGCTTCACCGTCGAGCCGGCGGCCGGTGACGGTGAGTTCGGCTCCCTCTGGCTTGCCCCACAGCACCTTGCCCGGCCCTCCCGCAGCATGGCCGGCGATGTTGTCGTATGCGATCCAGATCTTACGGTCCGGGCTGTGATACCACTCGCCGCGCGACCACGAGGCGACGTGTTCGATCGGCGGTCGCTCGTCGGAGGGCGGCGTGACTAGGCAGGTCTCGCTCGCCTGCGGCACCGCCGACGACTTCGTCGGTTCGACGATCGACTCGTCTTCTCCGGCAGACGTCGCTTGGATCAGCCTCGGCGCATCGACGTTGGCCTGTCGTGCCCCGTTCGCACAGCCGCTTAACGCGAGTACTGCAAGCAGCAAGACGCTGATCGTGCGCGAAGCCTTTTGCACCACCATGGGCTTACCCTTTACTCTGCCTTTAGAAACGCGATGAGGGCCTCGATCTCGTCATCGCTCAGGCCCAGCGTCGGCATGAACGTATCCGGCCTGATCGCTGAAGGGTCTTTCAGCCAGCGGCGCAGGTACTCCGGGTCAAGCTCTAGATGCGTCAGGTTCGGCCCCACGCTGAAGTCGGCGAATTCCTTTCGCGCCTCGCGGACGGCATCGTGCTGATGGCATACCACGCAGCCCTTGGCCATGAACAGTGCCCGGCCGTATTCCGCCGGCGTCGCGTAACCTGCGAGGCGATGCGTCTGATCCCCACCGCTCGCTGCCGCGGCAAATCCCGATACGCCGATCAGCGCGCCGGCGACGACCAGCGCGAACGCCCAGCGCGCCCGGGTGCGCAGCGAGACGAGCAGTGCGACCGCCGCGCCGATCAGACCCACTATCCCTGCCGCCAGCGGCAGGCCGGTGTTCGCGCTGCTTGGCGGTGCGGCGAGCACGGTCAACGGCGGCATCGGCTGATGCATGATCGACCAGCGCCACTCACCGGCAATCGGGAAGCTCAGCGTGGCCGCGTAATGGCCGGTGCGCTCCTGCGGTTCGGCGATCACGATAAATGACTCAGATGCGCGCGCGTGCGTGGCACTGATTTCGGGCTTGCCGGCTTGCCGCGGGAACTTGTTAACGCGGTATATGAAACTGATGCGAACCGGCTGCCCGGCGACGATCTGAGCCGGCAGCGCATCGAGCGTGACGATGGCGCAGCAGCCGGCCAGCGCCGGTGTTGCCGATGACAGGACGAGGAAGACGGCCAGCGCAAGTGTGATCCTCAGTCGGTGTGACATCTTTGCTCCCCCTTTCCAAAGCACCTCGCCCATCGTCCATCAGCGACTTGTGGTCAAAAACGCGACGAGCGCCTCGATCTCGTCGTCACTCAGACCGAGCGTCGGCATTTCGGTGCGGGGCTTGATGGCCGAGGGATCCTTTAGCCAGTGGCGCAGGTACTCCGGGCCAAGCTCTCGCTGTGTCAGGTTCGGCCCCACGCTGAAGCCGGCGAATTCCTTTCGCGCCTCGCGGACGG
>DASSFZ010000064.1:0-3086 GCA_035693785.1 Anaerolineae bacterium | reverse complement strand
TGAAAGTCGTGTCGCTGATAGCCTGGTTGTGCACGCGCAGGTGATAGGTGACGCTCTGGCCGGACTGGATCGCGGGTGAACCGGGCATCACCGACACATCCAGCGCCGACCCGGCGGTGATGACGATCGACGCGCTCGGCGCGGTCGCCTGGCCGTAGCGATCGACGATCTGGGCGGTGACGGAGATGAGCGTGCCGGGCGGGCCGGAGGCCAGCGCATTGAAACCGGCGCGCAGCGCTCGGCCGGCGCCGATCGACGGCGTCCACGTGATCTGCCGCAGGCTGCCGTCGTAAATCGCGCCACCGAAAGTCGAGCCGGGCAGGTAGCCGAGCGCATCGGGCAGCCGGATCGTCGCCGTGACGGAGTTGGCGAACGAGAGATTTGAAATGTCCAGCGCGTAATGGATGCGCCGATCCGCAGCCGGTTGAGCCGCATCGCTCGTCAATTGCGCGGCGACGCGCGGGCCGGGATGGAGCGGCGTGACGGCGTAGATCGTGCCGGCCTGATCCTGCTTGGAGAACAGCAGCACGCCGTCGGCCCGCGTGCCGAGCGCCAGTCCGCACGTGTGCACGCTGTCGGTGACATCCTGCCGGTCGATCAGCCTGCCGTCGGCGGCGAGGGTGAGCATGACCAGTGGGCCTGGGACAAAGCCGCAGATAAAGACTTTGCCCTCCCAGCCGGGGATCGGGCCGTGATAGACTTCGATGTCCGTGACGCCGATGGACGGCCGGAACTCGTATATGGGCTGAACGTAGCCGGGGTTGTCCTGGCACCAGTCCCAGGTCGGCCAGCCGTAGTTGCCGCCCTTGACCAGACGGTACACACGGTCGCTGCAGCGGAAGCCGTTCTCCGTAATGTACACCTCGCCGGTCGCCGGATCGCGCGTGAGGCGGAAGGGGTTTCGGAAGCCGGACGCCCAGATTGAGCGAACTGCGCCGGGCGTATCGTAAAAGGGATTGTCAGGGGCAGCCTGGAGCGTGTCGCCGACGATCTCGAAGCGATGGATCTTGCCTTGCTCAACCGTCAAGTCCTGCGACTTGCCCGCGCCGAATTCGCCTATCGCCACGAAGAGGTAATCGTGCCCGTTCTCGGCGTAAGTGACCAGCCCGCCGGCCACGTGCGAATCGGTGAATTGCTTCTGGGTCGAGCGCCACACTTCGTGGTAGTCGCTGCCGTCCGAGCGAATGCTGGAAATCACGGCCCAGATGGGATCGGTTCGATTGACGCTCGGCGTGATCCAGTAAAAGAAAATGCGATCGTCCGCCTCGAAGCGCGGATGCAGCGCCATGCCGGTGAGGCCCTTCTCGCCCAGCAACTGCGGCTCGTAATGCGGGCCGCGATAGATGCGCTGCTGGCTGCCATCCGGGTGGATGACCCAGATCGCGCTGCGTTCTTCGTCGGTGGGATCGTGCACCGACGCGACGAAGCAGCGGCCATCACCGACGCACTGGATTTCAGCCGGCCACTGGATGCTGGCGACTGCCGCAAGGGTGTAACCCGGCGGCAGCGCTTGCGGCGCGAGATGGGGAGGAGCGCCCTGTGAGGTCGACGCGGAGGCAGCCAGCAGGCTGGCAGAAAACGCCAGGCAGGCCGCTGTGGTGGATCGACGCATATTCCCCCGTTATCCCATCGGAAAAGGGATGAAAGACTGGAACAAGAGAAAGATTGCGTTCAACCACACCAACCCATCATCGCGAACACTCCGTCGGTGAACGCCTCAATCCGGGTCAGGCGCAGCTCGCCTTGCGCAAAGCGTCTCAAGAACCGCATGACCTTCCCTATTCAGGATACCGTTGTGGATACCGTGCAAAAGTGTAAACCACATCAGCCTCCATCCGCAAGTACACCCCTTCGCCCCAAGTGCGCACACTCTGACCACTGCTCTCACGCTGAAGCGCCTCCAGAGTTTCGAACTCATCGTGTTCAAGGCCCAGGATCGATCCGCGCCCGTGGGCGATGATTGCCAAGTCATTACCGACGAAGTGCGTGAGGCTGATGGCCGGTTGCTTCATTACATGTCTCGTTCGAGCGGCGGTGGCGATGGTGGGGATGTAGAAGCGGCCTCGAAAGAACAGCGATCCCACGGGTGCCACGCGTGGGAGTCCTTTGGCTGTCACCGTCGCGAGGGCAACGGTTTGGATACCCTGAAGATAACAGATCAACTGTCTGGCGGAGAGCGAGTGCTGTGGCATTTGGAAGGAGCTGCGGAGGAACTCGCCAGCCTGTTCGATGCTTTGGTCAAGCAGCCTTTGGAGTTGTTCGAGGTCTTCCGCAGTTTCTTTCATGAAGCTGTCCCATGCTAGATTGGAGGGAAGTGAGCGCTGCGGCTGGGCCGGTCAATCGTTCAACGCGGGCAACACCTTGTGGACGAGCATTTCGAGCGTGGTCAGCTTAGGAAAACCCCCACAGTCGAGCATGAAATAGTCCACGCCCAGGTCGATGAAGGGGCGCATCTGCTCGACCAGTTGCCGCGGGGTGCCGACGAAGCCAAAGTCATCAAAGGCGTTGTCGGGGCTGTACAGGCCTCCGGCGAAGACTTCAGCTTCCTCCTGGGTGGGCGCGCAGGCGCATCCCCCGCCCCACGACCGCCTCACCGTGGATGGATCGCGGCCCACCTCGGCGCAGGCGCGCTCGAACTGCGCGGCCATGCGCCGGTATCCTTCGACACCGGTCGATGACACGTTCCACCCATCGGCGTACTTCGCCGCTAAGCGCAGCATCTTCGGCCGGAATGCCCCGATCATGACGGCCGGGATCGGGTCGGGCTTTGGCTCGCAGCGGGCTTCGACCACCCGGTAATACTGGCCCTCGAAGGTGGCCTTCGCCTCGGTCCACATCGCCCGGATGATTTGCAGTGTCTCTTCAAGCTGTGCCACCCGCACGCGGTCGGGCGGGAAGTCGTAGCCGTAAGCCCGGTATTCCTCCTCGTGCCAGCCCGCGCCGAGGCCGAGGATGAACCGCCCGCCGCTCAGGAATTGCAGGGTCGCGCCCATCTTGGCCAGCAGCGCCGGGTTGCGGAACGACTGGCACAGCACCGTATGGCCGAACTTGAGCTGGGGATGGAGGGCGGCCATGTAGGCGAGGGT
>DASSFZ010000063.1:0-7238 GCA_035693785.1 Anaerolineae bacterium | reverse complement strand
TGGATCGTTACGTGAGCGCCTGGGAGAGCGCCGACGTGGCGGGACTGACGGCGCTGCTCAAAGAGGATGCAGTACTGAACATGCCGCCCTCGCCGTCGTGGTATCACGGGCGTGATGCGATCCGCGCCTTCCTGCAATCGATGATCTTCGGCAGTATCGTCTTTCCGGGGTCTGGCGCTGGCCGCTGGCGCCTGACGCCGACCCGCGCCAACGGACAACCCGGTTTCGGGGTCTATCTGCGCGGCCCATCCGGAGCCTATGCCGCCTTCGGAATCATCGTGGTGGCGATTGACGGCGACCGGGTCGCCAGCATCACTCACTTTGGCACTCCCACGCTCCTCGCGCGTTTCGGTCTCCCCGATGAACTGGCGGCTTGAGCCGAGTTCGCACCCAGTTCACACGATCGGCGTCTTCTCGCCGGCCATCGCCAGCTCCAGCCACAGCCGAAGCGCGACGGCCAGCTCCCGGCACGTGGCGTATCGATCCTGCGGGCGCTTCGACATCGCTTTGAACAGAATGCCGGACAATGCAGCCGCCTCGGGCAGCTCGTCCGGCGCGATGGGGCGCGGATCGGCCTCGACGATCTGCTGCATCACCGCGTGGAACGCGTCGCCGCCAAACGGCAGGCGTCCCGTGAACATGCGATACGCGGCGATCGCCAGCGAGAACTGGTCGGACTGCGGCGACACGGGCTCGCCCAGCGCCTGCTCGGGCGACATGTAGTTGGGCGTGCCGATGAGATGGCCGGGCCGCGTCAGCGAGGCTCCGTGCACCAGCTTGGCCAGGCCGAAGTCGGTGATCTTCACGCGGTTGTCTTCGAGGACGATGATGTTGGACGGCTTCAAGTCACGATGGATGATGCCGTGGTGGTGCGCGAAGTCTAGCCCGTCGGCGATCTGCTCGACGAACGAAATGGCGAGGTCGGCCGGCAGCAGCGTGTCCCCGCGCAGGAGCTGCGCCAGCGTGCGCCCCTCGAGATACTCCATGATGATGTAAGCGCGCCCCGGCTCGTACATCACGTCGTACAGCGTGACGATGTTGGGGTGCGACAACTGGCCGGCCAACTGCGCTTCTTGCTGGATGCGCAGCATGTCGGCGGCGCTGCCGAGCGCGTCGGTGCGCACGACCTTGATCGCGACGTATCGGCTCATGGACGGATCGAACGCCTTGTGGACAGCGCCCATGCCGCCCTCGCCCAGCAGGCCGGCGACTTCGTAGCGACCGATGCGCTCCTGGCGCTGGTTATCGACGGCTGCTTGCGCCCCGCCCAGCGGGGTGGGGCCGGGCGCGGCAGCCTGCCACCCGCCCTCGCCCGCTGTCTGCGGGGGTCGCCCGCCGTCTGCGGGGGGCAGCGCCGGGTGCTCTCGCTCAGCGGGCCGAAGCGGCGCCCGCCAACCGGACAGCGGCGCGACCGACATGCTGCGGATGATCTGGCTGCCGGTATCGCGCACCTGCTGAATGACCTGCGAGATGTGGCTGGCCTCGTCGTCGGGCACGGCCGCCAGGTCGGGCGGGGCGACGACCGTGTCCCCCGTGCGCACCGCGTTGACGATCCACCAGGCGAACACCGACGAGATTGGGCGTGGATCGTCTTCCGCGTTCGTCGCCAGCCCGCGCTCGACGACGGAAATCACGTCGCGCTCGTAGCGCCGCAGCAGCGCCCAGTAGACGCGGTCGTCGGCCGGCTCGGCGGTGCCCAGCCGACGCGCCCACCAGCGCCACGCGACCAACAGCAGGACGGTGCGCTCCTCCGGCGACGAGATTTCCCAGATCTGGGCGAAGTGATGGCGTGCTTCCTCCTCGAAGCGCGAGCCGATCACGTCGTATTCGATCGGCGCGCCCCGGCTGCGCACGTCGAAAATCAGAGCGCAGGCGAGCTGCACCAGGAACGGGTGCGTGCCGGCCACCTGCGCGACGTATTGCCGGTCCTGCGGCGCAAACTGCACGCCCGAGCCGGCGAGCCGGCGTTCGATCAGCTCGTTCACCTCTGACGCGTCGAGCGGATGCAGGCGTCGAAAGACGAAGTTATTGTAGAACGGCGAACCTTCGCCGTTGGTGATGCCCCGGCACAGCACGTTGAGCGGCTGCTGAGAGGCGATGATCAGCGAGAGCGTGTCCGGGGCGTGGTTTATGAGCGCGCGCAGGCTGGACAGGAAATTGCGCGTCACCGGCAGGTTCTTCACGTCGCGCTTGACGACCCATTCGAACTCATCTAGCAGCAAGGCCAGCACGATGTGCTGTCCGCGCAGCGCGTGCAGGATCGATTCGAATTCGGTCGCGTCGACGCGCTCCTGCGCGAGGAGTGCTTCCGTCACGGAGAGCACAGCCTGCCCTGAGTCTGGCGAAGGGTCGGGCGCGGTCTGCGCGCTGCTTGCGCCCCGCCCGGCGGGGTCGCCCAGGACGCGCCCGAGGAGCATCAGCACGCGCTGCCAGAAACGGGTCGGTGTGAAGCGGCTGATCGACTGGCAGTCCACGTAGACGAAGACCGTGCGCGTGCCGGGCCGCGCCCAGCCCTCGCTCGATCCGACGTCGGCGACGGCGCGCAGCAGCGACGTCTTGCCCATGCGCGGCTCGCCGCTGATGGCGACGCTGCCGCACACCGGGCCGACCAGCGCGTTGTAGCATGCGTCGATTTCGGCGCGGCGACCGACGAAGTGGCTGAGCGGCGCGTAGCGCCCGTACACGAAAGGGTTGATGCGTCGTGTCATAGGTGCGTCCCTCGGCTCTCCTGACTCTACACCCGATCCATTCCCCGGCTCCTGAAGCCTGTCCTGCGAAGTCCCCGACCCCGAGCAAAGCGAGGGGGAGCGGGTCATCCGTGTGTGCGCTACCGCGCTCGCAGCAGTCCGTTCGCCAGAATGGTGACGAGCAGGCTGATGATGGTCAAGCCGAACACGACCGCCACAATCCAGGCCTGCCGGGCGCGCTGCTTCAGGCGCGCCAGCGCCCACTCGCTCGCCTGTGCGACGCCGGCATCGCGCCTGATTGCTTCAGCCAGCAGAAGCTCAGCCTTCTGACCGTCGAGGCCCACGTAGTCCCTGCGGCTGTGGCAGATCTCCAGCCAGGTTGGGATAGCCGCATTCCACTCGCCCTTCGCCTGATACGATTGCGCCAGGTTGAACAGCTCTTCCAGACGAACCTCTTCGCTCACGTCGGCGAACGCCTGGTGTGAGCCTTCGTCTTGAAAGTCGAACACGAGCTGCCGGTACAGCATCTCGGCCTTCACCCAGTCGCGGCGTCCGGCGTGGGCGGCCGCCTCGGCGCGCAAGCGATCGATGTCGATCTGCCTGCGCCGCTCGGTGACCGACGTCAATCGCGCGAAGGCTTCGCGGTTGTCCGGCTGCAGTTCGAGCGCGCGATGGAAGGCGCTCTCGGCCTCGTCCAACCGATCGTGCTTGAGATGCATCGCGCCGCGCGCCAGCCAGGCGCTCGACAACGCGCCGAAGCTGTCGGCGTCGCTGCCCACGACTTCGATCAGCATGGTGAGCGCGGCGATGGCGGCATCCGACTGCTCGGCCCGCACGCGATCGTCGGCATAGGCGAAGAAATCCGACTTGACGCGCGCCAGGAGTGACGCGGCATCGCTCGTGTCGGCGACCGTCTGCAGCGCCTGCTTGTAGGCACGCGCGGCCTCCCGATATTGCCCGGACAACAGCGCCCCCCCGCCGCGCTGCAGCCAGATGCCGACGAGCCAGCCGTCGCTTTCCCGATCACGCAGCATGAGGTCAGTCCGCAGCCGGCTGATGGCGGCGACGGCGGCGTCCCAGTTGCCTGCCGAGCGCTGCGCCTGGCTGAACTCGGCCAGCTTCGTTTTGATGGGGCGCGCGAGCGTCTGCGGCTGGTCGGCGACGAGCAGCGCCTTGCGATAATGCTCGACGGCTTGGTCGAGACGTCCGGCGGCCAGGTGGTCATCGCCCCAGCGCATCCAGATAGCAGGCAGGCGGCGGCGCGCCGTCTCGACGCTCGGATGCGCTTCCAGCGCGCGCTCGTAATCGACGACGGCGGCGGCGATCTCGTCGTGCGCCTCGAGCTCGACCGCGCGCTGCAGGCGGGCCTGCGCCAGGCCCGGGCCGGCGGCTCCGGCGTCGAGGCGGAAAGCCAGCTCATACTCTTCGATGGCCGTCGACAGATCGCCTGCCTGGTAGAACACCGAGGCCAGCAGCAGGCGAGCCTGCAAATGATTGGGATTGGCCTCGAGCGCGCGGCGACATTCCTCGATCGTGGTCACGTGATCGCCGACGGTGTGCGCGCGGCGGGCCATCTCGAAGTAGTTGTGAGCGCGCCAGTGCAGGCGCGTCTCGTTCAGCCAGGATTGCAGTTGCTCGTCGTCGGGCAGCGTCTCGGCCAGGCGCGACAGGCTCTCGAATGCCATCTCCCACATACCGCGCGCCTCGGCCGCTTCGCTGAAGCGCCGCATGATCGACTTCACGCGCGTCTGCACCGGCGGGTCGTCGGGCGCGATGGCCAACGCGTGTGAGAAGGCCTCGACGGCCTGTGCGTACCGGTTGGCGGCCAGATGGTCTTCGCCGCGCTTGATCCAGATGTCGATCAGGTTGCGCTGCGCTTCGTCGTCGCTGGGCGCCAGGCGCAGCACCTGCTCGAACTCGGCCTCGGCGGCGTCGAGCTTGGCCCGCGCCTGATGCGCCTTGCCCAAAGCCAGGCGCGCGCTCACCAGACCGTCGCGGGTGCTGGACGGATCCATCTGGTACGCCTTCTCGTATTCGGCGATCGCCGCGACCAGATCGCCGGATTCGTGCAGCGACAGAGCCAGCCCCAGCCGCGCGCCGAAGTGATGGGGATTAGCGGCGAGTGCGCGCCGGTAGTCCTCGATGGCGAGCGCCAGATCGCCGGATAGGTGCGCGTCGCGTGCATTGTTGAAGTAGCGCGTGGCGCGCTGGCTGATCAGGTCGATGTCTTGCTGGGCGCGGTCGAGCGGATGCTCGCGATCGATCCAGCGCCGGACGAGGTCGACGGCGAAACGGTATGCTTCGCCGTCGCGCGCGATGATCTCCCATTCCAGAAGGCGCTGCCGCGCGCTGGTCAGCTCGACGCCGAGCAGGCGCACGCGGCGGCGATTGAGCGTCTGCAAGATTTCGTCCTCGCGGGCGGAAAGCGGCGACTTGCCGTTCGGCCCGCTGCCCGCCCCCCTCTCCCTCCCCCCGTCGGAACGGGGGGAGCCGGAGGGGGGGCGCGCCGTCCGCAGCGTTTCGGCCAGCGCCGAGAGCATGATACGCTCGGCGCGCGGCAGGCCTTCCCAGAACCAGTCCAGCCCGCCGGTGCCAAGCTCCATCGCCTCGTCCAGGCAGTCGCGCACGTCGTCCGCGTCGACGGCGCGGCGCGGTATGGCGATCAGGCGCTTGTAAATCACGTGGCAGATGAGCTGCGTCAGGTAGGGGTGGCCGGAGGTCAGTTCGAGTATCGCGTCGATGGCTTCGGGCGAGTAGCTGAACTCGCCGGCCGCCGGCTGCGTGATCAGCTCGACGGCTTCGTGGCGGGGCAGGACAGAGATGCGCCGGAACACGGCCTGCTTGAACAGCGAGCGATAGTGGATAGGCAGCTCGTCGAGCCGGCGGCCGACGACGAAGACGCAGGCGAGGCGCGCGTCCTGCTCGAGCCAGGTGCGCAGGAAGCCGAATAATTGGCTGCCCGCCAGCTCCTCTCCCGAAGACGACTCGTCGCCCAGCACGTCGAATTCGTCGAATAGAATCAGCAGGCGCCGGGAGTCCAGCGCCCCGTAGACCCCCGGCAGAAACGCCTCACGGAACGTATCCCGGCTGGAGTCGAACAGAGCCGGGTCGGGGGCAGAGAGCTTCAGTGAGCGGGCAATCGCCGACGAGAGTTCGCGCAGCAGCGCGGGCAGGTCGTGCTGGCCTTTGCCCTGCAGATCGAAAAGCACGGCGTGGAAGCCCTCTCCCGTCCGCGTGATGAGCTGGTGCAGGAGCGAGGTCTTGCCGATGCGCCGCTGGCCGTACAGGACGATGACGTTCTGAGAAGGCACGGCCAGCGTCTCGGTCACGAATGCGAAGACGTCTTCGCGGCCGTAAAATCCGTGCCCACCGGCGAGCGGCGCGCCGACGACGTAGGGGTTGGCTAGGCGCGTGTTCATAGGCGCTCAGTCTCTGCGATCTGAAGCCACGGCACGTTGAAGGTCGTACAAGGACGGTAAGCTGCAGCGTATCTCGGTTAAGTGCACGCATTATAGCATCCGAGTTGCGCGGTTTGCGTTTCGTTTAAGTTACAGTAGCGAAATTTTGACCTGTCAAGTCCGTGCTGTCCCGCCCGCAATCGTGAAGGTAGACTCAAACACTTGGATTCCAGGCCGTAGCTGGCCGAGGCTGGAGAGGCCCGAGGAGACAAAAGGGCTAGATGCGCGTCCCGAAGATAATGCCCGCGTCTTTAGTTATCGTAAACACCCCGCCTTGTGTCGCAAATCGCTTCTTGACGAACTGGACCAGATCCGCCTTCCTCTGGCCCGGCAAGTTGAACACCGTCGATAAGGAAAAGATGTAGTCGAGCAGCGCGTTCTCGTCGGTCACAACCAGCGTGTCCGGATAGCGACGCACTTCCACGTCGCCGAACCATGCTGCGACCTGCGCCGCCCCGTTTTCGAGGACCAAGCTTGCTATCGTGCGCCGGACGAAGGGGATCGACGCAAGGATTAGTCAAGGAAGTTCTGCATGCCCTGGATGATCCGCTCAAGCGCGCGGATCGACTGGACGACGTCGCCCGCGATCTCCAGGCTGTGATTTGCGCCGTCGATGACGATGCTGTCTCCCTCTGTTGCCTGCTGAACCTCGGCGAGTTTCGCCGGATCATACTGTGGGTCTGCCGTGCCGATCACGAACAGCGCTCGATGCCTGACCTGCCTGATCTGGGCGCGCAGCCGCTCATTTCGCAGCAAGGGCGTCAGCCATACGCACTGCGGTCGCGGCAGCCGTGGCTGTGTCGTCAGCAGGTAGCCCATGGCGAGTGTGCCGATCGACTTGCCGGCGAGCGTCACCTGCTCGTAGCTCCGTTGAGCCAGGGCCGCGTCACATGCCGCCGTGACGTCTGCATGAAACCAGCGGTCTTGTTCCTCATCCGGCAGTGCCTGGAAATCTGGCCGCCGGTTGTAGGTGTACTCCACGCGAAGGACATCCGCGCCGCGTGCGGCGAGCAAGCGTCCGGGGTAATACACGACCGGCATGTGCGCCGTATAACCGAGACCGGGGAACAGGATGGCCACATGGCGCGTCTCG
>DASSFZ010000062.1:0-3990 GCA_035693785.1 Anaerolineae bacterium | reverse complement strand
CTGCAGCCAGACATTGCGAATGCCCAAATCGGCGGCGTCGCGCAGCACCGGCGTCACCTTGTTCGGGGGCAGGCTGACGATCACCCCGTCCGGCGTGCGCGGCAGATCGCGCAGCGAAGCGTAGCACGTGTCACCTTCGAGTGTTTGAGCCGTGGGATGCACGGCAAGCACGTCGTAACCGCGTTTCTTCAAGTCGCGGTAGGCCATGTTGCCGAACTTCTTGCCCGTGCGCGACGCGCCGACTACGGCAATGGTCTGGCAGTGAACGAAATCCCGTATTCCTTGATTCATTCGGCACCTCCGATGCGAGTCCCAGGCGTCCCTCCCAGGGTACTACGGAAGGCAACTCCCCGGTAGTGCCATACCTCACCAGATGCCGCGCGGGCCATCACCGCTGCTCGATCGGCACGTACTTCAACCCGCGAGGGCCTACGTATTCCGACGATGGCCGGATCAGGCGGTTGTTCGCCAACTGCTCCAAAACATGCGCCGTCCAGCCGCCGACGCGTCCCGCGGCGAACATCGCCGAGAACTGGTCGGGGCGCAAACCGATGCTTTGCAGCACCAGCGCCGTGTAGAACTCGACGTTGGTCTGTAGGTTGCGCCCGGGCCTGTGCTCTTCGAGAAGACGCAAGATGATCTGCTCGACCTGCGTCGCCATTTCGAGCAACGCCTTGTCGCCGCCGCCGGCCGCGTTCATCTCACGGACGGCGCGGCTCAGCACGTCGGCGCGCGGATCGCGCACCCGGTAGACGCGATGCCCAAAGCCCATGATGCGCCGGCCTTGGGCTAGCTCGCCGCGCACCCACTCCTCGGCCCGGTCTACCGATCCGATCTCGACCAGCATATCCAGCACCGGGCCGGGCGCGCCGCCGTGCAGTGGCCCCTTGAGCGCGCCGATCGCGCCGGTGACGGCTGAGACCATGTCGGACTGCGTCGAGGCGATGACGCGCGCGGTGAACGTGCTGGCGTTCATTCCGTGATCGATCACCGTCGTCCAGTAGGTATCGAGCGCGCGGGCCGCGTGCATGTCGGGGTCTTTGCCGTCCAGCATGTACAGGAAGTTCGCCGCCCGGGGAAGGTCGGCGCGCGGAGGGATCGAATCGAGTCCACGCCGGGCGCGGTCGTGCGCGGCGATAATGGCCGGCACGCGAGCCGTCAGCAGCTTGGCGCGCCGCAGATTGGCCGCCAGCGACTCGTCTTTCGCATTCGGATCGTCCAGCGAAAGCGCCGCCACGGACATGCGCAGAGCGTCCATCGGCGGCGCGTCTTTGGCGGCCTTGATGGTCGAGTGCACGAGTGGAGGCAAAGCCCGCAGCGCGGCCATCTCCTGCCGCAGGGCGTCCATTTGAGCACGGTTGGGCAGGCTGGCCTTGTTTTCGAGCGCCAGGCGCCACAGCACGAAACAGGCTTCTTCGAACGTGGCGCGACCGGCCAGCTCCTCCAGCGCGTAGCCGCCGATGATCAGCTCGCCGGCCAGGCCGTCGACGTGGCTCATGCGCGTTTCGGCGGCGACCACGCCTTCAAGGCCCCGCACTGAGGTTAGAGGTGCTGTGGTCATCTCGTCTCCTGCGAAAATGAAGCGGGCGAAACGGGTATCGAGTCGGAAATGATCGGGTACAAGATGAAGTATACCAAACGCGGATCGAATTGTCGAATGTCGTCACACACTATCGCCGCAGTGTGGCGATCAGCCGCCTGGGGTTGAGCAGCAGGTCGACCATATGTTTCGTTTGGGTCTTGACATAGAACTAATGTTCCCTTATAATGCATTCACGGTTTGGGAAATCACTTGGGATACTTGGGATTTCCTGCGGAGGTGAATGATGAGCCTATCTACCCGTCAGCAAGCGATGCTCGAATTCATCCAGCGCTTCACACGCGATCACCGCTATCCTCCGACGATTCGGGAGATCGGTCAAGAGGTCGGCATCTCGTCGACCTCGGTCGTCAACTACAATCTGAACATTCTGGAGCGCGAAGGGCTGATCGAGCGCGACAAGGAAGTCTCTCGCGGGATCAAGCTGATCGGCGCGATAGCGCAGGCGCTCGATCCGCGCAGCCTGGTGAGCGTGCCCCTGCTCGGCCGCATCGCCGCCGGCGAGCCGATCCCTGTGCCCCCGTCCGACTTCGCGACGATGGGCGACGAGACGATCGAGCTTACGCGCGGGCTGCTGCCTGCCGATATGACCGGCATCTACGCGCTCCAGGTGCGCGGCACGTCGATGGTCGATGCGATGATCGGCGACGGCGACATCGTCGTGATGAAGCACCAGAACACGGCGCGCAACGGCGAGCTGGTCGCCGTGTGGCTGCGCGATCAGGGAGAAACGACGCTCAAGCGCTTCTACCTCGAAAACGGGCGCGTCCGGCTCCAGCCGGAGAATCCGACGATGAAGCCGATCTACCAGGATCCGGCGAACGTCGAGATACAGGGCAAGGTCGTGCTGGTCGTGCGCCGACCCGAATAATGTGTCCAACCCACATACAGGCCCCAGCCGTCTAGCTGGGGCTTTTGTTTTGAGCATCACCGCGACAGCTAGTCTTTCAGTACCGCCCTCTATGAACAGGGGGCGCGTTGCCTCAGTGAAAATCCTACCGAAAGTGGGGGATTGACTTAGAACATTTTTCTGTTACAATATGTGCAACTAAAAGGTTGCACATTGGAGACAGATGACATGGAAAAGTTAGCCGTCGAACGCACCGTTTGGATCGCCGCGCCGCGCGAGCGGGTTTGGCAGGCTATTACCGATCCAGAGCAGGTCGAAAAGTGGTTTTCGCCGGGGACATCCTGGAAGCTCTCCGCGCTGGAAGTCGGTGGGAGGCTATACGCTCAGGGTGCGGACGCAGAACTCTACGTACACATTATCGAGGCCCTCGATCCGCCCCATCGCATCGTCCTGCGTTCGGCGCCGGAGCCGCCAGCCACACCGGAGGTCACGACCTACACCTTGGAGGAGGAAAACAATGGCACACGATTGACGCTGACCTACACAGGCTATGAGCTGATGCCGGAAGAACTTCGCCGGAAGCGCATGGACCAGGACGGCATGGGCTTCGCTATGATGCTGGAGAACTTGCAATCCCATATTGAGGGCAGGAGCCTACCCTATCCACAGGGCTTCTAAGCGCACATGTGAGGCATCCGTGGTCAACTTCACTCAAACCTAAGGAGACGCTATCATGAAGATACAACTCGCCAGTGTCATTGTAGACGACCCCATCAAGGCCTTCAAGTTTTACACGGAGGTTATGGGCTTCATCGAAAGGGTGTATATGCCTGAAGCGCGACTGGCAATTGTTGCATCACCCGAAGAGCCAGGGGGTACCGGGCTGCTGCTTGAGCCAAACGACAACCCCATCGCCAAGACATTCCAGGAGGGTGTCTATCAGCAGGGGTTACCCGTCATCGTATTTGGGGTTGAGGATATTTACAAAGAGTACGACAGACTGAAAAAGCTGGGGGTGGTGTTTCGTTCGGAGCCAACACCACAGGGGCCGTTCCTCGTCGCTGACCTTGAGGATAGATGTGGCAACATTGTACAGATTTCCCAGTTTGCTCCGGCGTAGTCACCGCTGCCAGTGAGGCTGCCCGGCGATAGGGGGTCAAATGTGCGTTGACACCTATCGCCGGGGGCCTGTACACCAATCAGGGTGGGAGCAGCCTGTTGTGAGTGACGCGACCATCTTCACCGCGCTGGCTGATCCGATGCGCCGGAAATTGCTGGTGAACCTGGCGGAAAACAGCCCTAAGACGGCGACCCAGCTTGCAAAGGAATATCCCCGCATCACACGACAGGGGATACTCAAGCATCTGAATATTCTCGAAGATGCGGGCTTGGTCGCTGCGCATCGAAAGGGGCGCGAAAAGCGCTATATCCTGACGCCGGAACCCCTCGGCGATCTTGAGCAATGGATCAAAGAGATCAGCGCCAAATGGGATGAGCGCCTGCTGCGGCTCAAGACATTCCTCGAAAATGAGACGGCTGG
>DASSFZ010000061.1:0-5476 GCA_035693785.1 Anaerolineae bacterium | reverse complement strand
TCCAGGCGCGGCTCTTTTGGTTCTTGACAGGGTGGACAAGTAGGGCCACAATCCTATCGCGTCGGCGATTGGCGGATGATCTACCGTTTGGACAAGGGATTTGTCTACTTCAAGGTCATTCGCTACCGGCGAGACGTCTATCTTCACAAATAAGAGGCCAATCATGTCTAGACCCTTGCTGATGATCCCCGGACCTGTCGAGGTCGACGAGACCGTTTTGCAGGCGCTCGGGCAGCCGCCGCTCAGCCATACCGCGGCGTCCTTCATTGAGATCTTCGGTGCGTGCCTCGATGCGCTGCGCGAAGTGTTCCGCGCGCCCGACGGCCAGCCGTTCGTCGTCGCCGGTTCCGGCACGCTGGCGATGGAGATGGCCGTTGCGAACCTGATCGAGCCGGGCGACCGCGCCGTCGTCGTCGACACCGGCTATTTCTCGCACCGCATGGCCGACGTCCTCGCCCGTCATGGCGCGGTGCTCGAGTCCGTCTCCGCGCCGGCCGGCGATTGCCCGTCGCTCGAGCGAGTCGAATCGGCTCTGAAGGCGGGCGCGAAGGTCTTGGCGATCACGCACGTCGACACGTCGACCGGTGTCCTCGCGCCGGTTCCCGACCTGGCCGCGCTGGCCCGCCGCTACAATGCCCTGACTGTCGTAGACGGCGTGTGCGCGCTGGGCGGCGAGACATTCGAGATGCAGGCGTGGGACGTTGACGTCTGCCTGACCGCGTCGCAGAAGGCGTTGGCCGTTCCGCCGGGACTCGCGCTGGTCATGGCCGGGCCGCGCGCAATCGAGGCATTCGAAGCGCGCAGACGCCCTGCCGGCTCATACTATTGCGACTGGGACCTGTGGCTGCCGATCATGCACGCCTACCAGGCGCGCAAGCCCTCATACTTCGGCACGCCGCCGACGAACCTGATCGTCGCGCTGTATGAGTCGGTCAAGCAGATCCTGAAGGAAGGCATGGAAGCGCGCTGGGCGCGGCATCGGAAACTCGGCGCGTCGATGCGGGCGGCGATGCAGGCTCTTGGACTGAAGTGGGTGCCCGCCCGGCCGGACCTGTGCGCCGACACGCTCACCACCATCTATTATCCCGATGGCGTGGACGACACGCTGGTTGGCCGCATCGGCCAGCACGGCGTCGCGGTTGCGGGCGGCCTGCATCCCGACATCAAAGGAAGATACTTCCGCATCGGGCACATGGGAATTCTGTGCGACGCCGAGATTCGGCAGACGGTTGCGGCAGTCGAAGCGGCGCTGAAGGATGCCGGTTATCTTGGCGAGAACGGCGCGGGGGTCACGGCGTCGCAGGCTGCCTACGAACACGCCCGCTGATCTCGGCTATAATCGCCGTATGTCTTTACGCGATCAGGCCAATGAACGCAAGCTGCGCGCGCAGCTCGAAGCGCTCAACGAGGCTTCGATAGCCATTACGTCCGAGCTGGGCCTGGAGCGCGTGCTGCAGCGCATCGTCGACATGGCTCGCGACCTGGCCGGTGCGCGCTACGGCGCGCTCGGCGTGCCCGGCGCACACGGCGAGCTGGAGCAGTTCGTCGTTTCCGGCATGACGCCGGAAGAGGTCAAGCGCGTCGGTCACCCGCCGCGCGGCAAGGGACTGCTCGGCGTGCTGCTGCGCGAGCCGAACCCGATTCGCGTCGCCGACATCGCCGCCGATCCGCGCTCGGCCGGCTTCTGCGAGAACCACCCTCACATGACCTCGTTCCTGGGCGTGCCGATCGTGTCGCGCGGCAGGCTGCTGGGCAATCTGTATCTCACCGACAAGATCGACGCGCCCGAGTTCAGCGAAGACGACGAGCGGCTCATCGGGATGCTGGCGACGCACGCCGCCATCGCCATCGACAACGCGCGGCTGGTGCGCGAGGCGCTCGAGCGCGGCCGGCAACTGGCGCAGCGCAACCAGGAGCTTGAAGCACTGAACGCCGTCGTCACGACTGCGTCGCAGTCGCTGGACCTGGAATCGCTGCTGCACGACACGCTCGACAAGGTGCTGTCCGTGCTGCAGGCCGAGGCCGGCGAGATATTTCTGCGGGAGGAGACTTCAGGCGACATGGTGTTGGTCGTCCACCGAGGCTCCTTCCCCAGCGCCTTCTACTCCCTGAATCGATTCGAGAGTGGGCAGGGCTTCATCGGCATCGTGGCGACCACCGGCGAGCCGCTCATCACCGGCGAGCTGCACCGCGACACGCGCTTCGTGCGGGAAGAGGTCGTGCGCGCCGGCATTCGATCCTTCGCCTGCATCCCGATCACCGTCAAGAACCAGGTCATCGGCGTGATGTCGCTGGCGAGCATGCAGCCGGACGGCTTCGCCGAGCATAACCTGGATCTCCTCGCGGCTATCGGGCGGCAGATCGGCGTCGCCGTCGAGAACGCCCGGCTCTACAGCGAAGTCAAACGGCTGGCGGTAGTCGACGAGCGGGCGCGCATCGGGATGGAGCTGCACGACGGCATCATCCAGTCGATCTACGCGGTCGGGCTGACCCTCGAATATGCTTCGCTGATGCTCGAAGATCACCCGCAAGTGACGCGCGAGCGCCTGGGCCAGGCCATCGACGGACTGAACGAAGTGATTGCCGACCTGCGCTCCTACATCCTCGATCTCCGGCCGCAGCGCTTCGAAGGCAAAGACCTGGCCACCGGCCTGCTCGAGCTGGTGCGGACGTTTCGGGCCAACACCTTCGTCGGCGTCGAGCTGGCGATCAACCAGGCCGCCAGCGCGCAAGTCAAGCCGGACCTGGCCGCCGGGCTTTTTCACATCGCACAGGAGGGATTGGCCAACGTCGCCAAGCACGCGCGGGCGCGCAACGTCAAGTTGTCGCTCGACCACGTCAGCGGCGTGCTGATCCTCGAGATCAAAGACGACGGACGCGGCTTCGATCCGCAGGCCGTGACGCGCTACGCGGGCCACGGTATGCGCAACATGGAGGAGCGAGCGCGCCTGTTCAACGGGGAGCTGCGAGTCGACAGCGCGCCGGGACAGGGCACGCGCATACAGGTGCGCGTGCCGCTCGCGCCGCTCTCACAGGCCTGAGCCGAAGGAGGCCGTGCTGCACTCCATCTGATCTCTGCGCAGGCCACGAATTCTGGATGCCGCTCGCGTTACATCCGTCTGTCGCAAGTGGGACGAATGACACTCCAAACCCGAATGTGTCACACTCTATACTTTCCAATACCAATCCAGGTTGGGCCGCTTTGTGGTTGAGCAGAGGAGTCTCCGCGCCGTGGTCACGCTCGTTATCATCGACCATCACGCATCGATCCGGCAGGCGCTCGCGCAGCGCCTCAGCCGGATTCCGGACATTCAGGTGGTGGGGACGGCGGCGGATGGCCTGGAGGGGATCGCGCAGGCACGCACACACCGCCCCGACGTCGTGCTGCTCGAACCCAAGCTGCCTCACGGTGACGGGCTGGATGTGCTGCGCGCGATACGAGCCGACTGTCCTTCGAGCCGCGTGATCGTCCTGACCTCATACCTCGACGAGTTCGAGGAGAAGGCGACGAAGAAGGCCGGCGCGGAGCACTACCTGCTGAAAGACATCGACACGACGAAACTGGCCGGCGTCATCCTCGGCCAGAACACTTGATTCCGTGGAGCGCCATTCATGAACCTGCCGCGGCTGTCCGACATCATGACCCGCGACCCGGTCAGCGTCTCGCCCTCCGACACGCTGCGTGTCGTGCTCGAGCGCATGCGCCAGCGCGGCTGCCGCCGACTGCCGGTCGTCGAAGGCGGCAGGCTAGTCGGCATCGTCTCTGATCGCGACGTGCGCCTGGCGCTCAATTCGCCGTTCACTTTGCGCGAGCGCCGCGAGGACGAGACGCATCTCGACCGCGTCGTCGTCGCCGAGTGCATGACGCCCGATCCGGTCACGCTGCCGCCCGATGCGTCCGTCCTCGACGCGGCGCGCCTGATCCATGAGCGCAAGTTCGGCGGGATTCCGATCGTCGATGCCGGCAAGCTGGTCGGCATCGTCACGGAGACCGACTTGCTGGCGTGCTTCATTGAATTGCTCGGCAAGCAAAGCCAAGACCTCGGAAGTCTTTAGGAGACTTCCGAAGTCTGTGGGACGTCCTACTTCACCCTTCCGAATCCTCCCTCCGCGATCGCCTGCTGGCCTTCGGGGCTGAACAACCAGGCGACGAAATCGCGCACTGCACCCTTTGGCTCGCTTCCCGCCACGACGTACAATAGTCGCCCTATCGGGTACGAGTTGTTCGCCGCGTTCGAGGGATCGGGTTCGACGCCTTCGATCGCGATCGGCTTGACCGCCGGGGTCACGCGCCCGCGCGACACGTAACCGATCGCGCCCGGCGTGCGCGCCACGTAGTCGACGGCGGCGTCGCCGTCAGGCTGGACGATCGCACCCGGCGTGACCGGCTTGCCTTCCAGCACGAATGCCTCAAACGCCGTGCGCGTGCCCGAACCGTCTTCACGGCTGACGACGATCACATTCTCGGTCGTCCACCCGTAGAGCGACCAATCGAGCACGCGGCCTTGAAAGATGTCGCGCAACTGGGCGAGACTGAGGCCGGTCACCGGATTGGCCGGATGGACGATCACGGCGACGGCATCGTAGGCCAGCGGTGAGTTCCATACGCCCGGATCGAGATCGGGCGGCAGCCACGACACGAAAGCCAAGTCGACCGCGCCACTTCCCAGCAGATCGAGCGCAGCTTCCGAGTCGAGCGATTCCATCTGGATCGTGATCCACGGGCGCTCAGCCTGATACTCGTCGGCGAGATCGTCGATTAAGGCCGACAGCGTGGAGGATGTAGCGAGCGTGATCGTCGCCGGCGTGGGCGTGATGCGCGGCGATTCGGCGCAGGCGACGAGCGCGATGAGGAGGGAGGCGTAAAACGTGATGCGTGGTACGTGATGCGTGATGCGTGATGCGTGATGCACGCTATGGAGACGTGACGGCATATGAGCGGGCCAGCGCGACGGCGAGGCAGAATGCGCCGAAGATGACGCAGTATACGGCGAAAACGATCAGCGATCGTCTTTGCAGGTAGCCCAACAACCAGCGCACGGACAGGTAACCGGTGACCGCAGCGGCGAGGAAACCGGCGAGGAGCGGCAGCGCCAGCGATGAGAGCAGCGCGGCGTTCTCGAACAAGTCCACGAGCGCGACGACGCCCGCGCCGAGGAGCGCCGGGATCGACATGAGGAAGCTGAACCGTGCAGCCGCCGGTCGATCGAGATGGCGCAGCATGCCCGCGCCGATCGTCGCGCCGGAGCGACTGATACCGGGAAACAGCGCCAGCACCTGAGCGAATCCGATGATCAGCGCGTCGCCTGTGCCGATCTGCCGCAGATCGCGCAACCGCTTGCCGAGCCGCTCTGCTGCGAGCAGGATCGCCGCCGTGACGAACAGGAAGCTCGCCGCCGCGACCGGCGCGCTGAAGGTGGCCTCGACCTGATCTTTGAGCAGCAGCCCGAATACGACGGCCGGAATCGTGGCGAGG
>DASSFZ010000060.1:0-5497 GCA_035693785.1 Anaerolineae bacterium | reverse complement strand
TTTTGAATGCCCAGCCGGCGCGCGCCGGCTGCAAAGCGATCCGAAAGCTCTTTGACACGCCGATACGTCAGCCGCGCCCCGAAGAAACAGGTACACGGCTGATCGGGATGCCGGGCCGCCGAATCGTCCAAGAGCCGGTAGGCCGGAATGCGCGGATAGTCGATCGTGTGCGGAACGTCAGGGTCGTAATGCTTCAACCAGGGCTTGACCATTGTGCACCTCCTTGCACCTTTCACCCTTGCGAAGGCTATGAAGCCTTCGCAAGGGTCTAACTATGAAGAAACTATCTCCATCGCGAGGAGTGCCGCGCCGTGCGCCCCCACCAGTTGAGGCTGTCGAGATGCAGTCACTTCCGTGTTCATCTCCTCTTCAAGCATGTGTCGAATGGCCGGGTTGAGCGCTACGCCGCCGGACAGCAGGAGCGGCGGCGCAAGACCGACGCTGCGGATCATGGCGACGATGCGCTGGGTCAGCGCGCGGTGCAGGCCGCGCAAGATCGGCTCCGGCGACACGCCGTGCGCGATGAGCGAAATCGCTTCCGATTCGGCGAACACGGTGCACGTGCTTGAGATCGGCACTTCTTCGGACGCGGCCAGCGCGATCGGCCCCATCTGCTCCAGCGACACGGACAGGCGGCGCGCCATGTTCTCCAGAAAGCGACCCGTGCCGGCCGCGCACTTGTCATTCATCGCGAAGTCGACCACGTTGCCCTGAGGCGTGACCCGGATCACCTTGCTGTCCTGTCCCCCGATGTCCACCAGCGTCCCGCCGCGTTGAAACTCGCGATAGATGCCTCGCGCGTGACAGGTGATCTCGGTCACTTTGCGCGACGCTTGATGCACCAGTCCGCGCCCGCAGCCCGTAGCGACCAGTGGGATGCCGGTCAATGATCCCATCGCCTGTTGGGCGCACGCCAGAAACCGCTCAACTTGGTCTTCGACGCGCGGCTCGGCCGGCTCCAGCAGTTGCCAGGCGAGCGCGCCCGACACATCTATGCCGACGATTTTCGCCGTCGCCGAGCCGATGTCGATTCCTAGTGCCCGTACATCCATGCCCGTTTACACTCCCAACATCTCCATGAACGCCTCCAGCCGATTGGCGACCTGCCCCTCGGCGTAGGCACGCGGATCGTTGTGGTCGGCTTCCAGCAGCAGCGCCGGAAGGCCATGCTCGGAGATCAACCGGTCGCGCTGATCGATCTGGCCCATCGAGTAGGGCTTGCACGATCGATCGGAGTGCAGGATGGCGCCGTCCAGGTGATAATCCGCGATCATGCGCTGCATCGTCGCCAGCTTGTGGCCGGTTCCCCGATTGAGGAGCGGGTGCAGGTAGGTGCGCGCCATCGACTCGAAAGGCCGCTCCGGGTCGATCAGCGGGGCCAGTTCGCCCCAGGCGTTGGTGTACGTCGAAGCGACGAGGGCGACGCCGCGCTCACCCAGGACTTCGGCCAGATAGCGCAGCCGATACCAGATGGGCAGGTTGTCCCACAGCAGGCGCTTGCGCTCGTGTGTCACCGCGCTGACACCGTGGGCAATGCGCGCGTCCACCTCTTTCAGCAGCGCCGCGTAGAAATCGACCGTGTAGGCCTCGCCGCGCATCTCCACAATCGGCGCCATGTGAATGAACTGATCGAAGACGGACATCGGCGCGGGCCGGTGCGCGTTGCGCTGCATCACCTCCAGCCACAGTTGCGAAGCCATCCGGCTCAGGCGAGCGACCTCGCGGAACTTGCGCTCGTCGAACGACTGGCCCGCCACGCGCTCGGCGATCGGGATCATTCCTTCCACTTGTCGCTTGACGTAGGCGATAGCGTGCTCTTCGGCCTCGGCATACAGGAACGGGGTGTCGATGAGAACGAGCGGCACGCCAAAGTGGTGGGCCAGCACGCGATACCAGAACAGAACAGTCTGGCAGATGTTCGTGCACGCCAGGAGCAGGTCGGGCCTGGGCAGCCTGCCGGCGGGCGTCTTGCCCGACAGCACTGCGCCGATGTCGGTGCGCGCGTACGAGCAGATGTCGCGCGAGTAGCCCGCGTTCTCCGCTTCCGATGCAATGTCCACCACCACGCGCGCCGTCCCGCACACGGCCCCGTGGTTCTCCGGATAGAGGACGTAGAAGTCGAGCGCCTTGAGCAGTTCGACCGGCGCGCCCGAAGTGACCCAGGCCACCTTGCGCCGCGAGTTGGCGTAACGCCCTTCCAGGTAATGCCGTGCGATCAGTTCCTTGGTGCGCGGCGAGATCCTCAACGGCGGCGCGAGATGCTCGCGCTTCCAATGCGAAGGGACACCTGATCGCCTCTCCGCCCGCCACCGCTGCCAGCGCAGCGCGGCCCGGCCGGCGAGGTTGACGTTGACGTGATAGCGCAGCGAGCCACCGATGCTCATGCGATCATCTCCATAAAGGCTTCCAGCCGGGTGAGAACCTGCTGCGAGAGCGGATCGTTGAGATCGACTTCGATCGCCACCGACGGCACGCCGGCGGTCTGCAGCTCTTTGCGCAGCGTGGGCAGATCGAACAGTTCCGGCTCGCAGAACTTGACGTCGTAGAACACCACGCCTTTCGCGCCGGAGGTTTCGACCAGATGCAGCAGGTGCGCCAGCCGATCTCGGATCGGGCTGCCGCGCGTCGGGTCGGGAGGAGCCGTGAGGATGCTCTCGGCCATGTGGACGAACGCGTCTTCGCTGTGGCCGGGCGGATAGAGTCGACGCCCGCAGCAGGCCAGATCGTCGGCGACGACTACGCCGCCCATTTCGCCGATCGCCTCGAACATGGTCATCGGCTCCGGGACGATCCCGGAAAGGACGATAGGGACATCGTCGGTGCTTATCGCATCGACGGCCTGCGCCAGCGCCGTGCACGCCAGGTCACCGAAAGTCTCGGCCGGGAGGTACTCGCGAGCGCGCACCAGGCGATAGAACTCCATTTGCTCGAACGGGAGACGTCTCCGCATTCGATGGAGGACGTCGAGCAATTCGTCAGCCGCTTCCTCGCGCCGAATACAGTCGAGCAGCTCAGCCGGCGAGGGGGAGCGCCCCGTGATTTCTTGCAATCGCCGATACAGCGATCGGAACTCGTCGGCCAGGAAGCGGATGTCGCTCTCGCGCCTTCCGCGCGGGAGGTAGATGGGAAAGACCGGTTGGCTGGGACGGATAAAGTCGAGCAGGATGCTGCCCAACCCTTGAAGCGAGTCGCAGGCATGGGGCACGACAATCAGGTCGGCAACATCCAGGCCGCCGGTCAGGAGAAACGAGAGCGCATTGCGAACGACGGAGCACACGTAGGGTTGAAGGTGAGCCGCGCCGCAAGTCGCATCCACCCGAGGCGGGCCCCAGACCTCCACGGGCAGGATGTCGAAGGCCCGCAGCAGGGCGCGGGGGTAGTGAATCGGTAGGACGGCGGCCACGCGCCCGCCTCGTTCCTTGTACGCGCGGATGACCTCCAAACGGCGTGGAATAGGGATTGCAGGCGCCGGCATGGCCCACTCCTCTACGGCTGCCAGGCAGGCCACCCGTCAGTTGCCGGGTTGTCGGTCAGGCGGGTCATGCCCGTGCCGTCGGCGTTCATATAGAGTTCATTCCCATACCCTTGAAGGGTGTATCACCTCCGAGCATTCCCCTTCATGGCCTCGCAAATGAAAACGCCCGACCATCAGATGAGTGGGCGAGCGTTTCAGCTTTCCCACCAAGGCGTTCCCCACCTTGGCTGTGACCTCAGTGCCTGGTGACGGCCTGAGACATTCGATTGTCTGGCGAATCAGTTCCAGTATATAGGAGTTTCTAGAGAAGTCAATAGGTTTTACCATTTCTTATCATTCTCAAGTGCACGGTGTCGAGCCATACGAGAACCGTCGCTGGACTCTGATTCTGTTGGCGACCGGGCCGTCGTCAAAGATACGTCAAAACACAACAGTCGTGGATGTAGGCTCACTCAACACGGGTAGACTCATAGCAATTTCGATCAGCAATACCAAAGCGCTGGCAACAATCCCTAGCCAGGCCAGAACCTTGTAAGGGTAACCAGAAAGAACTGAAGCCAATCCTACGGCTAAGCCCAGAACCCCTAAATCCACCGCCAGACCCTCTATCAAGCCCACAAAGCCGGGTAACTCTGTGACTTGCGCAAAGGCTACCAGGACAATGACCATGACAATGCTGGTCACCAAGCCTGCCAAAGACAGAGCGCCCAACACACACCCCGCCCAAGGAAAGGCACGCACGGCTCGCTCGGGTATCAGCGGACTAGGGAGTGCTTCTTGGACGCGGAGCGTTGCATACTCTCTCTCGGCCTGACGAAAGTGGAAGAACTGACGAAACACCTGGAAGGCCAGGAAAAACTGGAAAAGAGCAAAGATGGCCCAGCCACTTTCACGTGCCAACAGATTGTTGATGGCCGCCCAGGCGAGAGTTACACCATAGACGATGAACATAGACGCCCCGCGGAAATAGAAGGAAGCCAGGCCCACTGTCAGAAGTAGAATGCCCCAAGGGGCACTGAGGAAGCCTGAAGCCACCAAATGGACGGCCCCTAATCCCAGCAACCATATGCCCCAAGAGCGGGTCTCTCGTAACATCAAGGCACTCATCTCGGCAACGCGCTCGACCTTTTTGCGCAAGGAAGGTGTCAACTCGCCGCGCTCGATAGCCATCAATTCGCGCTGGCGTTCCAGGCGTGTCTTCGTCTCGGCCACGTCTCGCGGCGTGTCTCTGGCCTCCGTCCGTTCCACCTCGGCGAAGTCCAGCTCCATCTCGTCCCATCCCAGACCTTTCGCTTCGCGTTCCTTGATCAGAGTCTCTGGCATCTTGTGCAGGGTCAGACTATCCCAGTGAACGCAAACCGATGTGTGGTACAGGTCCATCCCGGTAATGCGTCCTTGCCAGCCCCCCATGTCAAGGCCTAAATCAGGGTCTTGAACATTCGGTTTGATTACGACAGATTCTCCAATATTTATGTGTTTTATCTCCGACTCCTTGACCCGGCCCTGCAACAGGGTTTTCATGGATATTTTTCTGATCAATATAAACGTCGATCGCGAAGATTTTCGGACGCAGATTTCGCAGATAAGCGTTTACAAGATCAAAATCAGCGAAATCTGCGCGCTTCGCGGTTGCGCCCGAACACCTTGTTCACGTTTGAGACGCATGCCAGCTCATCATGCGCTTGCTGCGGCGATTTTACGCGGTGACCGTAAAATAATCGCAATATTTTCGCGGGCTGGATCGTAAAATCAAAGATCCCTACCAGAAATAAAAAGACCTGCGCGATGCAGGTCTCTTCGAGAGATGGTGTTGTAGTCTGATGGTCTAGAGGGCTTGAAGCCCGAAAGTCATAGCGAATGAGTCAAGTTTTCAGGCGGCCGGGGCCGCTTGTCCGATCGACTGATCCAGCACCGCTTCGAGCCGGTCGAACTGCCGTCCGAGCGGCGAGTCGTCCGGCACGGTGTCTGGGCGCAGGTGCGACAGACCCGGGCGCAAGAGCCGGGCATAGGTGCGCGTGAAGA
>DASSFZ010000059.1:0-3854 GCA_035693785.1 Anaerolineae bacterium | reverse complement strand
ATGCCGTCATTCAACATCACCCGCGTCGGCCACGCCGAAATCCGCGTCACCGATCTGGGGCGCGCCAGGGCGTTCTACGTGGATGCGCTGGGCTTGCTCGAGATCGACAAGGACGACGAGCACCTTTACCTGGGCGGGATGGAGGAGCGCGACAAGTATTGCCTCTTGCTGCGCAAGGCAGAGAGCAGCGGCATCGGGCATCTCGCCTTCCGCGTCGCCGGGCCGGACGATCTCGACAAGATCGCGAGGGTATACGAAGAGAACGGCCTGCCCACGCGCTGGATCGAGCCGAACACGCTCGAGCGCGGGCAGGGCAGGGCGCTGCGCGTGCAGGATCCGAGCGGCCTGCCGTTCGAGTTCTACCACGAGATGGAGCAGCGCGAGCGGCTGCTGCAGCGCTTCGAGCTGTATCGCGGCGCGCACGTCATGCGCATCGACCACTTCAACTGCCAGGCGCCGAACGTGCAGGCGGCGTACGACTGGTGGACGAAAGTCATGGGCTTTTGGTGCTCGGAGTACACCGTCAGCGACGACGAGCCGGAGCGGCTGTGGGCCGTGTGGCTGCATCGCAAGCAGAATGTACACGACCTGGCGCTGATGAACGGCATCGGCCCGCGCCTGCATCACGTCGGCATGTGGCTGCAAGACACGAACAGCGTGCTGCGCGCGTGCGATATCCTGGCTTCGCTGGGCATGGTCGGGTCGATGGAGCGCGGCCCGGGCCGGCATGGATTGAGCAACGCCTTCTTCCTGTACCTGCGCGATCCCGATTTGAACCGGATCGAGCTATACACGAACGACTACATCATTCCGGATCCGGACTTCGAGCCGATCAAGTGGAAGCTAAGCGATCCGCGCCGGGCGACGTTCTGGGGTCACTGGGCGCCGCGCAGTTGGTTCGATGAGGCATCACTCGTCGAAGACATCCGTACCGGGCAGTTGCTGCCGACGCAGGAGCCGCTCATGGCCGGCCGGCCGGAACATGTCACGTGATACAGATGGCGGATGGCAGATGGCTGATGGCGTATCGCTTATCGCTCGAAGCGATTAATGATGGGCGATATGCGATATGCGAAATGCGATAGGCGATAGGCGATACGCCAGGAGGTTGTATGACTGACGAAGAACACTTGCAAGAGTTCGAAGCGCGCATTGCGCGCGGGGAGAAGATCGAGCCGGGCGATTGGATGCCCGACGAGTATCGCAAGCAGCTCATCCGCATGATCTCGCAGCACGCGCACAGCGAGATCGTGGGCATGCTGCCCGAGGGCAAATACGTCACTCGCGCGCCCAACCTGCGGCAGAAGCTGGTGCTGCTGGCCAAGGTGCAAGACGAAGGCGGCCACGGCCAGTATCTGTATCACGCCGCCGAGACGCTCGGCGCGACGCGCGAGGAGATGGTCGACGCGCTGCTGGCGGGCAAGGCCAAGTATTCGTCGGTGTTCAATTATCCGAGCCTGAGCTGGGCCGACATGGGCGCGATCGGATGGCTGGTCGACGGCGCGGCGATCATGAACCAGACGATGCTCGCCAAGTGCTCGTACGGCCCGTACTCGCGCGCCATGGTGCGCATCTGCACCGAGGAAGGCTTCCACAAGAAGCAGGGCATGGAGATGGTCATCCGCTACGCGACGCAGGGCACGCCGAAGCAGAAGGCGATGATGCAGGACGCGATCAACCGCTGGTGGTGGCCGTCGCTCATGATGTTCGGCCCGCACGACGCGAACTCTCCTAACAGCCCGCAGTTGATCCGCTGGGGCATCAAGACGAAGACGAACGATCAAATGCGGCAGGAATACGTCAACGAGTTGGTTCCCGCGCTGCACGTGCTCGGACTCAGCGTGCCCGATCCTGACCTGCGTTACGACGAGAAGACCGGCAACTGGCTCTTCGGCGAAATCGACTGGGACGAGTTCTGGCGCGTCGTCAAAGGCGACGGGCCGTGCAACAAGGAGCGCCTCGAAGCGCGGCGCAAGGCACACGCCGAGGGGCAATGGGTGCGCGAGGCGCTGACGGCCTATGCGCAGAAGAAGGCGCAAGGTTAAAGTTCAAAAGTCAAACTCCAAACTCCAAACTTCAGAAGAAGCGATGGATCGGTGAGTCAGTACGTAGAGTTCGGCATGGACACGCAGTGGCCTCGTTACGAGGTTTTCGAGAAGGAGAGGCCGGACTGGCCGCATCGGAACGCCGGCTCGGTCCACGCGCCTGACGGCGAGATGGCATTGCTCAACGCGCGCGACGTCTTCGTGCGGCGGCCGAGCTGCCTGAGCCTGTGGGTCGTGCCGAGCGATCAGGTCTTTTCCAAGACGGCTCAGGAGCTGGCGGAAGACGATTCCTGGCGGAACGCGCCGGCGGACGCCAACGCGCCACTGGAGAAGTATCTCGCCTTCCAGAAACAAGGCCAGCGCGCGGGCGAGACCTTTGTGATCCACGTCGGCGAGGTCGAGGCGCGCTCGCCCGCCGAGGCGATGAGCCGCGCGCTGGAGACCTTCAGCCACGAGAACGTCTTCGTCTGGTGGGTGTGCCCCGACCGGGCGGTGACGAAGAGCGACACAGACGACGTGGCGAGCATGTTCGAGCCGGCGCACTCGAAGGTGTACCGCCAGCCCAATTTCTACCGCGTCGTGATGCAGATGCAGCAGTTCAAGGCCGGCCTGGCGTTCATCGGCGAGGAAGAGGAATGACTCCCGGCGTCGAGCGCGCCATCGCGGCGCAGCTGCTGGCAATGGCCGACGACGAGTTGATCCTCGGTCACCGCGACTCGGAGTGGACGGGCCATGGGCCGATCTTGGAAGAAGACATTGCCCTGTCTAACATCGCGCAGGACGAGCTGGGGCACGCCATCCTGTGGCACAACCTTCGCAAAGAGATCACGGGCGACGAGCCGGACGTCGTCGTGTTCTGGCGCGACGCGCAGGCGTACCGCAACGTCCAGATGGTAGAGCTGCCGAAGGGCGATTACGCCTTCACCATCATGCGGCAGTATCTCTTCGACGCGGCCGAAATGGCTCGCCTGGCTCAACTGGTGGAAAGCCGCTACCAGCCGATGGCCGAAGTGGCGGCCAAGATTCGCACCGAGGAGATTTACCACACTCGGCACACGAGCACCTGGATCAAGCGGCTGGGTCTGGGCACGGAGGAGAGCCACCGGCGCACGCAGACCGCGCTCGACGAATTGTGGGCGTACGCGCTGCAGCTCTTCGTCCCGCTGCCCGAGGAGGCATCGCTCGTCGCCAAAGGTATCGTTTCTGAAGCTGGGGAGGTGCAGGCGGCCTGGGAAGACATGGTCGCGCCCTTTCTCAAGCATGCCGGGTTGATCGTTCCCAGGACACGGCATCCGATCGCCATGTCGCGCGAGCAGCACACGGGGCATCTCACGGCGTTGCTGGCGGAAATGCAAGAAGTGGCTCGACTGGAAGGACCGGAGGTCAGGTGGTAGTAGTTGGGGGTCGGGGATTGGAGATTGGAGATTAGAGATTGGATATTGGGGATTGGGGATTGGAGAACTCGTGCTCTGTGTGTCTCCGTGGTGAAATACTGCTATGACAGCACTAACCGTTGAGGAAATCTGGCGGGCGCTTGAAGAGGTGAAGGACCCGGAGATTCCGGTGGTGTCGCTCGTCGAGATGGGCATTGTTCGGGGCGTAGAGGTGTCAGGCGGCAAGGTCGTCGTATCGATGACGCCGACATTCGCGGGCTGCCCGGCGCTGCATGTGATGAAGGCCGAGGTCGAGCAGCGTCTGCGCGAGATGGGAGCCGAGTCGGTCGAGACGAAGTGGGTCTATTCGCCGCCGTGGACGAGCGACTGGATCGCCGACGAAGCGCGCGCCAAGCTCAAGGCGTTCGGCCTCGCG
>DASSFZ010000058.1:0-4705 GCA_035693785.1 Anaerolineae bacterium | reverse complement strand
TGAAGTGTCCCGTGCCGTCGTTTTGGAAGATGCGAATGAAGCCGATGTCCATGCCGCCATACTTGGCCGCGGGGCCGGTTTGGTCATAAGATGCGACAATGTCGGCGTCGCCATCCAAATCGTAATCGACCAGCGCCACTTGCCAGGTCACGCCGGCCGCCCCGGCGGGCGCTTCCGGGGGAAGATTCGCCAGCGTCTCGACGCCGGACTCGGCGCTGACATCGGCGAAAACGTTGCCGCCCTTGTTCAAGAAGAGCTGGTTATGTTCGTTGAAAGCAAAGGGCTGGCCGAAGTGGGTTAGCTGGTGACTCCAGTCGCTGTAGTTATTGCCGACGAAGATGTCAAGCAGGCCATCGCCGTTGACGTCGCCCATGGCGCACGACACTGCATTGCGATCGCCGCCGCTGGTCCCGCTCAATGTGGTGATGTCCTGGAAGGTACCATCGCCCTGGTTCTCGAACAGTGCGTTAGGCCCATCGTTGTTGGCGACGTACAGATCCTCGTCGCCGTCGTTGTCGATGTCGCCGAAGCACGCGCCTTGGCTGTCCTGGTCGAATACGCCGACCCCGGCAGCAGCGCCAACATCCACGAACGTGACCTGCCCCGTTTCCTTCAACTGGTTGGAGTATAGACTGTTGTTCGCGCCCGGGCCGTTGGTCACGTAGATGTCCAGGTCGCTGTCTCGGTCGAAGTCGAAGAGCGCGACTCCTGGGTCGCCTTCGGGCATCATAGGCGAGACGGCCAAATCGGAAACCTTGTAAACCGGTTGCTGCTTGATCGCATCCCAGATGGCATCTCGCGCAGACACGACGCGGCGGTACGTGATGCCCGCGCTATCTCCTGCCGCGATGTCCTGAAAGGTGACACCTCCGCCGCTGGCGGAAGCCACGCCCGCCAGGGACAACAGGAGGACAACACTAAGAAAGAGTTGAGACGTTCTGCGGTAGCGCAACATGATGAGCCTCCTAAATAGCATATTCGCCGGCAGGCGTGTGAAATGAGTTGCTATATAGCTGCTCGTGAAACTGAACGAAACGAGAGATCAGTGCGCTCACCCGTTCGTCGCCCAGGCGTTCGCCGATCGCGGCCAGGGTCTCCTGGAGGGTGGTACGGCGCTGTGCGTATAGTTGCGACAAATAGGACAGGTTGCGGCCGAACGCCAGCAGCGTGTCTGGCGTGAGTCGAATGTGGGCCAGGCCATCCAGGGCCACGTTGAACTCGCCGAACAGGATGTCTTTGCGCAGGCGGGTGAAGAGGTCCATGTCGTCGCTCATGTTGAGCAGCAGGTCCGCCGTTGTGCGTGCCGTGGAGCATTCCCGGTACTGCGTCATCATCATGTCCAGAAGCGCGCTGCGTTCTCGAGCCGCCAGCGTCACCAGCCCGGTCCCCAGGTCGTTGAGCAGCCGGACGAGCAGCGCGGCGTCGTACAGCGCCGAGGCCAGTGTGCCGTCCGCGATCACGTGAGAGAAGCGCTCCAGCGGTTGAATGATTTCGGCCAGCACGGCGACGTAGTAAGCCAGGGTCGGCGCGACGAGTATCGCATCGGCGCCAACGGCGACCAGTTGCGGCAGCGGAGTGTTACGCGCTTCCAGTAAATGGTTGACGGCCTGGTAACGGCGGACCAGACCTTCGCGCAGCAAACCGGCCGCGTGGCGGGCGCGCAGCGACTCGGCCAGGTCAAGGCAGGCTTCGACATTCGCGACCAGCGCAGGCCACACGGCGTATTCCAGATCGGCCAGCTCCAGATCGCTGCGCAGGATCAGGTAGGCCTCCGAGCATGCCCGCTGCTTGTCCCGGTTCAAGCTCTGGTCGAAACCCGAGATGCGCCGCGCAGTGGATTGCAGCGGCGCGAGCAATTGTGCCGCCGGCCGGGGATCGCCGCTCAGCCGCGCGATCATGGCGTGATTGAAAGCGCGCACGAGAAAGCGTCGCAGCACGCCCGTCATATCGTCTGGCCGTGGACTGGCCAGGCCGATCGCCAGGTTATCTGACACAACCTCGTAGGTCAGATATGAGCTTATTGGTGCGCTGCACTCCGCGAGCTGTCGCCAGGCCCGGTCATCCACCAAATTGTCGAGCAGAGTCACCGTCAGCTTGGTGAGCAGAGGAATCCCCATGGCCTGCAAGAAGGCATCCTGCCTCGGATTTTCTGCAGAGATGGCCCATAGGTAGAAGTCGCGATAGGCGCTCGCCGGCATGTGACGCCGCAGGCTGCCTTCAAAACCGGCCAGCGTCATCGCCAACATCAGTTGGAATCGTTCCGCTACGTTCGCCCCAAGTGGTGGACTCGGAACCATGGTGACCTCTTCAGTTTACTTGCGGCGGAGCAATCCTGGCCGTCGGCCTAATTCAACCTTGCCCAAATATGCTAATTGAGAATCGAGTTGGTGTAAGATGAGATTGAGTTTGACTAGAGTTTGGATTCCAAATAGGGTCTTTTGAGGCAGTTCTGCCCGATTTCTCAACCATTGCGACTCCTTTTGGGATGCTGACGCACGAGAACAATAGGACATCCCTGATCGCAACCCGTAGCACGCCTGCGCCGACGGAGTTGTGAGCAGGTCTGACCTTGTCAAGCTAACTTGATGCAACTATATGTTGAATACCGGCTGGCGTGGGGTGAAACTGAGATTGGATAGAGTTTGCGTTGGGATGGCAAAAGAGTGTGTTAGGTTTGTATTGCATTTGTTTTCTGGTGAATGCCCGCCAACTTTAACGCAACACTCACCCACTCTCATTGAAGATGCAACGCAAAACCGGCGAATTTCAGTGTATAGTTGCGTTACACTGCGGGCGATCGCCTGGCAGGATGGAGAGGTTAGATGAACGATCTGATTGAGCGAGCGCGGGCGATGATCGATGCCGCCGTCGCACACAGCCGCGCGAATGGCGGCGGCGCTATCGCCGCGCTGCACCTGACGATTTATCCCACACCCGACGTGTCCGCCGAAACGATCTGCGAGGCGATCGACGCCGCCCGGCGCGGCACACCGGCCCTGGACGCCCGCCTGATCCTGACGGAAGCGCCCACGCGCTACATCTGTTGGAACTGCTGCGGCCTGCGGTTCGAGGGGAAAGATGGCATTTGCCCGAACTGCGAGGGCGAGGCGTTAATCGTGCCGGAGGAAATCGCGTTTGCGCTGGAGCGCGTCGAACTGGGCTGAGTGACGGGTAAGGACTTCGGAAGTCTCAGGGCATGACCTTGCAGGCGAAGGCGTCTGTCGATCGAGGCAGTCCCGCAGGCGAGACTATCCTTAAAGACTTCCGAAGTCTACGCCAGCGCAATCCGCATCCATACGCGTCCCCAAAAAATCAAGGAGTTGGCCTTGCCGTGGGCGTCGCCTCGACGGTCGGGGCGATCTCCAATGTTGGGGGGACTTCCGGTGTCGCCGTGATCTCCGGTGCGACGGTCGCTTCAGGCGTCGGCTGCGCCTGGAGGAAGTCCTGCCGGGTTCGCGTCACGAAATCCTCTAGACTGAAGCCGGCCATGCGCACGTAGTACGGCGATTCGGACGAGATGACGACGTAGCTGTCGCTTTCGTCGTCCTTCGCGCCGACGCGCAATACGGTCGTCTTCGTTCCACCGGAGTCGTCGTCCGCGGTGACCGTGACCACGGCCGCCGGCTTATCGAGGCCATATTCCGGCTTGTCAGCCTTGCCCAACGGCCGAATCATAGCCAGCGACGACAGGCGCGTGAGCAGCGTCGTCAGGTTATTTGGATTGAACACTTCGCCGGCTGCCAGGTCCTTCAACGTCCAGTTGCCTGACGCATCCTTCTCAAACTCGAGTGTGCCGTTGGCGTTTTCCAGCTTCAGGCTCGTCACCTTGTCCTGCGGCACGCTGAGGTAGGTGGTGTCGATCCATCCGTTGACGTTCGTGTTGGCGTCGAAACTGCTCAAGTCAGGGGTCAGGTATGCCTCGTCCTGGCCCCCGGCACGGACGTGCGTCCCGCCGCCGGATGCCGAGCCGATGAACAGCGTCGCCGTGCTGCCATCCGCCTGAGTGAGATCCACTCGCCGCGCGAAGTCGTCGTCGGCTACCTTGAGGCGCTTGTGGCTCGCGCTGGTGCGCGTGACCAACAGATTGGTCTTCAAGCCGGCGACCTTCGTCAGGAAGGAATCGATCCGGCTCGGGTCGGCGGGGAAGTCGTCCGTCTCTGCAACAGTCCAGACATCGCCTCGCTTGACCAGGTCGACGCGATTGCCGGTTTCATCCAGAATGCGGATGGCGGTCACATCCGCCGGTGTGAGCGATCCGAACAACGGCGCGCTTTCGGCGCTGGTCGGGACGAATCGGGGCAAGAATACGAGCACAGCCAAAACGATCTGCGCCGCGAGCAATCCGAATAAGATGCGATTGATTCGATTCATTGATACCCCTTTAGACTTGTAGTCCTTTGGTCGTACAGTCAGGTAGTCCTGTAGTCGCTCCGAGAGGTTCGGACTCATCGACTACGCGACTACCTGACCATCTGACTTATTGACCAACGGCATGGGCTGCTCGCCGCGACGGCGGGCGCGCCAGATCATCCAGATGCCGATCAGCGCCAGCAGCGCAATGCCCTAGTTGAGCAGCTCCCACGTCAGCTCCTCGCGCTGTTCCATCGGCTTGAGCACCCGGGTGAGCGTGCCGCGCGCGCGGATGCCGAGCAGATCGATATCCTCGACCGACCAGTCGACGGCATTCTGCAGGAATTGCAGGTTG
>DASSFZ010000057.1:0-9697 GCA_035693785.1 Anaerolineae bacterium | reverse complement strand
TCACCGGCTCGTTGAAGTTTATGGCGATGTTCGCGTCGCGCGCGACATTCAGCGCGCCATTCGCTGGGGACGTGCTGGCGACGCGCGGGGCTTCGCAGTGGTTGAAGGGTGAAGCCGTATTGCGCGGCGCGGGCGCAGCGGCGAAGAAGTCCGCATTGTTGTTGTCGGTGTCCGTACAGCCGCCGCTCACGCGAGAGACGGACGTCGTGTTGCTCGGAGCCGGGGTCGCGCCGGCTCCTTCGAAGAAGTTGGCGTTGCCGTAGCCGACGAGATCGACGATCTGCGCCAGAGCGGCGGGCGAGCAAGGCGTCGAGCTGCCGTTACAGCCCAGGGGTGTGGTCGTGTTGACGAGGGCGACTTTGCCGCCAGTGGCTGCCATGGCAATGGGCGTGGTGTCGATGACGTCTGGGGTGGGCAAGGGCGTGGTGCCACCCGCGCCCTGCGCTTCTTGAATAAGCAGATACTGGCCGGGCACAAGCGTGATGGCAGGCAATTCGGTGATCATCGCGGCGTTCGCCCCGAAGTTGCCGGTCCCGGTCGCGCTGGCGTACTGCACCGACCAGCCGGCAAGCGACACGCTGGTGCCGCCCCGGTTGAACAGCTCGATGAAATCGTGCGTGTAGGTCGCGCCGGTATTGCCGCCGCCGCCATAAACTTGACTGACGACAATGTTGGGCGAGACGGCTTGCGCAGTCTGCGCAAGGGGCACCAGACTGACAATCAGGGCCATTGCGAGTAGGGTGTTCAGGATGGTGCGTTTGTGTGCCTTCATGACTCTCCTTTACATCGATTCCCAACACTTCACGTTCAGCCGTGCCAGTTGTGTAGATCGGTCACGTGGGTTTCTTCACGCCCGTGATCGCCACCTGTCGCAAGGTATACCATGTATCTGGTCGTGCCACAGGCCGGAGCCAGGGGCTACCCAGACCCCTGGCTCCGCATGCGACGAACTCTGACCCTGCCTTACGGCGAACCAGCCGGGCAATTGTTACCGGCGCCAGGGTTCGGGTCCACACAATGGATCCGGCTCTGGATCACAGGGCTGATCGTCCCTTGCGCCGTGAGATAGTTCGCCAACGTCACGTCCATGTAGTCGAGCGCCGTGACGCGGCTCAAGAAGTAGAAGTTGGTGTAGCCGTCGCCGCCCGTCGCCATGAAGTCGTTCTCGGCGACGAGGTAAGTCCCGGCGAGATCGACCGTCGTTGGCAAGCAGCTACCGTCGGGATTGGCGTAACGGATGTTGCTTACACGGCTGCCAGCCGCTGCTTCGATATTGAAGTCAAAGCACAGGCCGGAAACCTGCGGGAAGCGGCCATCCACAGCAGGCATCCGGGACACGCCATTCTCAAGTTGAGCCTTGAGTTCGGCGCCCGACATCTCCACGGTGACGACCAGATTGCCGAACGGCAGCACCGCCACCACCTGGCCGCGCGAGATCGGATAGGGCGGCGGCGTGAAGGGCGGGCAGAAGTCCGTGCCGATGTCCGGGTCCGGGCAGGTCAGGTCGGCGCGCAGTCCGCCCGAGTTGGTGAGGGCGAAGACGGCACCCGTGGCGTCGCGAAGAGCGTCGGTGGTGACGTCGCCGACCAGCGACTCGCACGTCCGCCCGGCGCTCTGGCCACAGGCGTCGGCGCGCGGGATCCTGACCGTTGATTGGCCCACGATCGGGGTGAGGAACGGCGCCAGCTCAGTGTTCAACGCGTCGATCCTGGCTTGAATCGCCGCGTCGGGTGTGACGCCGATGTTCCACGGCTTGTGCCAGTCGGCGGTCTTGTAGATCACAGCCTTCGTCTTGGTGTCGACGGTCAGGCGGATGCGCGTGAAGCGGATGCCCTTGCTGCGGTTCTCCGCCACCAGCACCTTGCTGCCCTGGCGGAAGGTGATGGTCTGGAAGTCGGTGTGGTCGCCGAGCACGGCGTCCACGCCCACCACGCTGTCCGCCAGATCGATCAGCGGGCCGGTCGGGCTATCGAACGTGCCGCCCGTGGCGCCCTCGTGACCAATGGCGATCACGGCGTTGACCTTGCCCTTCGAGCGCAGCAGGGCGGCCTCGGCGTTCACCGCCGTGGTCGCGTCGGTTACGACGAACGGGTCAAGGTTGCCAGGGAAGATGAGCGTGGTCAGGTCCTCGTTCGAGAAGCCGACGACGCCCAGCTTGAAGCCATCGAACACGTCGAAGACCTGCGACGGCTTCCATTCGGGCGGCGTCCTCCCCGTCGCCGGGTCGATTATGTTGGCCGAGAGATACGGGAAGTTCGCGAGCGGGATCAGCTCGGTACGCAGGTAGGTCTGCCCCCGGTCGAAGTTGTGATTGCCCAGCCCGTCGCTCGTGAAGCCCATCATATTCATGATCTCGATCGTCGGCTTGTCTCCGAAGAAGTTCGAGATCGGCGGTGTGGCGCCGACCGAGTCGCCGCCGGCGACGGTGAGCGAGCCGCCCGGCGCTTCGGCGCGATACACATCGAACCACGGCTTGAGGAAGGCCGACCCGCCAATCGCGAAGCTCGGGTTGAGTGCCGGGTTGGGGTTCACGTTGTCAGCCGCCTCAGAGAGCGGGACGAGTTGACCGTGGTAGTCGCTGATCTGGAGGATCGTCGCCTCCTTCAACCCCCCGGGGTTGGGCAGCAAGTTGTAAAGGATCTTGCCGCGGGCGTTCTGTGGACCGGGGATGTCCATCAGGAAGGCGATCGTCGGCGCCAGGTCGATCGCACGGACGCCCGGCACCGGATCCTGACGGCGGATGCCGGGACCGGCGGCGACGAACGTCCCGTGCATGTTGACGTTGTGCGCCAGATCGACCAGGTCGGGCAGGTAGCCATGCTGGCCGAAGAACTGCGAGAAGGCGAACACCTGGCCCGGTGTGGCTGCGTCAGTCTGATACGGCGGCCGGAATACGACGACGACGTCGCCGCTGCGGTTCGGATGCAGCGAGTCGCTGCCGTCCACATTCCGCAACTCTTCCTTCTTGAAGACCGCCGCGACAACTTGCTTACCGGGATTGGCCGGGTCGGCCAGGTTCTGGAAGGCGGTGATGATCTGGTTGCGGACGGTCTCGTAATCTCCAGCGGGGACGATACCTCCCGGATCCCGCCCGGCGAGATTCACATAGATTTGGGCAGTGCCACCGGCCCAACAGGTCTTGGCCTTGCTGCCCGCCGGGGGAGTCGCGGGGGGTGCAGCCCAACGGCAGTTGGACGGTTGCTCCGTGCCCTGCAGGCCGGCATCCTTCAGCACCTTGCTCACGTTCACCGCGTACCACTGCGGTGCGAAGCCATGGTCGGACGAAGCGAAGATGGTGGGGTTCGCGCCCATCAGGCTCCGGCCGAGCGCCAGCGTCTGGTCGGCCTCGTGGTAGGCGTCGCGGATGTAGCCCTCGCGCTCGGCCAGCCGGCCGTCCGGCACGTTGTCGTTGGTGGCGTCGTCGTAGTAGGGATTCGGGTTGCCGTCCATGTCGGTCGGCGTGACCAGGGCCATGAACTGGTGGCTGAACTCGTCGGTCACCGGGTTGCCCAGGAAGAGCAGGTCGGTGTTCGGCTGGACGGTGGTGAGGATGTACTGCAGCGCCGGCCAGTGGAAGTCCGCCCACTTTAACCCCTGCTCGACGTACGTGTCCTCGTCGATGATGCCGGCTTCGAGCGGTGCAAAGTCGGCGGCGGTGCTGGTCGGGAACATGTCTACCAGGGTGCTCTCAAAGTTCGGGTCGCACGCGCAAGAAGCGATCGCTCGCGACACCGACGTGAAGTAGAGCTTGAAGGAGCTCACGCTGCCGGCGCTGCCAGCCAGGTTGATGAGCTTGACGTAGAAGCCGGCGGTCTGACCCGCGCGGGAGCCGATCAGGCCGTCCGCCCCGAGAAGCCTGACATCCACCCAGTCACCCACCGCCAAGTTGGCAGCAGCCTTGCTGGCGTCCTTGGCAACTCCGATCCGCGCGAGGAGGACCCGGTCGTAGACTGAGAGCCCGTCAACCACACTGTCGTAGATGTAGACATCATAGGAGCGGTTCGGGTTTTGGGACGCGAACGTGGTCGCCACGCTGAGCACGGCTTGCTGTGGCGGGCTTACGGCGTCATCACCCACAGGCGCATTCGTCCAGTTCGAGGCCGGGGAGAACGATGCAACCTGGTAGGAGACGCCGAAGGCGGCGGCCCCCGCCTGCTCGCTGGCGACGAGCGGGAAGGCCAGGACGCCGCGCGTCGAGAAGAAGTTGCGGAAGTCGATCACCGGGCCTTGCAGATTATGGGTGCGCGCACCGACCCATTCGACCGAAGCAACTTTCTTGCCGGCGCGCTCCGCAGCCTGGTGGAGCGTGTCGGCCTGCAGGATGGACGCGCCCAGGCTCGTGCGGTTGTTGAAGTTGCCTTCACCCGTCCGGTGAAACGTGTTGTTGGTCGAGCCGTGCTCGCCCGGGTAAGTGCCGGTGGCGAGCGTATACCAGCCCACGCCGGTGTTGGGCGGGAAGGCCTGGATCAGGCCGTTGTCGCCCTTCACGCCGCGGGCAAGCAGATCGGCGTAGGTGGGCATGGCGCCCTCGGCCACGTACTTGTCCATCAGGTCGGGGCGCATTCCGTCGGCGGCGAAGAAGATCACTTTCTCGGCCCTTGCTGGTCCGCCGTGCCCCTGCGCCGGGGCGGCGGCCGCCGGCACGTACAGCGTGCCGAGTATCAGGCCGAGTATCGCCACGATGTTGAAGAGTTTGCTTTTCACAGGTTCCTCCTAATGGTTGTCGGTCTGCACAGCTTAATCGGACGCAAGTCCTTCGTCACACATTCGCGCGTCCTAGCGAAAGGACGCGGTGTATGCCGGATGGCGCGACTGTATCGGGTGTAGCTTGGGCTGGCAAGCTTAACGCTGGAGCGTCTCTCACCTCCTTTTCATCACGACCCTCGTTGAAGGGCGGAGCAGAACGGCGTCACATGACGGGCGACGTGATAGACGCTCGGCGTCATATGCGTCGCACGAGCAAGATGGTTGAAACGGAAGGTCGATCAGTCACGAGCCTCGCATCCTCAATGCGCGGTGAACGAGAATAGAGCGAGAAGTTTCGCCTTTCTCAGCATGATAAACTGCGAGGTTATTTCCGTCACGGTGCACCAATTGAGGATAGCACAGCCTGCTTAGTCAAGTCAATGTGATTAATGTCATTTCATACCAATTCATACATTAAGTTCATACATTCCACAACTAATATACGGCCAATTTGAAATGATGGACGGGCAAATGCCCTGGCCGTCCCGGGGTTTGCGCGTCGGTTGGAAGAAGTTTGAACAGGAAAGAAAACGTCAGGGGCACGTGCATCCGTGCCCCTGACGTTTCGGTCAATCGGCGAAGCAACGCGCAGACTTACGGAGTAACAGTAATAGCATCCGCCTCCCTTTGAGCCCGGGCATCGCGATACATCAGCAGCAAGCCTGTCTGCGACGGCGACGCGACATCGCCACCACGCACGGCCTGAATCGCCAGCGTGCTGCTGCCGCCGGCGCTTCCATCAGTAAGGCTCATCTGCTGCGGCGACTCGACCGGCTGCGAAGCGACTCGATAGGCGCTCCCGATGATGGAGCCGACCGTTTCACGCCCGCTGGCCGGGCGCCGGCGCCGTCCGGCTCGATCTGGCGCACAATGAGCGGGAGGTAAAAGAACTTGTCCATGAGTGTGTCGGTCGGCGTGCTGCTCGGTATTGCCGTGGGTGTGCTGCTCGGCGTCGGTGTGGGTGTATCGGTCGGTGTGTTGCTTGGGGTCGGCGTAGATGTCGGCGTGGATGGCGTTGTGGGGCAGGCGGCGAAAGCAGCGTCGTTCACCTTCGTGCCGGGCGAGAAGAGCGTGCCGTTGGAGCCGCTCGCCGTGCTGTGTTTCACCAAAGGCTCGGGGCCAATGACATCTGGATCGCGGGTGAGCGATTGATTGTCGCCGCCCTCGCCACCGTAGGTATAGCTGGCAACCGGCGTCGCGTTCAGATCGACCAAGGTCACCGTGTCGCCGGTGTTGTTCAACCCCAGCGAGCCGGAGGAGGCAGTCTGCACCCGGCTGCTGCCAAAACTGCCGGTGGGCGCGCCGCCCGCGAACACCACCACGGCGCAGCCGTCGACCAGGCGGGTGTTCGCCGGGAAGGTGTGCTTCAGCCCGATGCCGTCGTGGAGCGTCCAGCCGCTGAGGTCGGCCTCCGCGCCGGTGTGGTCGACGATCTCGACGAATTCGTCCTGCGTGGTGCTGACCACGCCATCGCCGTTGGCGTCGCCCAGGACACTATCCGGATCGGCATGGATTTCGTTGATGACTAGGTCAGGCTGCGGGATGCCGGCTGGAGTCGGCGTCGGTGTTCCGGTCGGTGTGATGACCGGGCAGGCGGCGAACAGGCTGCCATCGATCCGTGTGCCCGGCGAGAAGAGCGCGCCGCCGGAGCCGCTCGCCGTGCTGTGCTTGACCAGCGGCCCTGCACCGATGACATCTGGGTCGCGCGTGAGCGATTGATTGTCACCTCCCTCACTGCCATAGGTGTAGCTCACGACCAGCGCCGAGCTCTGATCAAATAGCGCGATCGTATCCCCGGTGTTGTTGAGTCCGAGTGAGCCGGACGAAGCCGTTTGAACGAGGCTGCCGCCGAATCGGCCGGCGGGCGTGCCGCCCGCGAACACGACCACGCCGCAGCCATCGCTGAGGATGGTGTTCGCGGGGAAAGTATGCTTCAGCCCGATACCATCGTGCAGCGTCCAACCGCTCATATCGACGTTGCTGCCGATGTGGTTGACGATCTCGACGAACTCGTCCTGCGTCGTGCTGACGACACCATCGCCGTTAGCGTCGCCCGCGATGCTGTCCGGATCGGCGTGGATCTCGTTGATGACCAAGCTGCGTGCAGGCATGCTCGTTGGTGTTCGTGTGGGTGTTCTGGTCGGTGTCCGTGTAGCCGTCCTGGTCGGTGTCCGCGTAGGCGTCCTGGTCCATGTAGGTGTCAAGGTCGGTGTTGGCGGAACGGTCGGGCAGGCAGCGAACGTGGCGCCGTTGGCCTTCCTGCCCGGCGAGAAGAGCGCGCCGCCGGAGCCGGTCGCCGTGCTATGCTTGACCAGCGGCTCGGGGCCGACGATGTCGGGGTCGCGGGTGAGCGATTGGTTGTCACTACCTTCGCCGCCGTACGAGTAGCTGGCCGCAACTGCGGAACGGAGGTCGAACAGCGTGACCGTGTCTCCGGCGTTGTTGAGGCCAAGCGAGCCGGAGGAAGCGGTCTGCACCCGACTGCCGCCGAAGCTGCCGGTGGGTGTGCCGCCTGCGAAGACGACCACGCTACAGCCGTCGCTGAGGATGGTGTTGGCCGGGAAGGTGTGCCTCGGGCCGACGCTATCGCGGAGCGTCCAGCCGCTGAGGTCGGCCCTGGCGCCGGTGTTGTTGACAATCTCG
This sequence comes from Anaerolineae bacterium, assembly GCA_035693785.1. Taxonomy (GTDB): domain Bacteria; phylum Chloroflexota; class Anaerolineae; order Fen-1058; family Fen-1058; genus DASSFZ01. The sequence continues at coordinate 2,308 of DASSFZ010000057.1, read as the reverse complement.
ACGAACTCGTCTTGCGTGGAACTGACCACGCCGTCGCCGTTGGCATCGCCCTTGATGGCGTCGGGATCGGCATGGATTTCGTTCATGACGAGTGCCGGTTCAGGCAGGCGTGTGGGTGTCCAGGTGGGGGTTCTGGTCGGTGTCCGGGTGGGCGTCCGGGTCGGTGTCCGGGTAGGCGTCCGAGTCGGTGTCGGCGTAGATGTCGGCGGCGGCGGCGGGCAGGCGGCGAAAGCGGTGCCATTCACTCTCGTGCCGGGCGAGAAGAGCGTGCCATCGGAACCAATCGCCGTGGTGTGCTTGACCAACGGCTCGGGGCCGGTGATGTCCGGGTCACGCGTGAGCGACTGGTTGTCGCCTCCCTCTGAGCCGAAGGTGTACGAGGCGACAGCCATCGCGTCCGGATCGAACAGTGTGATCGTGTCGCCAGTGTTGTTCAACCCCAGCGAGCCGGAGGAGGCGGTCTGCACCAGGCTGCTGCCAAAACTGACGGTGGGCGTGCCGCCTGCGAACACCACCACAGCGCAGCCGTCGACCAGGCGGGTGTTAGCCGGGAAGATGTGCTTCAGTCCGATGCCGTCGTGCAGCGTCCAGCCGCTGAGGTCGGCCTCCGCGCCGGTGTGGTTGACGATCTCGACGAACTCGTCCTGTGTGGAACTGATCACGCCGTCGCCGTTGGCGTCGCCCAGAACACTATCCGGATCGGCATGGATTTCGTTGATCATCAGGCCTGACTCTGGAGCACTGGCCGGCGTCGGCGTCGGTGTGGCTGCTGGCGTAGGTGTGCGCGTATTGGTTGGAGTCGCTGTCGGGGTGCCGGTCGAAGTCGACGTGGGTGTGTTGGCCGACGCCGGAGTGAAAGACGGTGTGGAAGTTTGGGTGTGTGCAGGTGTTGGTGTGTTGGTCGAAGTCGATATGGGTGTTGTGGTTGGCGTCGACGCGGGAGTGTTCGTCGGCGTGGCCGTTGGAGTAGGCGTAGGTGTGAGTGTGCTGGTTGGAGTCGATGCCGGGGTGCCGGTCGAAGTCGATGTGGGTGTATCGGTCGGCGTCGGAGTGAAAGATGGTGTGGGAGTCTGGCTGTGTGTAGGTGTCGGCGTGTTAGTCGGAGTCGGTGTGGGTGTGTTGGCCGGCGTCGGAGTGAAAGATGGTGTGGGAGCTTGGGTGTGTGTAGGTGTCGGTGTGTTGGTCGAAGTCGATGTGGGTGTGTCGGCCGGCGATGGAGTGAAAGATGGTGTGGGAGTTTGGGTGTGTGTAGGTGTCGGCGTGTTAGTCAGAGTCGGCGCAGGAGTATTCGTCGGTGTTGATGTGTCGGTCGGCGTCGGGCCACCGCACGGATTCAGCGGCGATGCGCTGTTGCGCGGATTTGGAGCGTCCGCGGTGAAGTCGCCGGCGTTGTCGTCCGTATCCGTGCAGCCACCCACGGCCCGCAGCGCGGCCGTGGTGCCACTCAAATCCGCAGTCGGGCCGGAGCCTTCGAAGTTGTTCGCCGAACTCCCGTATCCCACAAAGTCTCGGATATTGGAATTCGGGAAACAGTTGTTCGGCGCTCCGCCGCAGTCCAACTCATTTTCATGAGTGACCAGCGCGACTTTGCCGGCGGTGGCGCTCATCGAAGTTGAGCCGGCCGCGTCCGGCGGTGGCAAGTCGGCGCCCGCACCTGAGCCGGTTGCTTCCCGGATCAAATAATACTGGCCGGGTTGAATCGTGCCAGACAGGCCGGTCACTTGCCAGGCGAAGCCGTCCAACCCAGCGTATTGTACCGACCAGCCCGTCACATCGACCACCGCTGCACCTCGGTTGAACAGTTCGATGAAATCGTTCCTCAGCAGCGCGCCACTGCTGCCGCTGCCGCCATAGACCTGGCTGATGACGATGTCGGCCGAGGCGGCGCTGCTGGAGCGGCTGGCCAACCCCGCTCCGATGAGCGCCAACGCCAGCAGTCCCACTGCGGAGCGCACGGGCAGTCGTCGGTCGTTCATACCGGCTCCTCCTCATGCTGAAAAATCACCTGACCCTATCGAAGGCGTATCCGCAAATCGATGGCTCAGTGCAGCTCGGTTGTCGCGTCAGTCAGCGGGGAAATCAGGTTCAGGATAGCATAGCTGTGTGTGGAAGTCAATCCAAATCGGTAGATTCATACAATTGATTGGAGGTGTTGAAATCCGGTTGGTGAGCCTACCGTCCAGGCCCACACCCGATCCCGATGACGATCAGCTTGAGTCGGCCGCCATTCGTTGATTCGTTGCCCATTCGTTGACACTATTTGCCTGACTACACAAGTGATTGCTCCCGCTGGACTGCCAAGTCCAGT
>DASSFZ010000056.1:0-2271 GCA_035693785.1 Anaerolineae bacterium | reverse complement strand
GGCGCTCAACCTGACCAACATGCTCTTGCTAGGCCTGATCCTGATCGCCGTCGACGCCGTGATGGTGGCGGTCGGCGTCAAGCTCTTTCAGAGGGAGACGATACTGACGCGGTGGCGTTGAATGGCCTATCGTTTATCGCTGTGTTAACTCTTGCTATTTCGTACCCTTAACAATCGCATAAATTCATACCCCCTCCAAGGGCAGGGGCAGTTGAAACACCACCGGGACGGCTTCCTCCAGTGGCATATAGCCGATCAGATCGACTTGGTCCAGGCCAACCGCGGGCAGTTCCTTGACGGGCGTGCCGTCGGCTACCTGGAAACGGAAGGTGCGGGTTTCCGGGATGAAGCGCACGGAAACGGTTTGCTGATGATAGGTGCATCCCACATAATACAGATGGTTACTCAGGCCGACGTTGCCGGCGGCACTGACCTGGCGCGTCCAGACGTGGCAGGCCAAGTAAGCCTCCACGCGCCGCATGTCGAAGAGCGTCCACTCCAGCGCCGGATGAAAGGGGCGTCCCGAATGCCGCGCCTCAGGATGCGCACCGAGTGGGGGACGGCCGTGACAGTCCGCCGCGTGCACTGGCAGTTCCTGGTTATACCGCTGGCGGCGATCATCCAGCGCGGCTTGCAGGTCTTCGACCCGGTCAAAGTGCTCATCCTTCCAGGCCATGTCACCCAGCGTGCGATGCCCGCGTTCGACCTGTGGCTGGTCGGTGGGCCGCCGGTCGCGACTGGTGAGGTGGGTCAGGCCCAGACCCACCAGCCACAGCGTGAAGTGGGACGGGAAAGCGGTCTCCGCCGAACCGACATACACGACCTCGTGGTCGGTCTGCACTTCCAAGGGCAGCCCCCACGCCGTGAACGCTTGGCGCAAGGTGTCTTGCACTTCCGGCAGCGTCACCTTGCGCCAGCCCTGCGCCGTGGTGGTGCGGATCGCGCGACTGCCGATCATCAATGCCGCGGCCGGGTCGCGAATATTCAAAATCGTCGCGACCTCGCCGTCGCCCACGGCCACTTTCTCCTTCCCATCGATCTGCCAGCGCTGATGGGGTCGCCGCGCGGGCGGCGGTGGCACATTCGGATACTGCTGGCGGCGCCGGGGCTGCACGGCGTCCGGGCACTGCGCCCGGAACAAGGCCGCCACCCGCGCGTCGCTGGGCAGTTGGTCGTCCGCCAGTTGCAGTCGGCCTTTCAACTCCAGCTTGACGTTCGCCGGCCCCCAATGCGGATGAGCACGTTTGATGGCGACCGCCTCTTCCGCCACCCCTGCCGGATAGGTGCTCAGGATCCCCCGGCGGGGTCGCCCCCGGGGCCGCGACGTGACGCCGTGCCGCAACCGACGCCACCATTTGCGGACCGTCTCCAGCGAGCAACTCAAGTCGCGGGCAATCGATGCCAGCGTGGCGCCCGCCTCTTTACGAGTCTGGAGGTACTGCTTCTCGGCTGCCGTGAGTGGCGCCCGTATAGCCATGACCGCACCTCCACGAAGTATGCTGTCCTGGCTATAGGGGGTACGACATAGCAAGAGTTAACAACGCGATACGCTATCAGCGATAAGCGATATGCCATCTGCCATCAGCCATCTGCCATCTGCTATCGGCCACCTGCAATGCGCTATCTTAGAGTTCTCGGCATCTTCTACAAAGCGGCCATCCTGACCGATCTGGAGTACCGCGCCAATTTCGTGACGCACCTCTTGCTGGCTGTGCTGAGCGTGGGGTGGACGGTGGCGGGCATCTCGGTGTTCTTCCTCCACACCGACGCCATCGGCGACTGGTCGTACCACCAGGTGCTGGTCGTCGTCGGTCTCTTCCAGGTGTTCATCGGGCTGGTCGACGCTTTGCTCACGCCGAACGTGCAGGACTTCACGGAGCACCTGCGCCTGGGCACGATGGACTTCATACTCACCAAGCCGCTCAACTCGCAGTTCCACGCCTCGCTGCGGCGCATCAACGTCTGGCGGCTGGCCGACGCGCTGCTCGGCGCCGGCTTGATCGTCTACGCCACGGCGCAGCTCGACGCGACGCCCACGCCCGATCGGATCGCGATGTTCGTCCTCCTCGGCGCGTGCGCGGCGATCATCATGTATTCGCTGGTGATGCTGCTGATCACAAGCGCGTTCTGGTTGGTGCAATTGGAGAACGTGATGGAGCTGCTGTTCACGTTTTACGAGGCGGGACGCTTCCCGGTGACGGTGTTCCCGGCGTGGATGCGCGCGCTGTTGACCTTCGTCGTGCCGATCGCCTTCGTCACGACGGTGCCGGC
>DASSFZ010000055.1:0-5576 GCA_035693785.1 Anaerolineae bacterium | reverse complement strand
GGCGCTCAACCTGACCAACATGCTCTTGCTAGGCCTGATCCTGATCGCCGTCGACGCCGTGATGGTGGCGGTCGGCGTCAAGCTCTTTCAGAGGGAGACGATACTGACGCGGTGGCGTTGAATGGCCTATCGTTTATCGCTTATCGCATATCGCTTATGGCGCATGGCATGATGCACCCTTTCTGAAATCCGTCAGGCATTTCGAGCCGTAAGGGAGTATAATATTCGCCCATCCAGATCGATGGATGCAGAAGCGGTGCGGGGGCGCCTGCGAGAGTATCCAGGCCAGGTCAGCATTCCATTTCCAGGAGGTTCGTCATGGCACGCCGAGGCATGCGGGGAGCGCGGATCGGGCTGGCGCTCGGATTGGCAGTCGCCGGCCTGATCGTGTTGGGTGGGTTGAGCGTCCGGCAGTCTGCGCTCGCCACGACATTGACCGTCAGCGACGTTTCGGCAATCGATTTCGAATTCGTGCCGCCGGCCATCACTATCACGACCGGTTCGAGCGTCAGGTGGATAAATAATGGCGGCTCCCACACATCCACCGGCGACACCGGCCTGTGGGATTCCGGGTTACTGGCTGCAGGCGGCATGTTCACCCGGACGTTCGACACGCCCGGGAGTTATCCATACCACTGCACGTTTCATCAGGCATTCGGGATGACCGGTATCGTCGTCGTGGTCCCATCGACGCTGACGGTCTGCCCATCCTGCCCATACACGACGATCGACGCTGCACTGCAGGCCGCGGCGAACGGCGACCTGATCCGCGTGGCGAGCGGCGCCTACTCCGAACGACTGACGATCACGAAGACAGTCACGCTGGAGGGCGGCTGGAACGAGTCGTTCACGACGCGTGCGCCGGGGACGAGCGTAATCGACGCGCAGCGGGCAGGCCGGGTGATGACTGTCCTTGGACCGGTCAGCCCGACGATCGATGGTTTCACGATCACCGGCGGTGACGCGACGACCGAGATCAGTGGCACGCACCAAGGCGGCGGTATATATATCGACGCCGGCGGCGCACTGCTGGTGAACAATATTATCACCAACAACCTGGCTACGATTACGACGTCGACAGCTCTTTCCGATAGAGGCTATGGTGGCGGCGTCTATGCTGCCGGGGGCAGCGTGGTGATCAGCGCCAGTCAAATCCTCAGCAACGTGGCCGGCGCGGGCGGATCGAATACCGAAGCTTATGGCGGCGGCGTGTACGCCATGGGCGCTCCGACATTGATCAATAATCTGATTGCCTCCAATCAGGCGAGGATCGGCGGAGCGCCGTATGGTTACGGCGGGGGAGTATACGTGTCCAACGGCGTCGTCCGCGGCAACCAGTTCATCAGCAACTCGGCCAGCAACGGCGGCGGGATTGCCACCCTCCTCAATACGACGTTCGAGGGCAACCTGTCGCGCGGAACGAAGGGTGGCAACTTCATTCTGGAGACGGGCGGCGTGAGCCGGCTAGCAAACAATTTCCTGCTCGAAACCAACTGCCCGACCGGGATGTTTCCAGGCAACAGCGCGATACAGGTCGTGAACAACACCATTGTCGGCTGCTTCCAAGGCATCTACGTGCCCGTGGGCGCATCGCCCCCGATCAGCAACAACCTATTCTACAGCAACACGACGGCCATCGCGGGTGAGGGCACACCGCTGCTCGACTACAACGGCTTCTGGATGAACGGCTCGGACTTCGCTGTGCCGACGAGCACGCTGACCGGCACGCACAACGTGTTCAGCAATCCTCTATTCGTCGATCCGGCGGCGGGCGACTATCATCTCCAGGTCGGCTCGCCGATGATCGATCGAGGCACGAGCGCAGGCGCGCCATCGACCGACTACGACGGCCAGACCCGCCCGGCGGGAGAAGGCGTTGACATCGGCGCGGACGAGTTCGTGCCGACCTACGCGACATATCTGCCGGTGGTGCTGAAGGCGTTCGGGCCGTAAGGCCCTATGGACAACCCTGCGAATCTTTTAACGCCGCCAGGGCATCTGCGCTCGCCGTGTCCCTGGCGTAGTCGAGCCGGCTGATCGCGGCATTCAGCCCGGCGCACCACGCGTCGTTCGGCTCGGGCTGTTCGAGCGCGAGTGTCAGGCCTGCAAAGCCGTCCGAATCACTGCTCAAGCGGCTGCGATACCGCATGACCTGCTGCTGAATTTTGTCCCATTCTCCTCCTGACCTGACCGATGATCACCGCAGGCCATTCGCAACGGCATCCACAGCAGCCGCTGCCGCCGTCTGCGGCGAAGCGCGGCTGAGCAGCACGTCGCGTATTGCGCCGAGAAATGCCGGGCTGACGGCCTCGAGCGCAGCCGGCGATGGCGGCGGCAAAGCGCGGCTCAACTCGCCTCGCGCGAAAGCCACATACTCATCGCCTTGATTCCACAAGGAGAGCGCCCCGGCGTCCGCAGGCAGGACGTGCTCGCCCTGCGTCCACGCGGCGACGAATTCTCGCTCGCTCAGATGCTCGATCAGATCGACGGCCAGTGCCTGCCTGCGCGGGTCGCGCGCGACGACGGCCAGGTTCCACGAGCGGCCGACCGGCGGCGCGTGCCTGCCCTCGATCAGAGGCGTGCGCGCGTGCCGGAGACTTTCCGCGAGCGCGCGCTCGTGTAGATAGCGAGACGCGCGCGCCGCTGTGAATGGCGCGCCGGACGATTGAAAAGCGTCCCACGCCGCATCGTCGCTCGCCCAGTCGAGATTCGACGCAGCGACGACGCCCGCGATTCGGGCGTCGCGGTAAAGTGTGAGCAGCCGGGTCAGCGCGTCGAGCGTGAGCGCGGGTTGTCCTTCCGCGTCGATGATCGTCCCCCCCAGCAATGTGTAGTCGGCCAGCACGACGTCGCCGACGTGCGCGCCGTCGGCGAAGGCGAAAGGATACGCGATGGAATCGGATATCAAGTCCGTCCACGAGATAGAGGGCGCTTCGACCGAATCGGTTACATAGACGAGATGATGCAGGTCGGCGACGAGCGGCAGGCCCATGCGCTTGCCGTCGATGCGAGCGGCGGTGCGGGCGAAGGCGAACAACCGGGATTCGCTTTCGGCGTCGAGCATCTCGTCGAGCGGCTGTATGAGCCCTTCGCGCGCAGCGACGGCCAGGTCTGCATCGGACAGCAGGATCACGTCGGGGAGCACGGCCGGCGCGACCGGGCTGGCTGCGCGCAAGAGGTCGAGCAATCCGCCTCGGCCCATATCCTTCTTGGCGAAGTCATTCAGCGTCACTTCGTCCTGCTCCGCGTCGAATTCGTCCAGTCGGGCGGCGAGCAGGCGACCACCCTCTTCGTCGTTCCCCGGCGCGAGCGATTCAGGCAGCCACACTGTGAGGGCCACGACGGCCTCAGTCGGAGTAGGCTCGATCGGCGGCGTCGGGGTGATGCCCGGCGGAACGGTGGCCTGCAGCGTCGGAGAGGCGAGCTGCGTTTCATCGCACGCCACCGCAAGTGTGGCGGCGACGACCAGCAGGGCTATGCGAGCACAGCGGCGAGTGACCATCGGCGGTGTGAGGAAGTCCCAGAAACGGCGCGACCGGGATAGCAACCCGGCCTCACTCAAAATTATAGCACACCAGGTTTTCAGTCCCCCAGTTACCAATTACCAGTTGTCAATCAGTTAGTCATCATTTGACACTGTATCCAGTTTGCACTACCATTCCCGACGATGCAGATGGATCTGTTCGGCCAGCCAGAAGCCTACACCGTATCCGATCTCACGCGCTACATACGCGAGATGCTCGAGACGGACTATCGCCTGCAAGATGTGTGGGTGCAGGGCGAGGTGAGCAACTTGAGCCGGCCGGGAAGCGGGCACGTGTACTTCTCGCTGAAGGACGCCGGGGCGCAGATTCGATGCGTGATATGGCGCAGCGCGGCGCAGCAGATGACCGTCGCCCTCCGCGAGGGCGATGCGATCGTCGCGCACGGCCGGGTGAGCGTCTACGAGCAGCAGGGCAATTACCAACTGTACGTCGACGCAGTCCAATCGGCGGGCGGGATAGGCGACCTGTACCGCCAGTTTGAACTGCTGAAAGCGAAGCTGCAAGCCGAGGGCCTCTTCGACGCCGAGCGCAAGCGGCCTCTGCCGGAGCTGCCCAGGCGCATCGGCATCGTCACCTCGCCGACCGGCGCGGCGCTCCGCGACATGCTCAACGTCATCTCACGGCGCTGGCCCTTGCTGGAAGTCATCCTCGCCCCGACGCCGGTGCAGGGCGACGACGCGCCGCCGCAGATCGTCGCCGCGCTCAGGCGGCTGTACGCCAGGCAAGACCTGGATGCCATCATCGTCGCGCGCGGCGGCGGCTCGATCGAGGACCTGTGGGCCTTCAACGACGAGCGCGTCGCGCGGACTATCGTCGCCGCGCCTGTGCCGGTCGTCTGCGGCGTGGGTCACGAGACCGATTTCACGATCGCCGACTTCGTCGCCGACGTGCGCGCGCCGACGCCCTCGGCTGCGGCCGAGCTGGTCACGCCCAACCGCGACGACTATCTGCTGACCGTCGACGCTTACGCCGCGCGGCTGAAGGAGCTGCTGCAAGACCGCCTGGACGCGGTGCGCGCGGCGTTGGCGATGCACATGCGCGCACTGCAGCACCTCTCGCCGCAGGCGCGAGTAGCGACGATTCAAGAACGACTCTCCGACCTGAGCGGATCGCTCGCCACGGCGCTGCTGCACACCGTCGCGCTATGGCGCGAGCGGGTCGACGGCCAGACGGCGCGACTGAGCGCGCTCGGCCCGCTGGCCGTGCTCGAACGCGGGTACGCGATCGTGCGACATGAGAAAACGGGAAAGCTCGTACGGAGTGTGAAGCAGGTCAAGGTGGGAGATAGGTTGAAGGTGAGAGTGAGCGATGGGGAGTTTGGAGTGAAGAGTTAGAGTTGGGAGTTAGAGTTAAGGATGAACAAGCCATTCTGTGCGTTATCCATCTTCCTGCTGCTGTTAAGCATAGGAACAGGATGCGGATCGCAAGGAGTTTCTCGATTCATAATCACGCCCCAGCCGACAGCAACATCGCAGCCAACAGCCACACTCATCCCAGGCTGGGAAAAGTTCGAGGGCGGCGGCGCAGAACTGTGGCTGCCGGAAAGTTACGAGGGCGGAGACCTCAGCAGCGATCTGGATTTCATTGTGGAGAATCTTCGCAATCTGGGAGGCCCTGAGTTTGAGCAAATCGCACAGCTAATCGAGGAGAACCCATCGGCATTTGTCCTGTATGTATTTGACTCGAAGATCGGAGACTCAGGATTCTTGACCGGTGTCAATGTCACCAAGGAGCGAGTATTATCTTCCGTCACACTCGACACCTATATCGATATGGCTGTTAAGCAATTCCCCAGCGAGTTTCACTTCGTCGAACGTGCGGTCGTGTCGCTGGACCGCTATGAGGCAAGGCGGCTGGTGGTCGAATTGACACTCGCGGGCACGCGCGTCAAGGAAGTACTTTACGTGGTTAAGGAAGATAACACCATCTGGAGTGTAACGTTTGCTACGGGCGCGGATGAATTTGACCAGCGCCTGCCAACCTTTGAGCAAAGTGTTCGCACTTTCGCCGTCCAGCCGTAGATTCAGCACG
>DASSFZ010000054.1:0-28712 GCA_035693785.1 Anaerolineae bacterium | reverse complement strand
GCCTGGTCCAGCGTCGTCTCCAGTCGCAGCATGCCGCTGATGTCCACGTCGATATGCTCCGGCATGGTGCTGACCGTCAGCGGGTTGGCCGAAATCTTCATCACCGGAATGATGGGATTGCCGATAATGTTGCCCTGCCCGGTGGTGAAGAAGTGCAGCACCGACCCCGCCGCCGCGCACAGCGTCACCATCTCTGCCGCCGCGCTGGAGGTATCCATGAAGTGCAGCCCCGGTCCGTCCGGTGCCTCGGCTGGCTGCAAAACCGACATCACTCTGTTCCGTCCCATCTTCTGAATGTTGCCCATCGCTTTCTCTTCAATGGTCGACAGCCCGCCGCGAATGTTGCCTTGCGTCGGTTGCGACCCCATCAGGTCGGCCCCCGCGCTGGTGATGAAATCTTGGTAATCCTGGAAGGTCTTCATGAAGGCGGCGGCCACCTCGGGCGTGGCGCACTGCGCTGCAATGAGGTCTTCTGCTCCGGTCACCTCGCTGGTCTCGCCGAAGATGGCTGTCGCCCCAGCGTCGATCATTCGCTCCAGCACGCGCCCGATGGCCGGGTTAGACGCCAGACCCAGCGTGGTGTCGGACTCGCCGCATTTGGCGCTCACCCACAACTCCTTCATGTCGATCGGCACACGTGGGGTTTCCGTCGCCCACTGCACGTAGTCTTTGGCTTGGCGCGACGCCATCTCGATCGTCTTCAGATCGCCGTAGCGCTCGATGCTGAAGCCGGCCACCGGCTTGCCCGTCTCGGCAACGCCGGCCACCACGCGGTCGGTCCAGTTCGGCTCGATGCCGATCACAACCACGGCGGCCACGTTGGGGTTGCGTCCTGTGCCGATGAGCGTTCGGAAGGTGAGCTCCAAATCCTCGCCGAATTGCAGCCGGCCGTACGGATGAGGCAGAGCCAGTGTGCCTCTGATCAGGCTGGCCACGCCGGTTGCGGCGGCGTTAGACAGGTCGTCCAGCGGCAGGATGACGACGTGGTTGCGGACGCCGACGCGCCCGTTCTCGCGGCGATAACCGGTGAGTTGAAGTTTGCCGGCCATTAGTGTTGCCACCTTTCGGATCGAATGTTTTGCGTGTGCACGTGCTGCCCGGCCCGGATGTCCCTATACACCTTGCCAACACTGCGCCCGTACTTGATCACGTCCTTGCCCGCCGCCATTGGGCGCATCGCGATTTTGTGACCCAGCGGGATGTCCTCGACGGCCTTGACGGTGCCGGCTGGCTGCCCTTCCAGCGTCACGGCGCTGGCGACTTCGCCGGCCTTGAGATCTACGACCACCACGGCCACATCGTCGCCGGCATCATGCATGAGTGCGTTGTGCGGCATCTTTCCCTCTCCTTTTACCATGATGTGTTTGGCCTGTCTCTGCTGCTTCCTATACTTCCAACACCTCGCGCCCCACGATCTGCTGCTGGCGAAGCCGTGCATGCACCGACTCGGCCTCTTCGAGCGGGTGCAAACCGGTGACGATGGGCCGCACGCGCCCCGCCGCCACCAGCGAGACGACTTCCGCCAACTCGCGCTTGGACACGTTGCGCGACCCCAGTATCTCCCACTCGTTTGCCAATACCTGGCTGGCTTGCAGCGTGAACTCGCTGCCACCGTGGTGACCCACAATCACCAGCCGGCCGCCCTTGCCCAGCGCCCGCAGGCTGGTGGGAATGGTCGCCGCCCCGACCAGTTCCAGCACAGCCTCCACGCCCTCGCCTTTCGTCCACTCACGCGCCATTCCGGCAAAGTCGCCTTGAGTCGGATCGGCGGCGATGTCGGCGCCGTATTCGCGCGCCGCTTCCAGCTTGGCCGATCCGATGTCCACGGCCATGACGAGGGCGCCCATCATGCGCGCCAGTTGAATCGCGTGCACGCCCACACCGCCGCCCGCGCCGGTAATGATCACCCGCTCGCCCGGCTGCAGCCGCATTCGTTTCGTCAAAGCATGATAGGGCGTGCCAATCGCATTGGCGATCACGGAAGCATCGGCGAAGGAGATCGAGTCCGGCAGCGCCACCAGATTCACGGCCGGGACGAGCGTGTACTCGGCATAGCCGCCCGGAGTCTGGATACCCAGATAGCCCTGGAAGTTCTCGCAGATCGTCTCGCGCCCAATCTGGCACTTGCGGCAGCGACCGCACGTCAGGTACAGCGTACTGGTGACGCGCTGGCCCGCCGTCCACTCCGTCACGCCCTGCCCCCAGGCCGCTACCTCGCCAGCCACCTCGTGTCCCAGAATCAGCGGCACCCTGGCATGCGGCACCTTGCCATCGCGGATGCGCAGGTCGAACTGATCCACCGCGCATGCCTTCACCCGCAACAGCACCTCGCCCGGGCCGGGATCGGGCACCGGCATCTCCTTAGGGATCATCGGCCCGCCGAATTCTTCGATGACCAACGCCTTCATTTGATCCGCTCCATTCGCCTAGAGTGGTTTCCGATTCCGTTTACGCTCCACTGGAGTCGAGCCTTTAGGCGGTTTCCGGCTAAAGCCTCGACTCCAGCGTAAACCAAACAGGAATTCGCTCTAATCCGATCCGCTCCATTCGCCTGATCCGATCCGCTCCATTCGCCTAATCCGATCCACTCCATTCGCCTAATCCGATCCGCTCCATTCGCCTAATCCGTTGTTCCTATCCGTCATGTCACTTGCCTTCCCAAAAGTGCGTAGCGTCCTGCTCCGCGCCGTAGCCCAACACGTCGTCCAGTTTGCGCCACAGCCGGTTGAGCCTGGGTGCGTTTGAAATGACCGTCCGCGTCAGGTCGTGGGCACGGCTGCGACCTTTGGTGAAGGGGCAAGCACGGATGCAAGCCGTGCAATTGTCGGCCGGGCCGAGCTCCCAATAGCGCCGGCAGCTTTCGTTATCCAGGTGCCAGGTGAAAACGCCAGGGTTGTTCGACAGGTTCGGTCCCGACCAGGCTCGCCCGCCGGTCGAGATCGCGTTGGACGGGCAGGCCTCCGCGCATTTCTGGCACACTTCGCAAAACTCGGTCACGCCGAAGCGGATGGGGTAGTCGCGCACCAATGGCAGGTCCGTGATGACTTTGCACAGGCGCACGCTCGGCCCGAATTCCGGCGTCACGAGCTTGCCGTGGCGGCCCTGTTCGCCGAAGCCGGCATCGATCGCCATCGGAATGTTCAGGCCCAGGTCGTTGATGGAAGGAATGGCCTGGTAGCCAACGCCGCGCAGGAACTCCGCCAGCCCGGCGACCTGCAGCGCCAGCCGGCTGTAGGTAACGCGCGTCTCGGCGCAACCCACCGGCGTCGGCGTGTACTTCATCATCTCCGGATCCATCTGCGTGCCCATCACGATCACCCACTGCATGCGGTTGGGGATGATCATCTGCTTGTCCGTCTCCACGGGCGCTTCGACATCCTCGAACACGATCTCCTTGTGCGAGCCGTCCGACCAGAACGCGTGCGAGAAGATCCAGCGCCGGTCGAGGGGGGCAACGCCCACCCGATCGGCGCCCAGGAAATGCGCGGCGCGCTTGACCATTGCCGTCGCCGCCTCGGGCGTGCCCTGCCAACGATCGACCCCCTTCGGCAGATTGGTTCCGAGCGAAGCCCAGGCTGTCAACCCGCGATTGGCGTGATTGATGCCCGTCCCCAGGCGGTAGGCGACGACGCCCGACGCCAGGAACAGGCTGTAGTCCTGCACCGCGTAGCCGGGACGGCCGGACTGGATGCGCCGCACGCGCGTCGTCTCCGTCTTACCCGTAAAGGCCTTGATGCTCTCGTCCCAGTTGGGTCGACCGACGGTCATGTTGTTGCGCTGATCGAAGCGATGGTATTCCTCGTCCCTCACCTGGTAAGGCGGTCGATCGGGAGCAAGGACTTTCACGTACAACTTGGACAGCAGGCTGCGAGTTGCCATGAGGTCATCCTCCAGAACTATGCGCGTTCGGCGCTAAGCATTTCCTGGTTCCAGATCGAGAGTCACGTATTGAGCAGCTCTCGTGCGCTGGTCCACACCCTCAGCCACGGGGAAGAAGCTGGCCAGCCGCAACGTCTGTTCGGTCGTGTTGAAAGTGGCGTGCACGACCCCGGGCGGGACGAGCACCGCGTCGCCGGCCTGCACCTCCAGCCATTCGCCTTCGGCCCAGATGCGACCTTGACCGCTGAGGATGAAGATCACCTCCTCAAAATCTGGGTGGCTATGCGGTCGACGCGGTTCCTGCCGGGATGCCGGCAGCATGTCCACCACTCGAAAGGTCACGCCTTGCGCGCCGAGCGTCTGGCCCGAGAACAGCTCGCGAATGTGGCGATTGGGCGCCGGCCGGGCTTCGACGTCGTCAACGCTGCATTTCTTCAGCTTCACGCTCATGCCTCCTCGACCCACCCTCCGCGAATTCGTCAAATCCGCGCTTCCCGCCGGCCAACCCGCGATGGTCCCGCCACCAGCCGATCCGCGAGCCAGTCGGCCACAGCCGGCTCGACGCGGAAGGGCATGTTGTTGCACGAGTGATTGCCCTCCGGGAAAATGAGCAGGTCCGCCGGGCCGCTGACCGCGGCCTTCAGCCGGTGCGCTTCTTCGACCGGGAGCAGCGTATCCTTGGCCCCATGCACGATGAGCAGTGGGCAACGAATGTCGCCGGCAAATCCCTCAAGCGTGAGCTGCGCCGCTCGTTCCCTGGCCTCGGCCTCGCTGCCGACGCCAAAAACGTGTTTCAGGCCCGCCCGCAGAAAGACGGACATCTCCTCCCACCGGCGCAGCGTGAAGAAGCCGGCGATCAGCGCGCAAGCGGCCACGCGTGGATCGCGGGCGGCCGCGCGTGCGCCGAAGTGGCCGCCCATGCTGTGCCCCAGCAGGCCGACGCGCGCGACGTCGATTTCCGGCCACGCCGATAGAGTGTCGATCACGGCCGTCACCGCCGTCTCGTAGTCGAGCCGCATCTTCATCCGGAACCAGGTCTCACCCTGACCAGGCCCGTCGAAACTCAACGTGGCCATGCCCCGCGACAGCAACGGCTCCTCCCAGTGACTCTCCTGCTCCTTGACCGAGTCCAGGCCGCACACCAGGATCACGCACGGGTGTGGCCCGCCGCCTTCGGGCAGGCGCACATACGCAGGCAAGGTGATGTCCTCGTACGGGATCTCCAGGCGCACGGCCGGCGGTCGCAGCAAGGGCGCGGCCCGCGCGTAGCATTCGACCTTCTTCAGGTGGGCGGCGTTCTTCTGCGCGGTGTCGGTGTAGAAGATCATCTGCCCAAAGTGGTAGTAGATGGCGGCGCGAGTAAAAGCCCCGGCCGCCGTGATCGCATGACCGGCAGCCAGTGCCACTATGGCCTGGGCTTCGTGCTCAGCGCCGATCTCGGACCAGGCACGGCACCAGTCGTCCCACTTACGCATGCGGGCGATGATGCGCTGCAGTTCGTTGTAATCCACGCCGTTGGCTAAGAAGCGCGGTGTCCAGTGGAGGAGCGCTTCGCCGATCTTGCTGTCGTCAATCATAGGCTGGGTCCTCCGCGGGTCGAGACCGGCGCCTTGGCTCCCTCCCCTGCCGCGCGGGGGAGGGTCGGGGTGGGGGCCGGGGCCGGGATCAGGGCTGCGGCGACAGCGCCGAGCGCGGCCACGCCGGCTGCCACACCGAACGCGAGCTGGTAAGGGCCGCTCACAGTCTGGTCGCCCCCTTGTTGCGCGAATCCGCTCGCCAGCAGCAGGCCGAGCAGAGGCGTGGCCGCCGCCGTCCCGGCGAAGCGTATCGTGTTATACAGGCCGGAGGCCAGGCCCACGCGTCGCTCCCCGAGCGCGCCGATAGCCTCCTTCGTGAGCGCGACCAGGTTCATGCCGCTGGCCAGGCCGGCGACGATCATGCCCGGCACCAGGGCAGCCGCGCCCAGACTGGCATCGGCCACAGCCAGCCACAAGAGGCCGGCCACCTGGCCGATCATGCCAACCACGCCCACCACCCGGCTGGCCCAGCGATCGGCCAGATATCCGCCGGTGGCTACACCGATCATGAGCGGGACGGCGTAGAAGAGCATCTGCACGCCGACCGACCTCGGACTTTGGCGGAATACGTTGGCCAGAATCAGCGCCAGCAGGAACCGTGCCCCGTCATGCGCGAACATTCGCAAACTCACCGCCAGCGCAGGGCTCATGAAGCGCCGGTTCCTCAGAATGTCCAGGCCGACGAAGGCGTCCCGCTTTCGGCGCGCATTCCGAAGCAGGCTCACTATGGCCAATGCCGATATGCCCCAGAACGCCAGGTTCACCGGGGAGCCTATCGGGACAAGGCTCTCGGTCGTCGTCGCCAGCAGCAGCCCTAGGATGACCAGCATAAGCGAGACAGCCCCCACCCAGTCAAATCCGCTTCGCGCACTGGCCGAGGTTGTCTCCGGCAGCAGCCAGGCCGTCGCAGCCAGCGCCAGTGCCGATCCCAGCGATACAAATACGAACATGGCATGCCAGCCAAAGGCATTAATGATGAAGCCACCCAGCACCGGGCCCAGGATAATGCCCACCGGAGCGGCCGTATTCCAAATGCCTAGCGCTCGCCCACGGCGGTCGTAGGGAAACTCGGCGGCGATCAGCGCCATGGCCAACGGCAGGCTGGAGCTGCCGAGGCCCTGCAGCAAACGACCCACAACCAACCAGGAAAAAGAGGGAGCAAAGATGCCTAGCGTTGCTCCCACGAGAAAGACGGTCAGGCCCAGAACGAACAAGCGCTTCTTTCCGAACAGATCGCCAATGTGGCCGTAGACTGGCATTAGCGTCACGCGCGGCAGGAATCCCGCGGCGACTGCCCAGGACAGCACGTCCACCGGCACCCCGAAGTCGGCCTGGATGCGAGGCAGCGCCACGGCCAACATGCCGGAGTCGATCAGCTCCATGGCGCTGGGCAGCATCAGCGTGGCCAGCAACCACTGCTCGCGAGCGGACAGGCCGATCTTTGCAGACAATGCGGTCGTGCGATGAGCCTGATCCATCACCTTATCCGCTAGACCTGCCAGGTTTTCACAGTTATCAGTGAACAGTCATCAGTGAACAGTGAGCCATCGTCAAGCTTTGATCGGACACCCTATAAGGAAATCTGCCGACAAATTTCATCACCCACTTCGACGGTCTTGGCGCCACCGCCCAGGTCGGGCGTGAGCGTGCGCCCAGCGGCGGTCGTCGCGCGCACGCCGTCCATCACCAGCCTGGCGGCCTGCGTCTCCCCCAGGACATCGAGCATCATCGCGCCGGCCCATATCGCAGCGATGGGGTTCGCGATGCCTTTCCCGTCGATATCAGGCGCTGAACCGTGCACCGGCTCGAACATCGCCGGATACTGCCGCGTCGGGTTGATGTTGGCGCTGGCGGGCAAGCCCAGGCTGCCCTGGAGCGCCCCGCCCAGGTCAGTGAGAATGTCGCCAAACAGATTGGAGGCCACCACCACCTCGAAGGTCTGCGGGCAGGTGACGAAGCGCGCCGCGAGCGCATCCACATGCCACTTCTCGGTCTCGACGTCAGGATAATCGGCGGCGACCTCGGCAAAAACCTCGTCCCAGAAGACCATGCTGTACTGCAAGGCATTCGACTTCGTGGCACTCGTCAACTTCCGGCGCGGTCGCTGGCGAGCCAATTCAAAGGCATAGCGGATGACGCGTTCCGTGCCTCGGCGTGAAAAGAGCGCAGTCTGTGTCACTACCTCGTGCTCCGTCCCGGCGCAGAAACGACCACCGATCCCGGCGTATTCGCCTTCGGTATTCTCCCGCACACACACGAAATCAATCGGCTCGGCGGTGCGAAGCGGGCTTTGAACTCCCGGCAGCAACTGGATCGGACGTAGGTTGACGTACTGGTCGAACCCGCGCCGAATGGGCAGCAGCAGGCCGCCCAGCGAAATGTGATCGGGCACGCTCGGATAGCCCACGGCGCCCAGGTAGATAGCATCGAAGCCGGCAAGCTGCTCCAGCGCGTCGGCGGGCATCATGCGCCCGTGTGCCAGGTAGTATTCGCAGCCCCAATCGAAATGCCGGGGCTTCAACTGGAAGCCGCCCTGCACGGCCGCCGCGCGCTGCAGGACCTTGAGCCCCTCTGCGATGACCGGCTTCCCAATGCCATCGCCGGGGATCACGGCAATGCGATATTCACGCATGGCAACATCGGTCTCTTGCGGACGACTCATCCCCTCAACCGGCGAGCTTATCTTGCATCAACGCTCGCGCCTGCGCAGACTCGGTGAACTTCGGCACGGCCGCTTCGCCGGCCGCCGTGCGCACGTCGATCACCGCCGGCGCATCGGCAGCCAGGGCCTGCGCCAGCGCCTCGTTCAGGTCGCCCGGCTCACTGACGTTCATGCCCAGGCATCCCAGCCCGCGGGCCACCATCGCGAAGTCGACCTGGCTCAAGTCCGTCGACTGGAACTTGCCGTCCCAAAACACGGCCTGCTCCCACTTGATCCAGCCCATAGCGCTGTTGTTGAGCACTACGACGGTGACGTTGAGCCCCTCTTGAACCAGAGTCGCCAATTCGCCGAGACAGTACGTCATCGCCCCATCCCCGGCCAGGACGATCACCTTCGATTTCGGCCGGGCAATCTGTGCGCCGATGGCAGCCGGCAAGCCCCAGCCCAACCCGGCCATCCCGCGCGGGAAGATCGCGCGTCGCTCGTCGCGCACCGTAAAATACATGCCACCCCAGCCGCTGGCGAAGCTCGCATCGCACACCAGCACGGAATCCGGCCCGGCCACTTCGTCCAGCGCCATCCCCACCTGCTGCGGCTTGATCGGCCTGGCCTGAGTCGCATCGGCCGCGAGTTGCGCCTGCCACTCGGCCCGCAGCGCCGCCACCTTCGACGCGACGGCGTCCATCGGACGCTCGGCCGTACTCGCCGCCAACATCGCGTCCAACCCCGCGCGGGCGTCAGCCACCATGCCGACCTCGACCGGGAACATCTTGCCAAGCTCGGCGGCGTCGATGTCAAGATGGACGATACGCTGGCCCCGCTTGGGCAGGGTCCAGCGATAGGTGGGGTTCTGCCCGAACTTGAAGCCAACGGCGAAGATCACGTCGGCTTCTTCGACCGCTTTGCGCGCCGCCGCGCTGCCGCCGAGCGCACCGAGCACGCCCAGCGCCAAAGGATGTGTCTCTGGAATGATGCCCTTGCCCGACAGCGTAGTCGCCACCGGCAGCCCCAGGCGCTCGGCCAGCGCTTGCACCGACCGGCCCGCGCCGGACAGCATCGCCCCGCCGCCGGCGATCATCACCGGCCGGGCCGCCGGCTCAAGGAGCGCAAGCGCCGCCCGCACCGAGTCCGGATCGGGCACGGGGCGGAATGCCGGCGCCGCGCCGAAACGGGCGTCAACCGCCGGGGTCGCCGCCTCAAAACTCGCCTTGAAGAGATCCTCCGGCAGTTCGATGACCACCGGGCCTGGCCGGCCGGTGGTCGCCATCTGAAACGCACGTTGGACCAGTTCCGGCATCTTGCCGGGGTTCGGCAGGCGGCCCGTCCACTTGCACAGCGGCGCGAGCACCGCCAACTGATCCACCAGTTGATTGCCGCCGCCGCGATAGCGAACGGCCAACCAGTCGCTGGGCATGTCGCTGACAAGCGCCACCATGGGAATGGAAGAATTGAGCGCCTCGGCCAGTCCAGACGTGAACTTGATGGCGCCGGGACCGACGGTGGCATCGCACACGCCGACCCGGCCTGACAGCCGCGCGTATCCATCGGCGGCGTAGGCCGCGCTGCGCTCGTCCCGCAGCGGCACGTGCCGGATGTCACCCGCTCGCGACCGGATGGCATCGTACAACGGCAGCGTCTGCCCGCCGGCCAGTCCGAAGACTGCCGTCGCGCCATAGCCGATCAGCATTTCGGCCAGCACGTCGCCAGCGTGCCGGCTCATATCTTGATCACCATCCGGATCGCGCCGCCCTCACGCTGTCGAAAGGCTTCGAAGGCGTCGTTGATCTGCTCCAGCGGGTAAACGCGCGAGACCAGCTTGCGCACGTTGACTTTACCGGCCGCGATCAACTGGATCAGTTCGGGATACGCATTCGGGCTGGAGCGCACCCCGAAGACATCGATCTCGTCGAGCACCAAACGATCGAGGTTGAGTTCGACCGGCTTGTTGCCGGTCAGACCCACCAGTGCCACGCGGCCGCCGCGCCGCACACAGTTCACCGCAGTCACCATCGCCGCCGGCGTCCCGGCGCACTCGAAGGCGCAGTCCACGCCGCGCCCGCCTGTCAAGCCACGTACGGCCTCGACGGCGTCTGTTGCGGTGTAATCGACGACTTCGTCCGCGCCGAGTTCACGCGCCAGGTTGAGCCGCGGCCCGCGCCCGACGACAACCACACGAATCGCGCCGACCGCTTTGGCCAGTTGTAGCGTGATCAAGCCAACCAGGCCGGAGCCGATGACCGCGACCGTGTCGCCGGGATCGATGCGGCAGCGGCGGATGGCATGCAGGCCCAGCGCGCCTTGATTGACGATGGTGCTCTCCTCGAACGAGACCGAGTCGGGTAGTTTGTGCAACAGGCCGGCGGGCCGTGCGGCGTATTCGGCGAAGGCGCCTTGCGCCGAGTGGCCGTACAGCTTGTATGCCTTGCCTTTCGTGCGGGCGACCTCGCACAGGTTGTAGCGGCCTCGGCGACACATGGCACACGCCCCGCAGCCTTTGTGGTTCTCAGACGCGACGCGATCGCCCACCTGCAAACTCGTGACGCCCTCGCCCAGCGCCGCGACCGCGCCGCCCCATTCGTGACCCTGGATGAAGGGCAGCGACGGCGGCCACGAGCCTTTGTATACGCCCGACACGATTTTCAGATCCGTGCCGCAGATACCGCAGGCCCCGACGCGAACGAGCACCTCACCCGGTTCCAGCTCGGGAATCGCGACTTGTTCCAGGCGAATATCATTCCAGTCGCGGGTGACGGCAGCCCGCATCGTGGTGGGAATACTGTTCAAGACAGCTCCTTTTCAGTGTGGGATATGCCGCTCGCGTTCGAATTCGATTCGCGCCCGTTCGACAATGGTGTCTGATACCTTCTGGCGGATCTCAGCCGCCAGCTCGGGCGTGGCCTCTTCCGGCTTGCCGTACCAGCCCGTGCGCGCCACCTCGTGAAAGTCGCGCATGATTGGGTAAACGTCTCGCTGGCGGAAGATTCGATGCCCCTCGTCACCTTCATCATGCGGCGTGGGGTTCGTCGCCTTGCTCAGGTCCACCAGCGACGGGTCGACCATCAGCACCGCCGCCGTCTCCATGTTGCCGGCATGCGTGAGCTGGGCGCGCTCGCCAAAGAGTTGATGCGTGATGAGGTGCGACTCGGCCACCACCACGCGCAGGTTGAACTTGCGCTGCACGTTGTCGCCGGCCAGCCGGAGTGCCGGCGTGTTGCCTTCGTGCCAGTTGACCA
The DNA here is from genome assembly GCA_035693785.1 of Anaerolineae bacterium. Lineage (GTDB taxonomy): Bacteria > Chloroflexota > Anaerolineae > Fen-1058 > Fen-1058 > DASSFZ01. The sequence goes on along the minus strand of DASSFZ010000054.1, from coordinate 17,361 downwards.
ACAGGATGCGCTCCACGCCGTGCGCCGCCAGGCATTCGCAAATATCCTCAACCACCGCCATCATCGTCTGCGGCTTGAACGAGAGGCTGCCTGCCCACGATAGATGATAGGGCGAGACGCCGACCAGCGGCATGGGCACCAGCACACTCCCGAGCTTGCGCGCCACTTCTTCAGCCAGCGCGTCGGCCGCAAACGCGTCCGTGCCCAGCGGCAGGTGCGGGCCGTGTTGTTCGATGCTGCCCGGCGCAAGCACCGCCGTGCGGCTCGCCTTCAGCCGCGCCTCGGCTTCAGGCTGTGAGAGACGTTCCAGACGGACTTCCTCTTTCATGCCATACCCTCCAGACGCATGTCACTCTCCTATCCGCTGAATTCACACCATCCGCCTCCCATCCGCTGAATTCACGCCATCCGCTGTTATGCCACTCACGCCGGCGCGACGATGATTTCGTCCATGGGATAAGGGGTCAAGTCCCGCTGGCCGTCTTCGGTGATGGCGTAGGTGCGGCCCATGAACATGCCAAACGTGCCATCGGGATTGATGGGCGTGATCTCGATGGCGAACGTCATGCCAGGCACGATGGTCATTTCGGCCGGCCGGGCTTTGACCTGATCCACCGAGATGTACGGCGTAGCTGTGATCAGGTCCAGACCGTGCACCATCAGTGGCCGGGCCTGCGCCCCGTGTCGCCGAAAGTAAGCCCCCGCCTGGCGCACGTCCTCCAGCGTCTTGCCCGGCATCAGTTGTTCGCGCAGCGCGTGAAAGCCGCCCAGCGTCACCTCTTTGAAGAAGGCGTCGACCTCTTGCGTCGGCGGGCCGATGGTCACCGGATGGCCGATCTTGGCCGAGTAGCCTTTGTACATCGCAACGATCTCCGGCACGACGATGTCGCCCTCCTGCAGGATGCGGTGAGACGGGCGTGGGTTGGGAAAGACCAGCCGCGGATCATGCATCGAGGTCGTGCCGATCATCATCAGGTGCACGCGGCCGCCGCCGTTCATGATGGCGAAGGTGCCGGCGGATTCCAGTTGATATTCACGAGCGCCCGGCCGCGCTGCGGCAGCCACGGCGTCCATGGCCTCCACCGCCAGCTCGCCGGCCCGGGCCATGGCTCCGATCTCTTCGGTGCTCTTGAGATAAGTGAGTTCGTGCAGCAGGCCCGGCAGAAACACGAACTCTGCCCTCGGCAGGTGCTCCGTCAACTCGCGATAGCAGCTAATGCCCATGTATTCCGGGCCATTGCGGTCACAGGCCACGATCCCGATGCGGCTTTCGCCCAGGCCAAGCGCAAGCAGGCGCTCGGCCAACACCTTGCCAAAATGCCCGCCCTGCGAGCCGCGCACGTCCTGCACCGAGACCATGCGACGGGCGGCCTCGATGTGGCAGCCGGCGTGCGGGTAGATCAGCATCGGCTCGCCTACGCGCGGCAGCAGCATATACTGGCACATGCCGCGCTCGTCGATCAATCCCGAGGCCCAGGTGACGGCGCCGCCCATGCTGTAGATGTTGGGGCTGCCGGTCAGGATCAGCGCGGCCACGCCTTCGCGGGCCATCATCTCCCGCGCCAGGGTGTGGCGGCGCGCCATCTCGGCGTCCGAGAACCTGTCGTAGATGGCGTCGCCGTACCAGGGAGAGTTGCATATCTCCACGAAGTTCGCGGACTTGTCGAGGTCGTAACGCACTTCAGTCCAGTCGTTGAGCATAGGCTTCCCCTCGCTCCATGGGTGGGCCGGTCCGGCGCGTTCAGCCCCGCCGGACCGGTTTCGCTGCGCCCGACCAGCCAGCGTTCTACACGTTCATCACCAGATCGTCGCGTCCCAGTTCCTTGAACGCCTGATTCTGGTACTTCAGATCGACAAAAGTGTGCCAGTCCACTTCCTTTTCGAGCGTGCCCGCCTTGACGGCATCCTGGATCAGCTTCACCATGGTATCCACCGTGAAGGTGCCGGTGGGGCTCATGATGGCCAACAGATCCTCGTAGCCCAGGACGAAGGCCTCCGGGAACTCATAGCCGCGCGACTTCATGAATTCGATGATCTCGTCTTTGCGGCTCAAATCCAGCACGTATTCCCGCGCCTTGAAGGTGGCCTTGATGAAGCCGATGGCCGTGCGTTCGTTCTTGTCCAGCCAGGAGCGATGGGCGCAGTAGCAATCTTGCGGCACCGATTCGCGCTCGTTGTACAGGATCTTGCCGCCCGCGTCCTCGATGAGCTTCATGTGGCGGTCTTGCATCACCGTGCCGGCGATCACCCCGCCGATCACGCCCTGCACGCGCCCGTCCGAGCCGCCGCCGACCGGCACCCACTCCACGTCCTTCTCAGGATCCAGTCCCAGGCGGCGCAGCATCTCCTTGCCGTTGTTCTCGTTGCGCGAGCCGAGCTGGCCGCCGCTGACTTGCTTGCCCTTCAGGTCTTCTGCGGAGTTGATGCCCTTCGCCACGCCGAAAATCCATGGCTCTTTGTCGCGGTAGGTGGAGATGAAAAAGACAGGCTCGCCGGCCAGGTTGGCTGCGGCGATGGCATCCGTATCCTGCTGGGCCGTCATCAGGCTCCCGCCGATCAGGGCCGGGATGATCTGCCCTTGATCGATGATCACGATTTCCCTGGACTCGATGCCCTCCTCCTTGAACCAACCCTGGGCATCGGCCAGCTCGACGAGCACATTGTTGGCCCAGTTGGGATTGTAGGTGCCGTTGATCAGGTGCTTGGTTTCGGCCATCAGATTCGCGGCCGCCGTGGGCGTGGCCGCCGGCGCGGCCGGAGCACAAGCGCCCAGGAGCCAGGCAGAGCCAGCGCCGGCGCCCAACCCCGCGCTCAGCCCCAGAAACTCACGCCGGCTCAACCCTCTTCGATTGTTGTGACGAGCAGACATTGTCTTCCTCCTCGGTTGTTTAGCGAATCGAAGTCGATGTCGACCGCCGTCCCGGCAGTCACCTCAGCGCATGATGTGGTGGAACGCTCTCCCCAGAAGCCTCCTTTCTGCCCGTCTCACAGGGCGGCACAGAAGCTCGCCGCGACCCGTCAGATGGACCCCACTTCCCGCCACGGCGCCACCTTCGCCTCCAGCCAGCGCAGGAGCGACACGATAGCCAGCGAGGTGAAGACCAGCAGCAGCACCATCGAATACATCCGGGCGGTGTTGAAAGTGTCCATCGAGCGGACCACAACGTAGCCCAGGCCGCGCGAGCTGGCGATCATTTCCGCCACCAGGGCCGTGATGATGGCACGCGTGACGCCGACGCGCAGCCCGTTGACGATGAACGGCAGGGTGTAGGGCACGACCACTTTCGCGAAGATCTGGGCACGATTCGCGCCGAACACGCGCGCCGCGCGGATCAGGCTCGGCTCGACCGTCTTCACCCCGGCCCAGGTATCGATCGCGATGACGAAGAACGAGGCCAGGAAGATCAGCAGCACTTTGGGCGCAAATCCGAAGCCCATCGCCACCGTGATCAGCGGCAGCAGCGCCAGGCGAGGCGTCGCAAACAGCGCCCACATGTACGGCCCCAGGATGCGCTCCATCTTTCTGGAGGCGCCCAGCAGCAGTCCGATAGGAACCCCGGCGGCGGTCGCGATCAGGAAGCCCGTCGTCAGGGTTGAGACTGTAAAGGTGAGGTGGTAGAAAAGTTGGCCGCTCTGCGCCAGTTCGAGGAACTCGCCGATGATCTCGGAAACCGGGGGCAGCAGCAGACGGGGCAACACCTGGGCGCGCGCGGCCAGCTCCCAGATGATGAAAAAGGTTGAGACGTTGATTAAGGTCCCGACGATGTTGCCGTAGCGCGCCCAGAATCCTTCAAATCCCAGCGGGCGCTCGATGGGCCGCAAGCGCGGCACCGACCGTTGGGACTCGACAGGCGCATTCAGCGTGGCTGTCATGGCACATCCTCCTGGCCGGAGTCTAGTGAGCCGGGTTGCTCAGTTGATCATGCTGTTCTGCCTTGAGCAGATTCCAGATCTCCTCACGCAGCTCGGGGTAGCGCGGATGAAGGTGCAGATCGCCCTCCCAGCGCGGGCGAGGGATATTGTTGGTCAAGATGGCCTTGATGCGGCCCGGGCCGGCCGTCATCACCACGATACGATCGCCCATCGTGATCGCCTCGTCGATCGAGTGCGTGATCAGGATCACCGTCTGCTTGGTCTGCGCCAGGATGCGCTCGAATTCGGCCTGCATGAACTCGCGAGTCATGGCGTCGAGAGCGGCGAAAGGCTCGTCCAGCAGAAGCACCTGGGGATCGGTGACCAAGGCACGGGCCAGGCCCACGCGCTGGCGCATGCCGCCCGACAGTTCATGCGGCAGATTCTTCTCAAACCCTCGCAGCCCGACCAGGTTAATGTAGTAAGCGATTTTGTCGACTGAGCCCTGCGCTCGGGCCTGCAGCTCCAACCCGAATTTCACGTTGTCGACGGCCGTCCGCCAGGGCATCAGACCATAATCCTGAAACACCATCGCACGATCCGGACCGGGGCTCTTGACCAGCTTGCCGCCGACCAATACCCGTCCTCGGCTGGGTCGCACCAGACCGACCACCGCGTTGATGAAGGTCGTTTTGCCGCAGCCGCTCGGTCCGACGATCACCAGAAACTCGCGGGGCCTGACGGACAGGTTGATGTCCCAGATGGCCGTCAGCGTCTGCTTCGCGCGGATCAGCTCGTACTCGACGGTGAGGTGTTCGGCCATGACTTCCAGCATTTCGTCCTCCCAGCACTACTGTTTCGCTTGGGCCTGCCCCGCGTCAGGCCATCACTTCGGCGATAGACACTGGCCGCCGGATGTCCGACGAGCGGATGGCGGCCTCGACCACGGCCATGGCGCGGGCCGACTCTTCCCAGCCGACCTCGGGCCGGCTGCCGTTGCGGATCGCATCTGCAAAGTTCTCCAGTTCCTCGCGGAACATGTCAGTGGTCGGGAGCTCGACCGGCACGCGCTGCTTCGCGCCGCGAGCTTCACGGACCAATGTGCAGTGCTGGTCGACATCCAGCGCCGTCCAATAGGCAAAGTCCAGCGTGTGATACAGGTTGGCATCGGTGCCATAGATATCGATGGAATACGCGCCCGGCGACGACCAGCTGCCGCCGAAAGTGCCCAGGTAACCCTTGTCGAACTGGGCGATCACCACGGCTACGTCGTCCACCTCGGCCGTGGTGTGCAGGCGGCGCTTGTAGGCCTGCACCTCGCTGATCGGGCCGAGGATGTATTGAACCGTATCGAAGTGATGGACGAGCAATTGGACGAGCGGGCCACCGGGCGAGTTCGATGCGTAGTAGCGCCACTTGTCCGGCGTCAATTCCAGCGCCCGCTCGTTGGAATAGTCGGCCTCCACCAGCACGACCTTGCCCAGATCGCCTTGGTCCACCAGTTCCTTCATCTTGCGGCTGCCGCCCAGCAAGCGGGCACTGTGCCCCACCGAAAACGTCACGCCCGCCTTGCTCACCGCTTCGCCGATGCGCTTGGTATGATCCATGCTGTGGGCGATGGGCTTCTCGACCCACACGTGTTTCCCGGCGGCGGCCGCCTGCGCGATCGTGTCCAAATGCATCGGGTTGGGGGTGGTGACCAGCACCGCCTCGACCCGATCGTCGGCCAGCAGTTCCTCGTAGGTCGCCGCCTGATCGCACCCGAACTTCTGGGCGAAGGCGGCGCGCTTGTCGGCGGAGCGGGTGAAACAGCTCGCCACTTTGAGCTTGTCGCTGCGGCCCACGGCCCTGGCGATGACGTCCGACCAGCGGCCGATACCGACACACGCGACGCGCACGGGTTCATAACTCATTTGAATACGCCTCCCTCATCAGTGATCAGTGATCAGTGAACAGTGAACAGTAATCAGTGATCAGTAATTAGGCCAGCTCGAGCGGATGACGGGCCACACGCTCGTGGCGGGCGTCGGTGATGATGGTGATCTGCCCCAGGAATATGCCCGCTTCCCTGCGCATCACACCGTCAGCTCCAAGATATCCACGCCGCCCAGCACGCGATCGCTGATGTAGATCAGGCCGTTCGTGGCGACAAACACATCGTTGGTCTGGATCGCCGTCTGACCCTCCGGCAGGCGCGGGATGTAATAGGCGATCTCTTTGGGTGTCTCGGGCCGGCTGATGTCCACCACGCGCAGTCCCGCATTGCAGTAGGTCACGTACATCACCTGATCGCTGACCAGTGAGCCGGGCCGATTTTCGTGCAGGTTGTGCGGGCCAAAGCGCAGCCCACGCCGGCAAAAGTCGCCTTGCGGTTCCGGAAACAGGCTGACCAAGCGCGGTTGCGTCTCGTCGCTGATGTCGAACAGGCGGACGCGCGTCGGCGGCCCCTGGCACTCCGGCTCGGTGGCCTCGTCGGTGACGACGAGCAAATTGCGATCCGGGAGTGGCAGCGCGGTATGCGTGTGGCCGCCCTGTTCCGGCGCCCACGACACGCGCGAGATCAGCCGTGGGTTGGCGAGATCGGAGAGGTCCTTGATACACATGCCTCCGTCCCAGAAGCCCAGGTAGGCTCGATCCCCCACCACGATCGGGTGGTGCGCGCCGACCCGCAAATCCGGCGACCACGTGGGCTGTTCGCCGCCGGCCCTCCACATCCCCGGCAGCCACCAGCGCGAGACTTCGCGCGGTTGCGTCGGATTGGAAATGTCGACGATCATCAGGATGCGATCGCTGTAGCCGTCGAGCGTCGCCGAGAGATACACGGTGTCGCCGCCGGTGTACCACATGCGATGCACGCCCCTGCCGCTGGTCGCGAAGAAGCCTAGCTCACGAGGCTCGACCGGGTTGGAGATGTCCATGATCTGGAAGCCGACCCGCTCGGGAACCCCGCTGCCGTGTTGTTCGACATTGATCAGCAGCACGTCGCCCCCGATCTGCACCTTGTGCGTGTGCGTGCCGGGCGGGTTCTTGAGTTGCTTGACGACACGGGGCGACGCCGGATCGGAAACGTCGAGGATGCTGGTGCCCATGCTCTTGAGATGCCCGACGTGCAGATAGCCGTCCTTGAGCATCAACTGCATACCATCCCCGTAACCGCCCAGGTCGGAGTGTCCGATCAAACGGACATTCCAGGCTTCGGCTGCGTTGCTCGAACTCAACATGAGTGTGACCTCCGCTGGGAGTTAGAGTGGGGAGTTAGAGTGGGGAGTTAGAGTCTTGGACGTCGCCAACGTCTCAAGCGCCTCTCGCACCTGTTGAGTGCAGTGGGCCGACACCGCTTCCAGAAACGCGTGCGCCTTCTCCACGGTCGCGCCCTCCAGCGTGCCGTACCAGCCGGTCGGGTACATCTCGCGCACGTCCTTGACGACCGTGTACACTTCTTTACCCCGGCGCAGTTTGTCCAGCCTGCTGGCCGTGTCTCTGGGCGACGGATTCGTGGCGCGCTCGAGTTTCACCAGGGACGGGTCGTACGCCAGCACCGGCAGCGCTTCCAACAGGCCGCCGTGCGTCAATCCCACCTCCTGGCCGAAGAGTCCCAGCGCCACGAAGTGCGCCTGAACCAGCACAAAGCGCACCGCATGTTTCAGTTGCAGCCGGCTCGCCACCTGGTCGATGAACGGCTTATTCAGCTCGTGCCAGTTGACGATCACCAGTCGCTGCGCGCCGTGCTGGATGATGCTCTCGCATACATCGGCCAGCAGGCCCATGTAAGACTCTGGGCTGATACTGATGGTTCCGACAAACGACATGTGAATCGGTGTCACGCCCAGCGGTGTGAAGGGCAACAGCAAGGCATCCAGATCGCGCGCCATGCGCCGGGCGATGATCCAGGCGGCAAAGTAGTCGGTGCCGAAGGGCAGGTGCGGCCCGTGCTGTTCGACGCTGCCGGTGGGTATCACGGCAATGGGACTGCGGGCCAGTAGCGCTGCCGCCTCGGGTTGGGACATGTCTATCAACGCGTGTTCGCCTTCCGTGCCCATATCACTTGTCTCTCAGTCCTTCCGATCGGCGAGAATCCTCACCACATCGGGATTCACCAGATGGTGGGGCGACTCGCCCCGCAACACACGAGCCACCTCGCGGCTCGCCAGGCGTCGCATGCGCTCGGAAGCCTGCTCGGTGTACCAGGCCATGTGCGGCGTCACCAGGCATCGCACCGAGTGCAGAAGCGGATGATCGCCGGGCACCGGCTCGATTTCGAAAACGTCGAGCGCCGCACCAGCCAGCCGCCCACGGTTCAGCGCGTCCAGCAGTGCAGCCTCGTCGATCAGTCCTCCCCGGCTGGTGTTGACCACAAACGCAGTCGGCTTCATGTGCTCGATCGTCGCCGCGTTGATGAGGTGATAAGTGTCGTCGATCAAGGGCGCATTCAGAGACACAACATCCGAGCGTGACAACAGCGCCGCCAAATCGACCATGGTCACACCGCGCTCGGCCGCCATGCCGGCCGTGACAATCGGATCGAAGACGAGTATCTCGAACCCGAACGGCTGTGCCTTGCGGGCCACGGCCTGGCCAATCCTGCCGAAGCCCACAATGCCCAGCACCTGATCTTCCGTGCTGAATAGCGGCCGCACGCCGGCGATCTGCCACTGTCCGCCTGCCGTGGCGCGCTGCGCTTGCAGCAGTTTGCGCTCGCAAGCCAGGATCAAAGCGAGCGTGTGCGTCGCCACTTCTTCGGTGCAATAGTCCGGCACGTTCGCCACCAGGATGCCCGCCTGGGTCGCGGCCTGAAGGTCGACGGTTTCGGTGCCCACGCCGTAGCGCACAATGGCCCGGCAAGCCGGCAGGCGATTCAACACCTCGCGCGTGAATCTCGGCCCCGAGCCGGCCAGGATCGCGACGGCATCACCGGCGTCCTGGACAAGCGCGTCCGCCGTCGCCGCGGCACCCAGCACGAATTCGACGTCAAAGTCCGACAGTTCTTCAGCTTCAATCGTCGGCGGACCGAAACGCGTTCCCAGCACGGCGATGCGTGAGCGCAGTCCCATCAGCTCAAGACCCCTACCCAGGCGAACGCCATCACGCCTACGATGATCAGGATGACCAATCCATAGATCAGCGTCGCTCTGACGACGGGGCCTTCTCGGCCACCCAAGCCCACCGTGCTGCATCCTAGAATCACTTTGGCTGGGGCGAACGCACCGCCGATGGCCCCGCCCGTCGTCTGCGCGGCGAGGATCACCACCGGCGCGTAGCCCAGGAGCTGGGCGGTCTGATCCTGGAGGCTCGCGAACACGACGTTGCTGTTCGTGTTGCTGCCGGTCATAAACGCGCCAAGCGCGCCGATGAAGGCGGCTATTGCCGGGTAGGTCGATCCGGCCGCCGTGGCCAGCCCCTCAGCCAGCGCCCGCGTCATTCCCGCGTGCTCCATCGTCACGGCCATAGCCACCATCGTCAGGATGCCGATGGTCGAGTTGATCGACCCCTTCACGGTCGATCGCACAATTCGGCGAGCCGCGCCGTTCGAGTAGTTGCCTCTGGCGCGGAACACCGCATAACTGATCAGCGACGTGTACAGCAGCAGCGCGCCGGCGTGGCCGAACACCGAAATTGTGCGCCCGGTCTCGGCCGGCGTGGTGTAGCCGAGCGCCGTCGTCAGTTCAGGAAATCGGATGCGGATCATCACGCCATCCAGAAAGTCGCTCAGCGGCCCGACAAGGTTGGCGCTGCCCACGATGACGATCAGCGCGATGTAAGGGAACAGCGCCCATCCTAGCGAGAGCGGAGGCGGCGTCTCGGGTGGATCCGACGTGGATCGACGCAGCCTGGCCAGCAGCACGGTCGCACCCAGGCCCGCCAAGCCGGCCGCCGCGGCCGCCAATGTGTAGACGCCCAGTTGGGCCACCGCGTATTGAGTGACGCTCATCACGCTTCCGACGACGAGCACTTGCCACCAGTGACCGGCGGCCATGCGCGCTCCGCCGACTGCCCACAACACGGCCACGCCGCAGGCAAAACAGGCCAGGCCGAGCATGATGGCCGACTCCGAAGCGAGTTCCGGCCCGCCACGTCCGGTCGCTGCCATCAGCGCCAGAAACGACGATGCCAGTGATCCAAACGTGACAGCCCAGGCATGGCCCAGCCCGGCGGCAACCACCGCCACCTCCGCCCCTAAGCCGACTCCCACCAGGAGCGGCGCCACTACCGCCGTGGGCACGCCAAACCCGGACACGCCTTGCAGGAACGAGCCAAACGCCCAGGCCAGCACCAGTACTTGAAGACCCTTGTCAGCTGTCAGGCCGGGCAGCTTGGCGGCCAGCGTCTTGATGACACCTGCTTCGTTCACCACGTGATAGAACAGCAGTGCCATCCAGATGATGTACAGCACGTACAGCGACAACAAGATGCTTTTGAGTTGGGCATTGGCCAGCAGGCTTGGCCCCGCGCCGAAGAAGACAACCGCGAGGCCCAGCGCGACCACCCAACTCACAGTGCCCGCCCGGGCACCGCTCCAACGCAGACCGACCATCCCGACCAGCACGACTGCAATGGGTATGAGAGCGACCAACCAAAGAGCCATCAACCCACCTCTCGGGCTGAGGTATGGTGCAGGTACCTGTCGTCCAGACTCTGCACGATGAGGCGCGGTGCCCGACTGTCGATGGCAGCCCGTATCTTCGCGTCAAGCACGGATCTCCTTTGTCGGCGCTGCCGGCACTCGATAATTCAACGATGGCCCCCGGCATCACGAGAATCCTCCATGACTCGCCCTACCACTGGCTACTTTGTCCAGCGCGCGAGCGGCGTAGCGAGTGAAGGCACGCACGGCTCGTTCTTCGGGAAGAGTTTGGCCATCGTCAGACCTCCGGGTTCAGCAAGCGGGCCGCATTGCCGCCGAGGATCTTGGCTTCGTTTTCGGCCGGCAATCCGAGGCCGCGGACGATTTCCGCCGGCCGTTCGTCGCCCATATCGAAAGGATAATCCGAGCCGAGCAGTACGCGATCGACGCCGACGTAGTCCACCAGCCCGCGCAAGACATCGACATCGTGCGTCACGGTGTCAAAATAGAAGCGCTTGAGCGACTGTTCCGGTGATTCCCGCAGCCGCGATTTGGCCTGAGGCTGGAAGGTATGCGCGTGCCGCAGCCGACCGCGCAGGCTCAACAGCGCGCCGCCACCGTGCGCCAGCAGCACCTTGAGGCCGGGATGGGCTTCCATCACACCAGACATGATCATCTGCGCGGCCGTGATGGTCGTCTCCAGCGGGTTGCCGACGGTATTCCACAGGTAGTAATCGTTGAACACGGGCATAGAGAACCCTCGCGTGGTGGGATGGATGAACACCAAAGCCCCCGTTGCCTCGGCCGCCGCCCAGAACGGGCGGAAACGATCGTCGCCCAGATACGCATCGCGCACGCTGGCGGCCACTTCTACGCCGTGCAGGCCCGGTTCCTGCATCAGGCTCTCAAGTTCGCGCGCCGCCAGAGCCGCGTCCTGCAACGGCACGGTGCCCAGCGCGCTCACCCGATCCGGATGAGCCTGTGCCAGCCGGGCCAGCGCCTCGTTTTGAATGCGGCTGGTGCGCAGCCCTTCGTCCGGTTCGACGTCGTAGCGCACCAACGACGCCCACGGGCACAACAAGACGCGATCGATGCCGGCGGCCATCTGGGCTTCCAGGATCGACTCGATGCGGACGAACTCGCGGACAGCCGACTTGATTTGCTTCCCGGCATAGTCGACGACCTGCTTGCCGCTTTCGCAAAATACGCGCGGCCGCCAGGCTTCTTCGGGCGCGGTTTCGCGCAGGATTTCGGGAACGATAATGTGGGCGTGCGTGTCGATGATCATGTTTTCTACGCCACCCGGTTGATGGGTTTGCCGCGCATGACAGCGGCGATGTTCTCCAGCGTAATGGCCAGGATGCGATGGACCGCCCCGTCGGTGTACCAGCCGAGGTGCGGCGTAACGACCACATTCAGGCCGGAGAAGTCGTGGTACGTCTCGCGCTCCTCTTCCAACACATCCAGTCCCGCGCCGCCCAAATGCCCCGAACGGAGCAATGCGATGAGCGCCCGAGTGTCCACTACCGCGCCGCGCGAGGTGTTGATGAGGATCGCGCCCGGCTTCATGTGCGCCAGCCGCTCCGCGTTGATGAGGTGATGCGTCGTCTCGTTGAGACCGACGTGAAGAGTGACGGCATCGCTTTCGACCAACACATCGTCCAACGGCGCGTACGCGAATCCCATTTCCTGGGCCGCCGCCTCGTTTTCTGCCACGTCGTGTGCGATGACCTTCATCCCGAACCCGCTCGCGATACGGATGCAGTGCAGACCGATGCGCCCCGTGCCGATCACACCCAGCGTTTTGCCGCGCAACTCGATACCCTTCAGACCTTCGTCGGAAAAACGCCGCTCATTCCGATACCGCTCGTGGCCCAGCACGATGTTGCGCGCCACGGCCAACAGCAGCCCGAAGGCCAGCTCGGCGATCATATGCGCGCCATAGTCCGGCACGTTGCACACCGGAATACCGCGCCGCGCAGCCTCGACCAGATCGATGTGGTCGTATCCCGCCGAGCGCGTGACGATCAACTTGAGATCGGGCAGGCGCTCAAGCACCTCGCGCGTCACGCGTCCGAACTGATCTCGCATGCACAGCACGTCGGCTCCGGCGGCGGCGCTGACGATCTCGTCGGCCGTGCGCAGCGGGCCGTGCAGACTGAACTCGCAGCCATCCAGGTGAATCGCCTCGCGGTTCTCAAAGACGAAGTCGGTGAAGGCGACGCGCATCACGGGGACTTCGCTCCCCTGCCCTTCTGCACCTCGGTGAACAACTGGCGCGCGGTGTCGGTCAGCCGCCAGAACTCCGCCGCCGCGATGGCGGCAGGATGAACCAGGTTTCCGCCAACAGCCACCGCCACTGCGCCGCGCGGATCTAATCGCCTGCGTTGGCCGCGCTCACCCCGCCGGTGGGAACCAACCCTATGTGGGGCAAAGGCAACCGGTGAGGAAGCCCGCCACACGCGCGCCTAGACCTCCCAGGTCTTTGAGACCTGGGAGGTCTTCACGGCGGCCAGGCAACCGTGTACAGGTGTTTGCCGCCGTTCAACGGACCCTTCAGCAGTTCGTCCACTTCGGCCTGCGTGAAGCGCTGTGTGACGAGCGGCGCGTCAGGCAGTTTGCCGGGCGGGAAGCGCTCCATGATGTCGTCTTGCAGTTTCACCATGTAGTCGAGCAACGCCTCGACGCCAGCACCGGCTTTCTCCACGTCCGCCAAGGTCGCCTTGCCCACGACACCTTCGGGATTGCCGACGATCTCGATCGTCCCCAGGCCGGCGTGCGCGTACCACGGAATCGCGCGCTGATACGCGTTGGCCGCCGAGTCGACGTGGCCGGGCGGCAGAAAGCCGTGGAATTCGGTGTCCACCGCGTCCTCCATGTGGATCATTTCCGGGAACAGCGCCAGCGAATACGATGTCTCGCACTCGTCGGCGTGGATGAATGGCGTCTCGAACGGGCCGCCGTGCGCCTTGTCCTTGATGTGTGGCTGGATAGCATAGTACCAATTCAGGTTGATCAGGATGGAGGGCACCTGATAGCGTTTGGCGAAGCGATGAATGGCCGTGGGGATGACGTACTCCTGCCCGTGACCGTTGAGCAGGATCTGCTTGCGAAAGCCGGTGTTCCAGAACCCCGCGATGATCGAGCTCAAGTAGGCAGTGAACGTGTCCTCGTCCACCGGCACGGTACCGGGCATGCCGATGTGATGATAGGGATGGCTGCCGAACCACACTGGCTGAGACACGGTGCAGCCAGTCCTCTGCGCCACCGCTTCTGCCATGCGTGTGACCAGGAAAGTATCTTCGCCGTAGCAGGCGTGTGGCCCGTGCGCTTCAGTGCTGCCCACAGGAATGATGATCAGGTCGTTCTTTTTCAGCCGGGCTTCGACCTCTTTCATGGTCATGTTCTGAAAGTAGATGCCGTCCGGCAAGTCCAGATGTCCACCCTGAGCAGGGATTTGCCAGTTGCCCATGTCGGTCTCCTTTACGGCTTGACGATGACTTTGATGGCCCCGCCGGCACGACCGGTGAAGGTATCGAAGGCCCTGTTGATGTCGTCGAGGCAGTACGCGTGCGTAATAAGCGGTTTCATCTTGAGGCGGCCATCGGCCATCAACGGGATCGCACGCTCGAGGTTCCACATGCCCTCGGCCTTGGGGCCGGCGATCAGCAAGTTCCACTGGACGATCTTGTTGAGGTGGAGCGTCACCGGCTCGTGATAAATGCCGTTGTAACAAATGCGCCCGTTCTTGCAGACGATCTCGAGCGCCTCGGCGGCCGGTCCTGGCTGGCCGCTACATTCCACCACCAAGTCGGCGCCAAGACCATCGGTGAGTTCCATGATCGCCTCACGCGCGTTCACTTCCTTGATGTTGAGCGTGACGTCCGCGCCCAACTGCCGCCCGACGGTCAGCCGATCCTCGCGCGTGCCGGTGAGAATCACGCGCCCCGCGCCGAGGATCTTGGCAGCCTGCACCGAGATCAACCCGATGGCTCCCGGCCCGGTGACGACCACCGTCTCGCCCGGCTTCACCCAGCCGATGCGCTCGTAGCCATACAGCACCGTCCCGGCGGTGGTGAGCAGCGCACCCTCCTCGAACGAAATGCTGTCCGGCAGTTTGTGGAGCGTGTTGACGTGGCAGGCAGCGTACTCGGCGTACCCGCCGTTGCTGCTGAAGCCGTAGTGTCGGTGGCCCTTCTCCGGCTTGCCGTAGTTCAAGCAGGTGGTGTACAGGCCGCGCAGACAGTTCACGCAGCGGCCACATCCCTTGTGCGGCTCCACCGCGATCCGATCGCCCACCTTCAATTCCGTGACGTCCGGCGCCACGTCAACGACCGTCCCGGTGAACTCGTGGCCGGGGGTGAATTCACCCAGCGGCGGATGGTTCGGCCAACCTTTGGCAATGATGGCTGGGTCGCTGCCGCAGATCGCCACTGAATCTACCTTGACCAGTGCCTCACCCGTCGTCAGATCAGGCACCGGCTTCTGTGTCACCCGCAAATCACCGTAGTCGAACAACACTGCGGCTTTCATTGTTTTGGGGATATCCATTCGCATTCCTTTCTCTTGAGTATCCCCCGCTACGGTTCAAGAACCACCTTCACGGCCTCGCCGCTGCGCGAGAGCTCAAAGCCACGCTCCCATTCCGCGAGCGGTAGGACGTGCGTGACGAATTGGGCCGGGCGGATCGCGCCACGCCCGAACAACGACAGGGCACGCTCCCAGCTCGTGTACTTCGAACTGTAACTGAACGAGACCGTGAGCGCCCGGAACAACGCCTCGCGATACGGAATGGTGATATCGTCCGACGGCGGCTGGCCGATGATGCCCACCCGACCCAGGCGGCGAGCCAACCGGAAACTCTGCGCGATCGCCGACGGCGCGCCCGAGAGTTCGACGACCACGTCCGCCCCCTCCCCGCCGGTTAGGTCCGCCACCAGCGCCGCGAGGTCGGTCTGCTCCACGTTCACCACGCAATCGATGCCGAGTTCACGCGCCTTGGGCAGTCGGGCTTTTTCGTCGCGCTCGACGCCGGTGATGATCACTTTCGACGCACCCGCCGCCTGCGCCATCCTGGCGGCCACCAGACCGATCGGCCCGCAACCCAGGACGAGCACCACGTCCTCCGGCACAACGCCCGTACGATCGAGGAGCCCATGCGCCGCCACCGCCGAAGGTTCGCTGAAAGAGGCCTCGACGAAACTCAGATTGTCCGGGATGCGATGCAGCAGCCAGGCCGGGACTTTGATGAACTCAGCGAATGCACCATCCACAAAGTAGCCGGGCGCGCGTTTGGATGCGCAGGCGAAGGCGTTCCCGGTCAGGCACTGGCGACAGCGCCCGCAGGCGCGTGTGTGCTGCTCGGATACGACGCGATCGCCCGCAGCCCAGCCCGTCACGCCTGAGCCAACTTCGGCGATCTCCCCGGCGAACTCGTGTCCGATCACTACTGGCGGCGTGTACGGGTGATGGTCGTCTTGAATCTTCAGGTCGCTTCCGCAGATGCCGCAGGCGCGCACTCGAATCAACACTTCATCCGTCGTGATCTGCGGCACAGGCACATCGCGCAGTTCCAGGTGGCCGGGGCCACGTTCGCGCTTGACGAGCGCCCTCATGGATGCAACATCACCCGGATCGCGCCCTCTGTGCGATCGCCAAAGATCTCCCACGCCCGCGCAAATTCGCTCAACGGCAAGTGATGCGTAATCAGCGGGCGCACGTCTACGAATCCTTTCTGCATCAGAGCGTTCGCGCGCCTGGATATGCCGCGCGGATTCCCCACCGAGCCGAACACGGAAAGGTGACCTCGCACAATCGTGCTCAAATCGACGTCCAAGCGTCGCCCGGGAGCGGTGGACCCACCGAGGACCACACGCCCGCCGCGTCGGGCCATTTCGAGGGACTGTCGACCGGCCTCGGCGCTACCGGCAAACTCGATGACGAGATCGGCGCCGCGTCCGCCGGTCAGGTCGCGCACTACCTGCGCCGGATTGGCGGCCTCGGCCACGTTGAGCGCGCGATCCGCGCCCAACCTCAGCGCCAACGCCAATCGATCCGTATCTTCGGCTGCTCCGATGGCAATCACCTGCCCCGCGCCGAGCGCACGCGCGAGCTGCACGGCGAGCAGTCCTAAAGCGCCCGGCCCCACGACGGCTACCGCTTCACCCGCCTGCACGCCACCCGCGCGCTCAAAGGTCCACAGCACGATGCCGAGCGTGTCGGTGAACGCGCCGTGATCGCTGTCGAGGCTTTCCGGCAACACGTGCGCGGCGCGCGCCGGGATGGCACACAGCTCCGCCAGCCCACCTGGGACGGTGAAGCCGATGTGCGCGTGACCGGTCTCCGGACGACCGTAGTTCTCGCACAGGTTGTAGAGCCCCTCGGAGCAGCGCGGACACGCGCCGCACCCAACGTGGGCCTCCACGCCCACATTGTCACCGACACGCAGCCCGCTTACGCCTGCGCCAATAGCAACAATCTCGCCACCCCACTCGTGGCCGGGCGTGTGCGGGAACGTCACGCCGGGGAATTGACCGTGAAAAATCTTGAAGTCCGTCGCGCAGAGGGTGGTCGACTTGACCCGCACCAGCACCTGACCCAGCCCGGCTTCCGGTTCGGGCACGTCGGCGAGAGTGAATTCATCCGGCCTGGGAAACACGACGGCGAGCATGCCTGCCGAACCTCGTAGGGAAGCGTGTTGCGTGTTGCGTGAAGTGCTGCCCATGACACCCAGGCCGACAAAGCCGAGAGTGGGCATCTCGCTCCTCCCAAGCGCGAGGCCTCAGCCGCTCAGGCGGACCGAGGCCTCACTGTCTTCACGAACCTGGCGCAGATGCGCACGCATCGCTGCGCGGGCCGCGTCGGGATCGTGCCCAACGATGGTCTCCAGGATGCGCTTGTGGTGAAACTGGCCGCGCTGCGGGCCGCCCGCGACACGGAAGATGCGC
>DASSFZ010000053.1:0-12639 GCA_035693785.1 Anaerolineae bacterium | reverse complement strand
TGCATCATCTGCACCGAACGCCGCACCGTCGCATTCTGCAGAACGATGGCAATCATCAAGTACTCGTACAGCGAGCTGTAGTTGAGGGGTCGCATGCCTCGCCATTTATGGATGAGGGGGCCGAGCTGAGGATCGCCCCGGAATCTGTGGTTGAATTCGGACAAGTCCAAGTGCAGGCTGTAGCGGTAGTCGATTTCATGGATGAGGCTGCGCAGGAAACTCGGATCGAGCTTAGCCTTGGACCAGATGGAAAGCGTGATTCTGGGTTGATCAGTCGTTCCCCGATTCTCGAACTTCAAGCCCATAGGCTTGCCCTGCCAGCGCATGGTCTGCCAGCGAACGCCCGGCTGCCACGCGTTGTCAGCGGATGGAAAGTGATCGGGCTTGTGCAGCGTGGCGTCAAAGTTGAAGGGAGTGCTTGGAGCTATCTCCGTGACGTGCTTGACTTTCAAGGCCAAGGGTCTGCTCACGGGAACCTCCCGCGCCGCTCACTTGCCGGTCACCAGGAACCGCCACAGCACCGGCCACGTTCGGGGATTCAAGTTGAAGATGGACGATCCCCATCGCGACGAGCGAAAGGCCCGGAATCGCGCACCAGCGAAAGGCGATCGAAAACGCGCGCTCGCCCCAGCGGGATTGGAATGCAGCGCGGCGCACCTACCTTCCAATCACCATGCCCGCCGGGTCGATCTCGCGGAGCAATCGCTGCTCTTCTTCGGTCGGTGGCGCAGTCGTATCGACCACCCGGGGAATGAGGACTTCGCAACTGCTATTGGCTCGTACGTCGTCCCGTGTGACACCCGGATGCATGGCCAGGAGTGTCAATCTCTTCGTCTCGTCGTCGAAGCCATAGACGCCTAACTGGGTAATCACGCGGTAAGGGCCGCTGCCATACGGCAAGCCCGCCCGTTCCCTTGCGCCGGGGCCATCCAGGTAGCCCGGCGTCGTGATGAAGTTCACGCGCTCGACAAATTTGCGCTCGTCCTGGCGCAGGATGATGATGGTGCGATGGCACAGTGAGCCGATGTCGTTCGCGCCGCCGCTGCCGGGCAGGCGCACCGCCGGCTGTTCCCAGTCGCCGATGACGGTCGTGTTGATGTTGCCATACTGGTCGATCATCGCCGCGCCCAGGAACCCGTAGTCTACGTAGCCGGCCTGGCAGGCGCTCATCACGTCGTGCATGCTGGAAGCCGCTGCCGCGCGATAGAAAGTGCGTGAATCGCCCACCGAGATCGGCAGCGTCGGAACGCGCGGGCCGATCCCTCCCGCCTCGAAAATGATGAGCAGCCCCGGCGCGTGCATTCGCTGCGCGAGCAGCGCGGCGATCATCGGCAGGCCCGTGCCCACCAGCACGGACTTCTTGTCCTCCAGCAGGTGCGCCGCAACAGCGCTGAGCAGTTCGGTCTGGGTGTACTCCAACACCTGTGCAGCCATGACGGCTTATCCTTTCCTCGTCTTCAACCAAGGGGCGCGCAACGGCGCCTTCAATTGCTCCACCTGCTTTAAGTAGTGCATCTTCCGGATGCCGCCGATACGCTCCAGGTATTCCTCGAAGCAGCACACGCCAAAGACATACTTGTCAAAGTAGGCGGCTGCCCCCTCAGGCGTCTGCGACAGCTCGAGCCACTCGCCAATGTGCTCTTCGTCGAAGAAGTACAGGTAGGGCATCAGCGTGGGGTGCGCGCCGTGCGGCACCTCGCACACGGCATCGACCACATAAAACGGGATCACCGTGCGGCATGGCTGGTTCCGAATGATCGCTTCGTCGACGACTTCCTCCGCAGTGATGATCACGCGTCGGGCCGCGCGGGCCAGCTCAAAGTCCTCCACGATAATGCCGTCGATCTGGGCGTTGCCGTACATGTCGCAGCGCGGCACGTGAAACATGGCAACGTCGGGGTATGCCGCCGGGATCAGGCAGACCGGTTTTCCACTCCACGGATCGGTGGCGACCTTGCACGCGCTGTGCTTGAAGGTATCCGTGCCTAACATGTTGCGCGACGGGATGAAGGGAATGCCCATCATGCCCGCTAGAAAGCGCCACTGGTAGCCGGCGTTGGAGATCTCGGCCACCACGCGGCACTGCCCGGTTTCGACCGCGCGGCGGCCTGCCGGCGACAGACCGCGCAGTTCGTGGCCAAAAGCATACGCTACCTCGATCCGATTCACGCACCCGGCGCCGATCAGAAGATCCACATCGTGGACGGCCGTCTTCCCGGCCATGACGAGATTGCGCCTGCGCTGGCGGATGATCTCGTACACCAGCGCCATCGGAATCCGAATGTGACCGAAACCGCCGAAGGCGATGAAGTCACCGTCCTGGACGAGTCTCGTGACCGCGTCGCTCACGCTCGTGCGCTTATCGCGCAGGTCGCGCGGTTTGTTCTCCAGGATCCACTCCCGATTCTCGTCGGGATCGTGCCAGCCGATCAGTTCGCCCTGACCTTCAGCAAGAATATTCATGGCCATCCCTCCGGCGGTCATGCCTCCCGCCTGTACCCTATGCGGCCAGCGAGCTGGCGGCAGCACAACCCCGCTGGGCGGGGGGCAAGCACGGGCGCAAGCAGCCGCGAGCGCGGAACGACACATTCAACACATAACACCCCTTCGATCATTGTAGATACCTGCAAGGGGAAGTCGAGTGACACTCATCACACACGGGACAGGTCAGTTGGCAGATCAGGCCGTTCGCCGCGCCCAGGTTTCGAGCGTCGCGAGCGGATAATCGCCGCTATGGGCCGCGTCGCCGTTTCCGACTCTCCCAAATCCGGCAGGAAATTAGACCGCCACAATGCGAAGGACGCCACGTTTCAATTCAGACCATTTCGATGACCGAGGTCTTATTAAACCACGCCGAGGGTGGTGCGCCGCAGCGTGAGTCGATTTCGCCTCAAGCTCAATCCGCAATACCGCCGTGAAAAGGATGAATTATTAACCTCGTGGCCGTGACAAAGGCCACATGACTTGGCGACAAACTTCACTTAACCTACAGATGCAACGCCCTGACAAGTCGTACACCATCATCTCGGGGCAAAACCATGAAAGCTTATGGGCGCACGCCCCTCAACCTGCACCAGACCCGAATCCCGCGCGGTCAGGTCTACCTCATTCCCGAACGGTGCAAGGGGTGTAAGCTCTGCATCCAGTTCTGCCCGCAGCAGGTCCTTCAGGAATCGGAGACGGCGAACGGCAAGGGTTATCACTACCCTGAAGTCACGCCCGGAAAAGAGGAATCGTGTGTCCATTGCGAGTTCTGCGCGATGGTGTGTCCAGAATTCGCTATCTATACGCTCGAGGTGGCGCAATGAAGGCACACGGTGTGCTGACCGGCAAGCACTTCATGCATGGCGACCACGCCTGCGCCGAGGGCGCGATCGCGGCCGGATGCCGTTTCTTCGCCGGCTACCCGATCACCCCTTCCACCGAAATCGCGGAGCGTCTGGCGCGCCGGTTGCCCGAGGTCAGCGGGGTCTTCATTCAAATGGAAGACGAACTGGGCAGTCTGGCCGCCGTCATCGGCGCCTCAGCCGCGGGCACGCGTGCGATGACCGCCACTTCCGGGCCGGGGTTCAGCCTGATGATGGAGAACCTGGGCCTCGCCGTCATGATGGAGGTCCCGTGCGTCCTGGTCGATGTTCAGCGAGGATCGCCTTCGACCGGCCTTCCCACGATGGCCGGGCAGTCCGACGTGATGCAGGCGCGTTTTGGCTCGCACGGCGACTACGAGATCGTCGCTTATTCGCCCTGGTCGCCTCAAGAGATGTTCGACCTGACGATCTTGTCCTTCAACGTGGCCGATCGCTACCGCGTCCCGGTGCTCCTGATGTCCGACGAAGTCATCGGCCACATGGTCGAGCGCGTCGTGATCCCGCCGGAGGACCAGATTCCACGCTGGGAGCGCAAGCGACCAGGAGGCACGCCGAACGGGCACTTCGACTCCTTCCGGGCCGAGGATTCCGACCCTTCGACAGGCTCAGAGCTTGCCCTGAGCCTGTCGAAGGGGCTGGCTCTGGTGCCGCCCATGGCTCATGCCGGCGAAGGGTATCGTGTGCACTTCACCGGGCTGACCCACGACGAGCGGGGCTATCCCGCGATGTCGGCCGAAACTCATCACCGACTGGTAACCCGCCTGGCCGAAAAGGTCCGCCGCAGCGCCGATCAGCTCATCCTCACGGAAGGCTACCAGTTGGATGACGCTCGGATTGTGGTCGTCTCCTATGGCTGCACGGCCCGATCCACGCGTCGAGCCGTGCGCGAAGCCCGCGGGAAGGGCATCCCCGTAGGTCTCCTGCGGCTGGTATCCCTGTGGCCTTTCCCTGAACAGACAGTCAAGGAGCTCGCCGGTCAGGCCGACTCGTTCATCGTCGCCGAAATGAACCTGGGCCAGATGATCCGCGAGGTGGAGCGCCACGTTAAACAGCCGGTACGAGGTGTCTTTCACGCCGGCGGCGCGATGATCCCGCCTGAACCGATTCTCGATGCAATCCAGGAGGTGGCGGCCTGTGGGCAAAGCGTTAGTCGCTAACAGACATCCGCTGGACGACATCATCCGCTCCGAGCGCATGCCGCACATCTGGTGCCCGGGCTGCGGCATTGGCATCGCGATGCGCTGTTACGCTCGGGCCATTCTGGAATCCGGCATCCCGGTCGATCGGCACGTCGTAGTGTCGGGCATCGGCTGCTCCGGCCGTGCCGCCGGGTACATGAACATCGATTCGTACCACTCGACTCACGGACGGGCCATTCCCTTTGCCACCGGCCTGAAACTCGCCCGTCCCGATTTGATGGTGAGCGTGTTCAGTGGCGATGGAGACCTGGCCGCTATCGGCGGGAATCATCTGATCCACGCCGCACGGCGGAACGTAGACATCAAGGTCATCTGCATCAACAACTTCAACTATGGCATGACGGGGGGACAGTTGGGTCCGACGACACCTTTCCATGCCCGAACGACGACCTCGCCGTATGGTAATCCGGAGTTGCCGTTCAACCTGCCCTACCTGCTGGCAGCCGCCGGCGCCAACCACGTCTCTCGCTGGACGACGCTCCATGTCCGGCAGGTTAAGAACGACATTCTGTACGCCTTCGACAAGCCGGGCTTTGCCTTCATCGAAATTCTCTCGCCCTGTCCGGTGGGATTCGGCAAGTCGAACAACATCGACGAGGGCGTAGACGAAATGGAGTTGTACCGCAGCCGATGCGTGCTGGCCGACGGCGTGCCGATGGAGCAATTGGGGATCGACCTGCGCGAGGAGCGGCCTATTTACATCGGCAACTTCATCGATCGCGATCAGCCACCCTACAAGCCGGTCCGGCTGGAGGCAGCAGCATGAGGAAGGAAATTCGGATATCGGGGTTTGGAGGACAAGGCGTCGTCCTGGCAGGCACCATCCTGGGCAAGGCCCTGTCGTTGCATGCCGGGCTTGAAGCCGTCATGACCCAGGCCTACGGTCCTGAAGCGCGAGGCGGCGCGTCGAGCGCAGACATCGTGGTCTCGGATGAGGCTGTCGACTATCCCTTCGTCGAGCATCCTGACATTCTCGTGGCGCTGTCGCAGGAAGCCTACACCCGATTCCGGCCAGCAGCCCCATTCGATGCGCTTGTGCTGATCGATGAAGACCTGGTCATCCCTCTCCCGGACGACCACCCTCACCGCATTCCGGCCACAGGCATGGCCGAGACGCTTGGGGGGCGGATCATGGCCAACATGGTCATGTTGGGATTCTTCACGGGTGTGACGGGCCTCGTCGATCGCGAAGCCATGAGAGAGGCGATCGAGTCGTCGGTGAAGGCCCAGACAGCGCCGCTGAACCTCCAGGCCTTCGAGGTCGGTTTTGAGCACGCCAGGCCTGCCCTGAGCGAAGTCGAAGGGAACAAGTGTCATGGGTGATTCGGTCCTCGTCATTGGCGGAGGCATCGCCGGCATTCAGGCATCGCTGGACCTGGCCGAAGCCGGAGCGCGCGTCGTGCTGGTGGAGCGGGAGGCGACCATCGGCGGGATCATGGCCGTCCTCGACAAGAACTTCCCCACGCTGGACTGCTCCATCTGCATCGAAGCACCCAAAATGTCGGAAGTGGGATTGCATCCCAACATCGAGGTCTTATCACTGGCCGAAGTGGAAAGCATCGAGGGAGGGCCGGGCGACTTCTGCGTCCGCATTCGCCAGAGAGGGCGCTACGTGACGGACGGATGCACGCGCTGCGGCGAGTGCACGGCAGCCTGCCCCGTCGTGTTGCCCAACGAGTACGATGCCGGGATGGCCGTTCGGAAAGCCATCTACACGCCGATCCCACAGTCGGTTCCCGGGGCGTACGTGATCGACATTGAGCACTGTTTGAACGATCCGCCGAACTACTTGCCGTGCAACCGTTGTGACGAGGTCTGCCCGCCGAAGGCGATCGACTTCATGATGCCGAGGGGATGCTTACTGACACGACAGGTCGGGTCGATCATCGTGGCAATCGGGTATGACACCCTCGATCCTCGAAAGTTGAAAGAATACGGCTATGGGACGCACGCCGACATCTTGACCGCGTTAGAGTTCGAGCGCCTGATCAGTTCAGCCGGGCCGACCGGCGGCGAGATCCTGCGGCCTTCGGATGGGAAACACGTCGACAGCATCCTCTTCGTCCTGTGCGTAGGCTCACGCGACCGGCGCTTCTTTCGATACTGCTCTCGCTTCTGCTGCATGTATTCCATCAAACATGCCTATCAGGCGATCGACCACGGCATCCCCGAAGTGACCGTCCTCTACATGGACATCCGAGCCTACGGGAAGGGCTTCGACGACTTCTGGTCCCGCACGCGTGAATCGGGAGCAAAGTTCATCCGTGGCCGGCCCGGGCGCATACAACCGGTCGGGGATCGCATACGGGTCGTGTACGAGGATACCGAGTCGGCGACCCGGATCGAAGCCGAGTATGACATGGTGGTGCTGGCGACAGCGGTCACCCCGGCGGATGGGCTGGCCAGGCTCGCCGAACGCCTGGGCATCGATGTGGACGAGGATGGGTTTATCCGAGCCGCCGATACTGGGGGCAGCCCGATCCTCACCAGCCGGCCCGGCATCTACGCCGCCGGTTGTGCCAGCGGGCCGAAAGACATCCCCGACAGTGTATCCGAAGGCAGCGGCGCGGCGGCCATCGCGTTAAGCCACCTGACGCACCGATCCTGGCCCGAGCCGCCCGAGGCCTGCCCGGCTCCACGCTCCACGCTCCACGCTTCAGTCGGGGAGCCTGGGCAAAGGGTCGAACCAATGGCAGACATTGGCACATCACGCGTGGGCGTGTTCGTGTGCCACTGTGGCAGCAACATCGCCGGCGTGGTGGACGTGAAGCAGGTGGTGGGATTCGCCAGGACATTCCCCGACGTGGTGTATGCCGCCGATCAGATGTTCTCTTGCGCCGGCAACACACAGAGCGAGATCGAAGAGGCCATTAAGCGAGAGAGCATCAACCGGGTCGTGGTGGCGGCCTGCTCGCCGAAGACCCACGAGTCCATCTTCCGGGGCGTGCTGATCCGGGCCGGATTGAATCCTTACCTCCTGGAGATGGCGAACATCCGCAACATGGATTCGTGGGTGCACAAGTTCGATAAAGCTGCTGCGACCACGAAGGCGATGGACATGGTCTCGATGGCGGTGGAAAAGGCGCGGCGGCTTGCGCCGCTGCAGATCGGTCATCTACCGTTGACGCAGAGCGTCCTGGTGATCGGGGGCGGCATTGCAGGCATGACAGCCGCAGCGACCCTGGCCCGCCAGGGATTCGAGACGGATCTAGTGGAACGCAATGAGCATCTAGGAGGTTTGCTTACCCAGCTCGAGCGGATTGCGCCGGGCGGCCCTTCGGCTGCGCTCAGAGCTTGCCCTGACCCTGACCCTGAACGGAGTGAAGGGGAAGGGGAAGGGGCAGGCCTGAATGCACGTGATCTCGTTGCAGCCAAATCGCGAGAACTCGCTCAAGCCGGTGTGCACATTCACTCGGGCACGATCGTAGAGAGCGTCGGCGGCGTGGTGGGCAATTTCCACGCCAGTTTGAGCGATGGCGCGGAGATCCGGATCGGTGCCATCATAGTCGCCACGGGCGCGGCACCTTACCAACCACGCGAGTTCGGCTGCGGTGACGATCCGCGTGTCATAACCAACCTCGAACTGGAAAACCTGATGGCGAAGTGTCGGGTCCAGGCCGAACGAATCACTTTCGTTTCCTGCGTGGGTTCCCGGCAGGGTGACAGGGGCTGCTCCCGATACTGCTGCACCTCGATGATCAACCAGGCCCTGCGGCTGCGACAACTTGGCAAGAAGGTGCACGTGATCAGCAAAGACATTCGCACCTACAGCCGCCACGCCGAGGAACTGTACGAGCAGGCGATGCGGGCCGGCGTCCGGTTCTTCCGCTACGACGGCGATCGCCCGCCGCAGGACGCCATCCGCTTCCTGAATCCTGAGGGGAACGAGTTAGAGTGGGGAGTTAGAGTGGGAGGGCAGGTGTGCTTCTACGACCACCTTCTGGGGACCAACCTGCGCATCCCCACCGATCTCCTCGTGCTGGTCGTGGGGCTGGCGCCAGCCGAAGATGGCCTGTCCGATCAGTTGAAACTGGCTCACAGCGCGGATGGCTTCCTCATGGAACTGCATCCCAAGCTGGGGCCGGCTGAGACGGCCACGCAGGGCGTTTTCCTGGCCGGGGCCGCGCAGGGCCCAAAAGACGTTCGAGAGTCGATCGCGCAGGCCATGGCGGCGGTGGGCAAGGCCGGCGCCTTGTTGTCCCGTGGCGAGATCGAGAAAGCGCCCTTGACGGCCCGAGTCAACCTGGATCTGTGCATCGGCTGCATGCGCTGCGTGAAAGTGTGCCCGTTCAGCGCCATCGAGCAGACCGGGCCTGTGAAGGAAGGTCGTGTGCGCATCGTCGAAGCCGCCTGCATGGGCTGCGGGACGTGTGCCGCCGAATGCAACTTCGACGCCATCGACATGCCCACCTTCACCAAGGAGCAGATCCTGGCGCAGATCGATGCCGCATTGGCCGAGAAACCGGAGGAGAAGTGCCTGGTCTTCACCTGTAACTGGTGCTCCTACGCCGGGGCCGACCTGGCCGGCATCGAGAAGCGTCAGTACCCGACCTCGGCCCGCATCATCCGAACCATGTGCTCCGCGCGTCTTGAAGAGGACTTCATCGCGCGCGGCTTCGAGAAGGGCGCCGGCGCCATCCTGGTCACGGGCTGCCGCCTGACGGACACCGGCTCGGATTGTCACTACAACTACGCCAATCGCCACACCCTGAAGCGCTTCAACCATTGGCATCGCAAATACACCCGGCAAGGCATCACGCCCGAACGGCTTCAGTTGCAGTGGATCTCGGCCGCCGAAGGTAAAGCGTTCGCCGAGAAGATCCATGAAATGGACGCCGTCGTTCAGCAGCAGGCCCGGGTTGTAACGATGAGGGATGACGGATGAGGGATGAAGAGGCTGTCGTCATTGACGATGCACGATGGGAAGAGATCATCGAGTTGACGGGCGGCGCGGCGGCCGCGTGCTATCAGTGCGGCGTGTGCACCGCAATCTGTCCCTGGGGTCTGGTCAAGAAAGAAACCGTATCCGTGCGCCACCTTCTGCGCCGGGCACAACTCGGGCTGCCCACCGGAGACGACCACCCCGCTGGGCGCCCCGCTGGGCGGGGGGCAAGCACGGGCGCAAGCAGCCTCTGGCTGTGCACGACGTGTGCCCAATGCGAAGCCTATTGCCCGCGAGGCGTCGCCATCACCGACGTGTTTCGCAGCCTGCGCGCCATCGCATGGGAGCGACGCCAGACCCCGAGGGGTCTTCCCCCCCTGCTGTGGTCTGTCTACTGGAACAACAACCCCTGGTCCCAGCCGCCGTCGCAGCGCTCGGCCTGGACGAAGGGCATGCACGTCCCGAGGTATGATGCACATCGGCACGAGATGCTGCTCTACGTCGGTTGCACATCGTCCTACGACGGACGGGCGCGCAAGGTGGCCCGCTCGCTGACTCGACTCCTGGATGCGGCAAGCCTGTCCTTCGGCATCTTGGGTGACGACGAACCTTGTTGTGGCGAAGCTGTCTTAAGCGTGGGGCACAAGCCTTACTTTGCGGAGATCGCGCAGCAGGCAGCGCACGTCTTCCACGAGAAGGGTGTCACCCGGCTGGTGGCGATCTCGCCCCACTGCTACGACGCTTTCAAGAATCATTACCCGCGCGGCGAAGAGGAATTCGAGCCGCGGCACTACACGCAGGTCCTCGCGACACTGGTCGACCAGCGACGCCTTGTGTTTGATCGACCGGTCGAACGCAAGATCGCCTTCCACGATCCTTGCTACCTCGCCCGCCACAACCATGAGTGCGAAGCGCCGCGTCGCATCTTGCAGGCGATCCCCGGCCTCGAGCTGGTCGAGATGGAGCACACCGGCACGGAGACGCTCTGCTGTGGCGGTGGTGGTGGCCGCATGTGGATGGAAACTGACGCCGGCGAGCGGTTTTCCAACATCCGGGTCAACGAAGCTCTCGCCAGCGGGGCCGATATCTTGGTCACCGCCTGCCCGTTCTGTATCGCCTGCCTGGAAGATAGCCTGAAGGCTCAGGGCATCCGAAAGCTGGTGGTCATGGATGTGGCCGAAATTGCGGCGCTGGCGCTGACCGAAAAAAGGGAGCGCGAATGAGGAGGGAGGGTTTTCATGCCCGCCTCGCTGTATAGCGCCGACCAGGCGCACAATGCGATTTGGGTCTTCCTTGAACAGGAAGGCGGTATCCTGGAACGGGTCTCGCTGGAACTCCTGTCGAAAGGCAGGCAGCTAGCCAACCAGGTGGGTTGGCGCCTCACAGGTCTCCTAATGGGGCATGGAGTCTCCGATCAGGTCGAACAAGCTATAGCCTTCGGCGCCGACGAGATCGTGCTGGCCGAGCATCCGTTGCTGGATGTCTTCACGGTCGATGCTTATGGCCACGTGGCATTCCAGGCCATCATGGAAAGCAAGCCGAGCATTTTCCTGCTTGGCGCGACGCCCAATGGCCGCGACCTGGCGGGCCGGCTCGCCGTTCGACTGAGGACCGGGCTGAACGCCGATTGCACCGATCTGCGTCTGAACCCGGAAACCGGCGTGCTCGTCAGCGAGGTCTCCGGTTTTGGAGGCGGCGTGCTGGCCCTGATTGAGATGCAGAAACACCGGCCCCAGATGGCCACGGTCAGGCCGGGCGTGTTCCCGCCAGAACCGGCTGACTACAGCCGGAAAGGCACAGTGGTTCGGCTACCTGTGAACCTGACCGGGGCCATAATCCGCACTCGAATAGTGGAGCGGGTCGTGGGGCAGGCCGCCGATCTGACTCAGGCGCGCGCCCTGGTGATAGGCGGACGAGGTGTGGGCGGCCACTTCGATATGCTGCGAGAGCTGGCCGGCCTGATCGGCGGCGAAGTCGGCGCGACCCGCCCTCCGGTGGACGAGGGTCATATCGAGCGCGATTGTCAAATTGGGCAGACGGGCGTCGTCTGCCGGCCGCAGGTCGCCATCGTCTGCGGCGCCAGCGGCGCCTTCCACTTCGTCGTCGGCATTCAGAAGGCCGGTACCGTCATCGCCGTGAACTCCGATCCCGAAGCGCCCATCTTTGAGTCTGCCGACTATTGCGTCGTGGGGGACTTTCGCCAGATTGTGCCGGCTCTCATGCAACAGATCAGAGAGTGGAGAGCAGAGCAGATCGGCTCAACGGCTGGCTCGTGATCCCCAATCAGAGGTGCACGATGCGCGACCTTCACATCATCGTCTGCATGAAAGTTGTCCCCAAGCCTGAAGAGATTCGCGTCGATCGCGAGACCAGGCGACTGGAGCGCGCAAACGCCCGCTCGGAGATCAACCCACCCGATATGAACGCCCTGGAGATGGCGCTCAGCCTCACGGATCGGTACGCGGGTCGCGTCAGCATTCTATCCATGGGGCTGCCGTTCTTCGAGGCCTATCTGCGGATCGGCTTGGCGATGGGCGCCGATCACGTCTATCTGCTCAGCGACCGGGCGTTCAGTGGGGCGGACACGCTGGCGACGACTTACACGCTGGCGAAAGGCATCCAGAAGATGGGCGGCGCCGATCTCATCATCTGCGGCGAAGAGTCGTCCGATGGCGCGACAGGACAAGTCCCCGCCGGCCTGGCCGAATGGTTGGGACTCTGCCAGCTCACCCAGGTGAATGAGGTGGATGTCGACCCAAGGCGATGGATTGCCCGTGGACACCGAGTGATCAGGGGCGGATACGAAATCTTGGAAGTGCCTTTGCCTGCGGTGGTTTCGGTGAAGACCGCCTGCAATGAGCCACGCTTCATGGACTATCGCATCAAGCCCTGGGCTTTTGGGCCGGCTGGAGTGACCGTGTGGACCGAAGCCGATCTCGGCGTGGACGAGGCCTGCATCGGCGCTGTGGGATCGCCGACAGTTGTTTCGAGACTGGAACAGGCGCCCTCGCGGGAGCGGAAACGAGTATCTGTGACAGGCACTCCAGAGGAGATCGCACGCCAGTTAGTGGAACTCCTCGGGCGTGAAGCGTTTGTTGTCCAGGCGTAAGCGACCATGCGATGGCCGAGGTCGCGTGACATCCCGTTCAACGATTCGGGCGCTGATGGCGCGAAAGTCAGGCTAGTCGTA
>DASSFZ010000052.1:0-10569 GCA_035693785.1 Anaerolineae bacterium | reverse complement strand
GCAAGTATGACATGAGCACGCTCCTCACTGAAAGATCCTCGGCAGCACGATGCCCGTCTGCTTGTCGTACTTGCCCTTTTTGTCCTTGTACGAGACCTCGCACTCGGAATCGGCGACGAAGAAGAGCACCTGGGCGATGCCTTCATTGGCGTAGAGCTTGGCGGGTAGGGGGGTGGTGTTGCTGATCTCGAGCGTGACATAACCTTCCCAGGTCGGTTCAAATGGGGTCACGTTCACGATTAAGCCGCAACGCGCATATGTCGATTTCCCAACACAGATCGTGAGCACGTTGCGTGGGATGCGGAAGTATTCGACCGTGCGGCCCAGGACGAAGGAGTTGGGTGGGATGATGCACACGTCGCCCTTGAAATCGACCATCGACTTTGGGTCAAAGTGCTTGGGATCGACGATGGCCGAATACACATTCGTAAATATCTTGAATTCGTCGGCGACGCGAATGTCGTAGCCGTACGACGAGACACCGTAAGAAATGACGTGGTTGCTGACCTGCCTCTCGACGAACGGCTCGATCATGCCGTGTTCGAGCGCCATCTTGCGGATCCAGTGGTCGGGTTGGATGGTCATGGCTCCTCTGGAAGTTGGAGGTTGGAGGTTGGAGGTTGGAGGCTGTCCTCTCACAGCTTGCGCCAGTTTTGGATAAGTCTGTTGAGCTGTTTGGCGACGATGGTGTATTCGTTGATCATTGGCTGGGCGAGTTCAGACGTTGCGTACTTGAGTGTCACCGACTGCTCCAAGTGTTCTACCATCTCGTTAGCCGAACCCATCGAATTGCGCCAGAATGCTTTGGCCTTTGTCGGCGTGTCTTTATGGCTGTAACCCTCAACGATGTTATCCACGACCGATTTGCAGGCACGACGCATTTGATCGCACAGGTCGAATCTCTCGTCTGCCGGAAACGTCTCCACCAGTTGGTAGATCAGAGGAATGAGCTTCTTAGCGCGCTGGTACGCTTCCAGATCATGATAGCTCTTGATCGCCATCGGCGCCCTCCAACTTCCAACTTCTAACGTCCAACCTCTAACTTCTAACCTCCAATCTCTACATTGACTCTGGCGCGCTCATCCCCATCAATCCCAGGACGCGCGCCAGCGTCAGCTTCACTGCGCGCGCCAGCATCAATCGGGCGGACGTCAGGTCAGGTGCAGACGGATCGACGACCCTGCAATCGCGGTAGAAGGCGCTGAAGGTCGAAGCCAGGTCTTGGGCGTAATGCGCGAGATGATGCGGCGCGAGATCGCGCGCCGCCTGCTCGATGGTGACCGGCAGCTCGAGCATCTTTCGGATCAGCGTCAGCTCGGAGGGATGCTTCAGCAGTTGTGGGTCGCCCTTGGCGTCCGGCGGCACGCCGACGTCCACCGCTTTGCGCAGGATGCTGGCGATGCGCGCGTGCGCGTACTGCACGTAGTACACCGGGTTCTGGTCCGACTGCTCTTTCGCCAGCTCGAGGTCGAGCGCGATCTTGCTGTCGATGGAGCGCGTGAGCAGCATGAAGCGGATCGCGTCGGAGCCGATCTCGTCGATGACCTCGTCGAGCGAGATGAACTCGCCTTTGCGCTTCGACTGCCGTACCTCTTCGCCGCCGCGCGTGAGCGTCACCAGTTGATAGAGCAGGACGGTTAGCCGCTCCGGCGCGATGCCGAATGCCCGGCCGATCGCCTGCATGCGCGGCACGTCGCCGTGGTGATCCGCGCCCCACACGTAGATCACCCGGTCGAAGTCCCGGTCGATGAATTTGTCGTGAACGTAAGCGATGTCGCTGCCGAAGTACGTGGGCCGCTCGCTCGGCTCAGGGATGACCTCGGCCGATCGAATGATCACGGCGTCTTTTTCGCCGCCGAACGCGCTCACCTTGAACCACGTCGCGCCGTCTTGCTCGTACAGCAAGTCGCGCGCGCGGAGCTGATCGATGACCCGGTCGAACAGCCCGGACTCATACAGCGACCGCTCGTGGAACCACCGATCGTAGCGGATGTTCATGCGGGCGAGCGTCCGCCTGGCGCGCTCGACCATCGCGTCCAGGCCGATCTGGCCTAGCGCGCGGATGGCCTCGGCCTGCTCCATGTTCAAGAACCGGTCGCCGTGCTCGCGGATGATCGCCTGCGCCTCGTCGGCGATGTACTCGCCTTTGTAGCCATCCTCGGGAAAGGGCGCGTCCTGGCCCAGCGCCTGGGCGTAGCGCGCGTAGATCGACTCGCCGAACTTGCGCACCTGCGATCCGGCGTCGTTCACGTAGTACTCGCGCTGCACCTCGTAACCGGCCGCCTGCAAGATGTTGGCGAGCGTGTCCCCGACGACGAAGTTGCGCGCCGTGCCGAAGTGGAGCGGCCCGGTCGGGTTGGCTGATCCGTGCTCGACCTGCACGCGCTGCCCGGTGCCCATGTCGGGGTTGGCCCACTCGGGGCCGGCGTCGAGAATCGCCTGCGCCTGCTGCGCTAGCCACACTTCCGAGAGTGTGAAATTGATGTAGCCCGGTTTGGCGATCTCGACCTTGCCGATGGCGTCGTGGGCCGGCAGGTGATCGACGATGTGCTGCGCGATCTGCAAGGGGGTCATGCCCGCCGTCTTCGCCAGCGCCAGCGCCGCGCTCGTGGAGTAATCGCCGTGGGCCGCGATCTTGGGTCGAGTCATCTCGATGCGCGGCGCGTCGAAGGCGGGTAGGGCGCCCATCTTCTGTGCATCGTGGATTGCATCACGGATGAGCGCGGTAAGTTGATCGCGGATGAGTTGGGGCACAATAGCCTCCCGCAGGTTCACGCTTCACGCCTGCGAGAAGCTATTCTACCTGCCAAAGGGTGATCCGACAAGAAAAAACCGGCGCATGAAAAACTGGCGAGGCATTTCTGCCGCGCTGCACTAGAGCGGGTTGCACTTTGATTTAAGCCGGAGTCGAGGCTTCAACCGGAAACCACCCAAAGGCTCGACTCCGGATCGGCGTACACGCACTCGGAATCCGCTCTAAGGTGAGGATATATCGGATGGTGGTTGGATAGGCTCAGGCCAGGCCGGCTCGGGCTGCTCCCTCGGCGGGGATGGGCGTGCCTCGGCGCGGGCTTCGAGTTCCCGTATCTTCGTGTTTCGCTCGGCGATGATCTTCTCCAGCTCGTGCAGCTTCGCGTCTCGCCCGGCGATGTTCTTCTCCAGTTCGTGCAGCGTCGCGTCTCGATCGGCAATGCCCTTCTCCAGCTCCTTTATCCGCTTCTGCTCTTCCGATCGCGAGCGGCGTCGCCGGACCGTCGAAGGCGCGGACAGCAGAAGACTGAGCAGCGCACCGACGAAGACCGCGCCGAGCAGAATCAGTGCCAGAGATCCGGGGAACTGCGTGAAGAGCAGATTCACCGTCACGGGCGTGGAGTTCAGAAGTGCGAAGGCGACGGCCAGCAGGGCAATGACCAGGGCAGCGATCAATCGTATCTGCATCGGTTGTCTCTCCTGAATCTGGTCTCAGACTTCGGAAGTCTTAAGGCTAATTCTCGCGGGCGAAGATGTCAGGCAATCCGAGACATCCCGCGAGCAAGATGGCATTGTGAGACTTCCGAAGTCTTGGCGGACATTGTACGCGCCGACGCGCCGGATGGCAAGTGATGTCGCGGCCACTCGCGTTATTCGGCCTGCATCCCACGCGGCGTCCAGACGACCATCGACAGCGCCGCAACCAGCGCCATCGCCGCGCCGAAAATGAATGGCGCAGATGGGCCGAATCCGCCCCACGCGCCGACTCCCTGCCACAGAAGACCGGCAATCACGGACGCCGGAAGGTCGAGAATTCCCAGAGCCGCGTTATACGTGCCATACGCCGTTCCTCGTACCGGTTCGGGCACGAGGTCGGCTACCATCGCTTTGGAAGTGCCGTACGCCAATCCGTAGTAGAAGCCATACACGACGTACAGCATCCATACCTGCCATCCGGTCTGCGCGAGTCCGAAGCCGAGATAGATCGCGGCATAGACGAGCCACCCGCCGACGATCACCTTGCGTCGCCCAATGCGATCCGAGAGCAATCCAGCCGGCGTGGAGACCGATGCGTATACCAGGTTGAATGCGACCAGCATCGCCAGGATGCCGGCCACGCTCATACCGCGCTCCTGCGCGCGCAGCACCAGGAACGCGTCCGAGGAGTTTCCCAGCTCGAAAATGCCGACGATGATGAGGAAGATGACGAAAGGCTTGCCGAGGGATCGCACGGCGAACTTCGGCGCGGGACGTTGTTTCGTGACCGACACATCCTGCGCGCCGATCGCGAGCGTCAATACCGCCAGCACGGCCGGGACGATGCTGATCAGCACGACGGCGCGGAACGTGTCGACTCCCAGCTCGACCGCGCTCGACTGCGCCAGCCACACGACGCCGAGCGCAATCAACAGCCCGACGACGGCGCCGGCCGTGTCGGCGGCGCGCTGAAAGCCGAACGCCAGGCCCCGGCGCTGCTCGTCGATCGAGTCGGCCACGAGCGCGTCGCGGGGGGCGGTGCGGATGCCTTTGCCGGCCCGGTCGACCCAGCGCACGGCGGCAACTGCGCCCCAACTGCTTGCGAAGTAGAAGAAAGGTTTCGAGAGCGCCGACAGCCCATAGCCTGCGACCGCCGGCCACTTGCGCGCGCGCAGCTTGTCGGAAAGCCAGCCCGAAAACAGCTTGAGCAGACTGGCCGTCGATTCTGCCACACCTTCGATGAGGCCGATGATGCCGGTCTTTACCCCCAGCACGTTCGCCAGGAACAGCGGCACGACGTTGAGCACCATCTCGCTGGAAATGTCCATGAAGAAGCTCGTCAGGCTGACCGCCCACACGTTGCGCGGCAGCGCTCGGAGAGACGCCTTCTGCGTTGCGGTAGTCATGGAGTGCCTCGCGCTGGCAGGTTTTCAGGTGGAATCGTGTTATCCCAGCCCTGCATCCCGAACGTAGTCTTCGTTCACCCAACCCGTTGGCCGGGCGATGCGCAGCCAGTTGCCGCGCTCTTCCAGAACGATCAGCTCCGTGCCGCCGGGCAGCTCCACCAGGACACGGCCTTGCAGCGACGGCGCATCGCGCATGCGCAGCCAGTCGCGCTTGATTTGGACGCGCCGCAGCGCACTGCCGGATGCCGGTTGGGGCAGCGGCTCGAATGTCAATTCCATGTACAGCCTCCGAGAATGTTCCTTCTCTCCTTGTTCAGTATAGGTATGGCTGTTGCGAAACTCCAGTTCGGGAGAGTGTGTCTTTAGGATGTGGGTTGATACGGCGCGGGCCAGGCTGGCGATTTGTGCACGTGCACGATCTGCCAGCGCCCCTCGCGCTTGACCAGCACCCGGCTTTCGTTGTGCATGCGATGCGTGATGCCGTCTTCGCGAGCCATGCTGACCATCAACGTATACGAGGCGACGGCAGTGTCGCCGTATACCTGAAGGCGTGGCTCCAGCAGGTCGTAGCGCCAGGCGCTGGCCGCGCCGGCCCACGCATTCTCGATCATGAACAGATGAAAATCAAGCCCGTCCTGGCGGTGCGGCGTGACCCACCATTCGTACAGGCTGAGGTCGCCGGACGTCGTGTCGGCATAGGTGGCCGTGTCGCGCGTGAAAATGCTCTTCAGGTGGCGGTGGAGCGTATCCCATATCTCTTCTTCCATAAGACCTCCCGGCAGAAATCCGTTTCTTCTAAAGGGGTTTCCGTTTTCGTTTACTAGCTTCCGGGGTCGAGCCTTTGGGCGGATCCGGCTAAAGCCTCGATTCCAGGTCACAAATCCAAGGGGAAATCGCTCTAGAAACCGGGTTCCTGGACGCTGTTGCGCAGCGCGCCGATCGATTCGATTTCGACTTCGACGGTGTCGCCCGCGACCAGCGGGCCGACACCCGCCGGCGTGCCGGTGAGGATCACGTCGCCCGGCTCGAGTGTCATCGCTGCCGAAATGTGTGCGATCAGGCGTGGGATATCGAAGACCATGTCGCGCGTGTGGCCAGACTGGCGAAGCTGGCCGTTCACCCGACACACGATGCTCAGCGACTCGATTTGCTGCGGCGTGAGCCCCGTCTCGATCCACGGGCCAAGCGGGCAGAACGTGTCGAACCCCTTGGCGCGCGACCACTGCCCGTCACTGCGCTGCAGATCGCGCGCGGTTACGTCGTTGGCGCACGTCACACCCAACACGTAGGCCCAGGCATCAGCCTGGCTCACATGCCTGGCGCGCTTTCCGACGACGACGGCCAGCTCGGCCTCGTGCTCGACCCTGCTCGATTGCGGCGGCAGGATGATTGACCGCCGGTGCGCGAGGAGCGCGCTGGGCGGTTTCAGGAAGATCAACGGCTCGGCTGGGACTTCGGATTGGTGCTCTCTGGCGTGCTCGGCGTAATTGCGTCCGATGGCCACGATCTTGGTCGGCTGGCAGGGCACCAGCAGCTCGACCGACTCCAACGCGCCGATCGGTGCGCCGCGCGTGAACGGCTCAAACGGCGAGCCATCCAGTCGATACACGGTCTCGCCCTCGACCAGTCCATATGCGGGCTGGGCGTCAATCAGGATGCGAATAATGCGCATAGAGCCTCCGCTGGTGGAAGTACAAACATTGTAGCACAGAGCGCGTCAGAAACAATACAAGCTGCGTGTCGCGCCGCGAC
This sequence comes from Anaerolineae bacterium, assembly GCA_035693785.1. Taxonomy (GTDB): domain Bacteria; phylum Chloroflexota; class Anaerolineae; order Fen-1058; family Fen-1058; genus DASSFZ01. The sequence goes on along the minus strand of DASSFZ010000052.1, from coordinate 3,964 downwards.
AATCGCATGAGCTGAGCCGGTCACTCGCGCTCTTGCCTTTCTCCCGTATGCGAGTAGACTTAAATGACCTGGGAGTGATCGATGAAAGCGACAGCAGCGCCCGATGATACCTTCACACGCGCCGAACGAAAGTTCCTGGCCCGGCTGGACAGTCCGGTTAAGATTCAGGCCTTCCTGGACGGCATACCGTACAGCGACGAGGACATCTACCGCTGCCCGCGCCGTGTCATGCGCGATCGCAAGGCGCACTGCTTCGATGGCGCGCTGTTCGCCGCCGCCGCGCTGCGACGACTCGGATATCCACCGCTCGTCATCGACATGCTGGCCGACAACGACGACGATCATCTGCTGGCACTCTACAAGGTCGACGGCCACTGGGGCGCCGTGGCCAAGTCCAACTTCGTCGGCCTGCGCCTTCGCGAGCCGGTGTACCGCACCGTGCGAGAACTGGTGATGTCCTACTTCGAGCAGTTCTACAACGTGCGGCGCGAGAAGACGCTGCGCAGTTACACCGTCCTTCTCAACCTGGCTGTCTTCGACAGGCTCCACTGGATGAGGCGCGACGAACCCCTGGACGCTATCGCGGATTGCCTGGATAAGCGGCGACGGGTGTTCGTCGTGACGCCGGCCATGGTCGGCCGGCTCCAGCCGGTCGACAAGCGGTCGTTCCAGGCGGGGCTGCAGGGCGCCAATCCGAACGGGTTGTACAGACCGCCGCGAGAACGCGGCTGACCGGGCGAGATGTCGGATTCATGAGCGCGCGAGCCTATCTGGGTCTGGGCAGCAACCTGGGCGATCGGCACGGCAACCTGATCGACGCGATCGATCGCCTGCGTGCGCGGGCGGGCCTGGTCGATCTCTCCTCGGTATACGAGACCGAGCCATGGGGCGTGGCCGATCAACCGCGCTTTCTGAACAGCGTGTGCGCCATCCAGACCGATCTATCGCCGCGCGATTTGCTCGTCTGGCTTAAGGCGATCGAGGCCGATATGGGACGCCGGCCCGCCGTTCGCTATGGGCCGCGCCTGATCGACATCGACTTGCTGCTGTACGGCGACGAGGTCGTCGAAGCTCCCGCTGTGACGGTGCCGCATCCGCGCATGGCCGAGCGCGCCTTCGTGCTGGCGCCGTTGTGTGAAATTGCCCCGGATGCTGTGCATCCCGTGCTTGGCGAAAGCGTGCGCGAGCTGCTCAAGCGTGTCGACGCGCAGCGGGCGGGTGTGGTGGTGTGGGCGCGCCGGCCGACATTCGCGGGCGGCCACATATTCCACTGGGGCCGCCAGACGTACGTGATGGGGGTTGTCAACGTCACGCCCGATTCGTTCTCCGGGGACGGCCTGTGGCGAGACGCCGAAGTTGTCGAGAGGGCAGTCGCCCAGGCACGCCAGATGCTGGCCGGTGGCGCGCACGTTATCGATGTCGGCGGAGAGTCGACGCGGCCCGGTGCATCGCCGGTCGACGCCGCCGAGGAGCAGCGCCGGATCGCGCCGGTGATCGAGGCGTTCGCGCGCGAGGGTCTCGGCCCGATCTCGATCGACACTTACCGAAGCGAGACGGCCCGCGTCGCGCTGGATGCTGGCGCGTCGATCGTCAACGACGTGTGGGGGCTGCGGCGCGACGAGCGGCTCGCCGCGCTGGTCGCCGCGCGAGGCGCGCCGGTGATCCTCATGCACAATCGCAGCAAGCCGCAGGACGCCGCCTTCGAAGCGCGGCTCGGACCGCGTTACGTCGGGTCGCATTACGATAACCTGCTTGAAGATGTGGCGCGCGAGCTGGCCGAGTCGGTCGACATCGCGCGGCGCGCGGGAATCGCGGAACATCGCATCGTCGTGGATCCCGGCATCGGCTTCGGAAAAACCGTCGAGCACAACCTGGAGCTGCTCGACCGGCTCGACGCGCTGCAGGCGCTGAACAAGCCGATTCTGGTCGGCCCGTCGCGCAAATCGTTTATCGGGTATACTTTGGATGTGCCGCCTGAGGAGCGCCTGGAGGGCACGGCGGCGGCCGTGGCGATCGCGATCGCGCGCGGTGCAGATATCGTCCGCGTGCACGACGTCCCGCCGATAGCGCGCGTGGCGCGCATGACTGACGCGATCGTGCGGCGCGCGCGGCGTCAGTGAGCGGGGTGGATGCTGAAGGTCAGCGGGTAGCCGCGAGCGCGCGCAGCGCTGTGCGCCCGGTACACGCGGTACTTGGCGTCCTCTATGGGCAGCGTGGCGACGTAGGCCTCGCCTTCGTAGTGGGCGGTCAGCGTCACCTCATACGCGTCGTGCGGCGGCAGCTCGAAGACGCTGTGAATGACGGCCACGACGAAGTCGAACGGCGTCACGTCGTCGTTGTGGACGATCACGTCGTGGGGCGGGTCGAGTTCAGCCGCCTCGTCGTAGGTGAACTCGACGCCGATATCGGGCATGGCCGGGGCGATCTCGGGTGACTCGCTCATCACTGTGATTATAATAGGGTGCGCTTTGCCTGGAAAGGCCATTCTATGATACCGCTGCGCGACGCCAATCCGACCCGACGCACGCCCATTGTGACGGTCGCTCTGATCGTGGTCAACGTCGCCGTTTTCCTGTTTCAGGAATCGTTGCCGGAGCGATCCTACACCGGGTTCGTCTTCAGCTATGCTGTGACGCCGGCGCTGATTACGGCCGACTTCGGCGCGTACGCGCACACGCTTATCACGTCGATGTTTCTTCACGGCGGCTGGTTGCATCTCCTCAGCAACATGCTATACCTGTGGATATTCGGAAACAACATCGAGGACCGCCTGGGCAGCGTGCGTTTCCCGTTGTTCTATTTAGTGTGCGGACTTGCAGCGTCGGCGGCTCAGATCGCGATCAACCCATCGTCCGAAATCCCGATGATCGGCGCAAGCGGCGCGATCTCCGGCGTGCTCGGCGCGTACATCCTCTTGTTCCCGAATGCGCGCGTCCTCACACTCGTATTCTTGTTCTTCCTCGTGCGCTTCGTCGAGCTGCCGGCCGGCTGGCTGTTGGGATTCTGGTTCTTGATGCAGTTGTTGAGCGGGATCGGAACGCTTGGCCTGGTGCGGACGGGTGGCGTGGCATTTTTCGCTCACATCGGTGGATTCGTGGCCGGTTTCCTGCTCGTCCGCTTGTTCGCGCCGAGCCGTCGAGGCCGCCCGCTCCCGCGTGACGACCTGTGGATCCCGACCATCGACGATGACGACAGGCCGCCGCGCGGCGATCGGTGGTAGGAGTGATGGCCGGGCCGCAGCAGCGGCTGGACGACGCGTTTGAAGAGCTCATGGGCTGAAGGAGCGATACGGCATGCCACGCAGACCCCGCCACACTTCGGCGCGATGCGCCGAGCACGACTGCCCCATGATTCAGATCGACGACGAGACCGTGTGCGCGCTGGAGCACATCGACGCGCACCTCGGCGGCAAGCAGGTCAAGGACCTCGTCGTCGTCGAGGACGGCCTGATCACCGTCTTGTTCGAGGACGATCACGAGCTGCCTTTATTGTGCCCGCACTGCGGCGACCCGATCGGCACCGACGAAAATGAGCTGTTAGACGAGCTGGCCGGCCTGTATCTGGTGGGGCTGGAGTATGTGCCGGCCGATCCCGAAGCCGACGTGTACGAAGGCGTGGAATTCCTCTTCGCGTCTGATCCGGAGGTCGACGTCAACGACATGCCGGACGACGTCGCCACCAGCTCCATTCTGCTGCACCTGGACAGCGTGCGGGAGATCGTGTGTCCCGGCCAGTGATGCCCGTCGCCGGGGAGGCGGCCTCTGCGTTCGGTTCACCGATCGGGCCCGGGAGAGAAACTGCGCTGGGTCCGGATGCGCTGCGGTGATTTGACCTTTTCACCTGTCGTGGCTAAGATACCAGGGTGTTGACTGTATTACGCGACGGGATTGTCATTCGTAGGCAATTAGACGACAGATCTGTCGTGTACCCAGAGTTAGCCGCGCAAGCCACTCACCATCAGTCA
>DASSFZ010000051.1:0-3582 GCA_035693785.1 Anaerolineae bacterium | reverse complement strand
ACGCTTCGTTCTTCGCGATCGCCGCGCCGGACGGAACCGAGCCGGGCGGCGCGCTGAGCGCAAGCGGCATGCCGGAGGCAGCCGCGCTCGTCGAGCACGCGGCGGACGCGGCTCAGGTGCGTTACATCTGGCAGCCGCCGGTGATGCGCAACCCGGCCGAGACGCTCGGCGCGCAGGTGCGCGCAGGCCCGCGCTGCTCCGGAGACGTCTCTATCCGCATCGAGCCGGACGGGTCGGTGATCCCGCCGCGCGGGCCGCACCACAGCGCGGGCAACTTGCTGACCGACTCGTGGGATGCCATCTGGAATCATCCGGCGTTCCAGCGATACCGGGGGCGCGTCGAAGCGCCGACGCGCTGCGACGTGTGCCCCGGCCTGGCGATCTGCGCGGCGGACTGCCCGCGCGAGCCGGAGGGATGGTCGCAGGGTGCGCCAGGAGGTGAGCGATGAAACGAAGGCAAGAGCTAAGCCAGGATTTCGCGCCTGGTAAATACCGAATGTTGCGACGGCAGTTGCACTGCCGTTCCAGCCGCCGCAGTCCAACTGCGGCGGGAACTGTGGAAAATAGGCTAAGGATGCTGAGCGCGCTCATCCTGCTGTCGTTGATCGCGCTGACGGCCGGATCCGTTCTCGCGCAGAGCCTGGAGTTCTCCGTGCCCGAGATGCGGCTGCGCGTGTACGTCCAGCCCGACGGCTCGGCGCGCATGGTCTACGACATCACCTTTGCCAATTCCACCTTCGGCGATCCGATGGACATCATCGACATCGGCATGCCGCACAGCGGGTACGACATCGGCAACATGAGCGCCCGCGTCGGCGATGCGGTGCTGACCGACATCCGCCCTTCGGAATTCGTCGATCCGGGCGTGGAGATTCACCTGCGCCAGCACGCGATCCAGCCCGGCGAAACGGCCACGCTCCACTTCGAGTTCACGATGCCGGACATGGTCTATCAGGACGTCACGCGGCAGGACTACGCATCTCTGCAGATTGCGACGACCTGGTTCGATTCGCAGTTTGTGAGCGGCGCGACCGATCTGGGCATTGCCGTCTACATGCTGCCCGACGTCCAGCCTGAAGAAATGCTCTACCAGTTGGAGCCTTTCGCGGCGATGGCCGTCGATCAGGGACGAGCCGTTGCTGTGTGGCGCTGGGAGCAGGCGCGCGCCAGCGAGCCGTACAAGGTCGGCGTGTCTTTCCCGAAGCGCGGCATGGCGCGCGTGATTGAGCAATCGGTCTTCGACCTGGCGGTCAAGTGGCTTGAAGACAATCCAAACGTCCGACTCTTATTCGGCGCGGCGACGATCGCGGGATTCGCTTTCTTGTACTTCCGTTTCACCGGCGGCACGGGACTATCGCTTTTCGTCTTGCTGGCCGGTGGGCTGGTGGTCCTGCTCTTCAGGTATCCCGCCGCGCAACTGCTCATCATTCTTCCATTGATCGCGCTGATCGTGATCAATGAAGGAGTCCTCGTGCGCCGCCGCAGCCGTTATCTACCGGCGGTCGCGCAGGTGGAAGGCGGCGGCATCAAGCGCGGACTGACCGCGCCGGAAGCGGCCGTGCTCCTGGAGATGCCCCTGAACAAGGTGCTCACGCTGGTGATTTTCGGTCTGCTCAAGAAAGGCGTGCTGCAGCAAGTGCAGGCCTCGCCGTTGATCGTCGAAGTCGCCGGCGGGTTCGCGGACGGCGACCCGGGCAAGCGCAGTAAGAGTCGTCCCGAAGTCGCGCAAGAGAAGGGCATCGTCTTGCACCCGTACGAAGGCCCTTTTATCGACGCGCTGGAAGGTCGCCCGGGGATTCCCGTCCACAAGATCGACTTCGGCCAGCCGATGAAGGAGCTTGTCGAGCACACGGCCGCCCGCATCAAGGGCTTCGACCTGTCGGACACACAAGACTACTACCGAAGCATCATTCGCCGCGCGCTGAAGCAGGCGCAGGCCATCGGCGACATTCCCGAGCGTGAGAAAGTGCTGGACCGGGACATGGAATGGATCCTGCTCGACGACGGTTTCCCGACCGTCTTCGAGAGGCGCGGCTACAGTTATATACCCATCTGGCTGCGCCCGGCGAGTACGATCGGACGCGCGGCATCCGGCGGGCGAAGCGTGCCGTCGAGCGGGCGCACGTCCTTCGGCGATGTGGCCGGCGGATTCGCAGGCTGGGCGGAGAACACGATGGGCCGCCTGGCATCGGCTATCCTGCCCGGCTCGCTGCAAGTCCCGTCCGCACAGGGCGGCGTCATTAACCTCGGCGGCGTGGACAAGGTGACAGGCGACATCTTCAAGGCGATGGCGACCTCTTCAGGCAGCAGAGGAGGGGGACGCAGCGGCGGCGGATGCGCCTGCGCGTGCGCGGGCTGCGCGTGCGCCTGTGCCTGCGCAGGCGGCGGAAGATGATAGCTCACCACCAAGACACCAAGACACCAAGTTATCTTTGTGTCTTTGTGCCTTAGTGGTGAAAATCGCTCTGAGCAGACGCGGCACGTTGGGACACCGAGAAATGTTTGATGCGACACCAGCGCTGCCATCGGCCGACTTGCTTCGCCAGCAGGCGGGGTGGCTCGCGCCCGCCCGCGCGCGTCTCTTGCGGCGCGTTTCAATCGCGCGCCGCCGCCGCGTGCTCGACCTCGGCGCGGGGCACGGCGCGGTGACGGGCGAGCTGGTCCGCCGATCCGGCGGGCCGGTCGTCGCGCTCGATCTGGCATCCGACGCGCTGCGCGTGAGCGCGGCAGCGTTTGTCGGGGCGGGACGCGTATGCGCCGACGCGACGCGCCTGCCGTTTGCCGAAGGCGAATTCGATCTCGTCTTCTGCCAGTGCGCGCTGCTGTGGATGCCTGTTGCGCAGGCCGTCGGCGAAGTCTGGCGTGTTCTGCTGCCCGGCGGCGTGCTCGTCGCCGTCGAGCCTGACTACGGTGGCGCGATCGAGCACCCGCCCGACGTCGCCGCTCGCGACGTATGGATCGCCGCGCTGGCGCGCGCCGGCGCCGATCCGCTCGTCGGACGCAAGCTGCCCGGACTTCTCGATGCGCGCGGATTTTCGGTGCGCGTCGATCTGCTGCCCGAGCTTCTGCCGCCTGAGCCGGCGCGGTTCGACCTGCTGCGCGGCCTGCCTCTCACCGGCGACGAGCAGGCAATGCTGGAGCGCATTGAGGAGAACGACGCGTCATCGTCCGGTATGTGGACGCGCGTTGCCTACGTGCCGTTCCTGCTCGTGACTGCTACGAAGCCGACGGAAGATGACTGAGGATCGTAACTACTCAGCCCCCCGTCATTGCGAGCGTTTTGTGCGAAGCAATCTCCGTGTTGATCGGCGAACATTGCCTGCCGTGCAGGAGACTGCTTCGTCGCACACAACGCTCCTCGCAGTGACGGCTGAGTAGTTACTGAGGATCAAAGAAATGCGCTACGCAATCTGCCTCGAAGAAATAGAGGGCCGCTGGATTGCGCACGCGCCGTCACTGCCCGGCTGCTTCGCCAGCGCCGGGGAGCGGCGTGCAGTTGAAGCGTCGGTTCCGCAAGCGATTCACGATTACTTCGCCTGGCGGCGGGCGCACGGAGATGAATCGGTGCCTTCGGAACCCGCG
>DASSFZ010000050.1:0-4335 GCA_035693785.1 Anaerolineae bacterium | reverse complement strand
ATACGCCGACCCGGCGACCGAGCGCATCCACGACCTGGGCTGGCTGCGCTGGTGCACGGCGGGCCGCTTCGCCGCGCCGATGGTCATCCGCATCCCGTGCGGCACGGGACGCAGGACGGGCGATCCGTGGCACAGCGTGAGCAGCGAGGTGGCGTTCGCCCACGCTTTCGGCCTGCGCGTCGCGTTCCCGTCGAACGCTGAAGACGCGGTCGGCCTGCTGCGCTCGGCGCTGCGCGGCGACGACCCCACGATCTTCCTGGAGCATCGCGCGCTGCTCGACACGGTCCAGGCGCGCCGCCCGTATCCGGGCGACGATTACGTGATTCCCTACGGTGTGGCTAAGGTCGTGCAAGAGGGCGACGAGTTGACGGTCGTCTCGTGGGGCGAGACGCTGCATCGCTGCCTGGAGGCGGCGCGGGATTTCGAGGGCCGGGTCGAGATCGTCGACCTGCGCACGATCGTGCCGTGGGATAAGGAAGCGGCGCTGCAATCCGTGCGCAAGACGAGCAAGGCGCTGATCGCCCACGAGGATACCTGGACGGCCGGCTTCGGCGCGGAGATCGCCGCGACGATCGCCCAGGAGGCGTTCATGGATCTCGACGGGCCGATCGTCCGCCTGGCGATGCCGGATCACCCGATTCCCTACAACCCGCGCCTGCTGGAGGCAGTGATTCCGACGGTGGGGAAGATTCGGGCCGAGATACAGAGGTTGCTGGCGTTTTGAGGTTGGAGGTTGGAAGTTAGAGGTTGGAGGTTGGATGACGGCACGCGGTTAATCGGCTGCGATTAGCGATATGCGATACGCGATATGCGATACGCTATCCGCTCACTGCGACCACCATGTCGGCTTGCGGTCCCAGCGGTGCGCGCGCAATTGTTGAATGAGTTCCGGCGCCAGCCCGCCCGCGTCGCTGCACGCGATGTTGCTTTCGACGTGCCTGATCCTGCGCATGCCGGGGATGACGGTGCTCACGTCGGGATTCGATAGGATAAAGCGCAGCGCCATCTCCGGCATGCTCATGCCCGAAGGGATCACGGGACGCAGCGCCTCGGCTCGCTCGACGCTGGCCTTCAAGTTCTCCGGCACGAAGTAGGCGTTGCGCCAGTCGCCTTCGGGCCACTTGCTGTCGAGCGTCAGCGTCCCGGTCAGCGTGCCCTCGTCGAACGGCACCCGCGCGATGACGCCGACGTTCAGCTCGCGGCAGACCGGGAACAGGCGATCTTCGGGTGCCTGGTCGAAGATGTTATAGATGACCTGGGCAGCGTCGATCAGTCCAGTGCGCAGCGCGCGGATCGCGTTCTCCGGCTCCCAGCGATTGATGCTGATCCCGATTGCCCTAATTAACCCCTCGCGCTTGAGATCATCTGCCGCGCGCTGCCAGCTCTCGTCGTCCGCCCAACCATCCTCCCACACGTGAAACTGGATCAGGTCGACGCTGTCCAGCCCGAGATTTCGCAGGCTGCTCTCCGTGTATCGGCGAATGTGATCGGGTGGAAAAGTCTCATCGAGCGTGTACTCCGGCCTGGCCGGCCACCTGGAGTTCTTGGGCGGAATCTTGGTGGCGGTGTACAGTTTCTTATCTGGATGCGCGCGAACCAACTGGCCGAGCAGCCTCTCGCTGCGGCCCTCGCCGTAGGCCCACGCCGTGTCGAAGAAGTTGCAGCCCAGCTCGACGGCGCGATGCAGCGAGCGCATCGACTCTTCGTCGTCCGATCCGCTCCAGCCACCCATGCCCCACATACCGTAGCCGACGTCGCCGACCTGCCAGCCGGTTCGACCGAAAGTCCGGTAATGCATGCTGCCCCCTATACGCGATAAGCCACAATCAGCAACGCCGAGAAGATCGCCGTCGCCGCGACCTGCGCGAAACCGATGCGCTGCGGCTTCACGCCGACGCAGGGATTGCGCGCGCCGCCGACGGCCTGCGCCAGCATTGCGCCGAACGCAATCGGCGTCAGGGGCGGCACGAGGCCGCCGATTGCCAGCCCCACGGACAGCGCGAAGTTCGCCCCTGCGTACAGCAGAGCGCGCCGGCCCATGCGCCAGCGCTCGGGCATAGGCGGCATCTCGCTCAGCCGGCGCTGGGCGAGCCGGAGATAGACGTACACGATCGCCGCCGCCGACTGCAGCCAACACAATACCCATAGCATGATCGCCGTCGCGTCGACCACGCCGGCTGCGACGTAGTGCGCCGTCGGCGCGGCCAAGGCCAGCATGCCTGACCCGGCCAGCTCGATCGACATTTGGCGCTCGGCGCGCTGGCGAATCAGCCATACCTGCCAGATCAACATGGGCGCAATGGGGACGATCGCCCACAGCAGTTTCGGGTAGCCCAGCACGATCAGCGCTGCGCCGAAGATCGCCGCGAGCGCCGTGTACACGGTTAGCCACACCAGCGCAGGCGCTGCGTCGTCGCGCGAGCGCCGCCCCGACAGCGCCTTCACGAGAATGACCATCGGCTGCCGAGTGAGAAACACGCCCGACTGCGCCAGCACCAGTAATAGCGTCGGCAGGCCGTTCCACCCGGCCACGCCGATGCCGACCGCCAGCGGCCCGAGCCAGAGCGCCCACGCGCCATGCTCGGCGGGCAGTGCGTAAACCTTCTTCAGCCAGTGTGACCGGGTCTTCGTCGATGCGGTTGTCGCCATTTCCTCAATCTGCCAACGCCACCATCGGTGAAGGGGTTGTCTCGACTCGATGGTCGCGCGCGAATCCGACCACGTCCAGCCGCGACAGGATCGCGATGCACACCGCCAGCCCGATCGCTTCGAGGACGAACACGCTGCTGTAGGCGACGGCCAGAGACCCGGTGAGCGCCAGTCCCACGTCGCGCACGACGCCGCCGAGGCCGATGCCCACACCCCGCGACACGAGCTGCGTCATCGTCCACAGCCCCAGGTATGCGCCTGCGCTCGCTTCCGTCGTCATCGCCATCAGGAGGCTGACGCCGCCTACGGTGTACACGCCGAAGCCCAGCCCGAACCCGATCAGCGCCGGTGTGATCAGCCAGGCCGTCAGGCTCAACCCGGCGGCGGCGAGCAGCGCCAGGCTAGCGATCATCACGCTCAGGCCGAGCGTCGCCGGGCCCGTCTGCTCCTCGGGCCGTTTGCGGCGCGTGACGATCGACGTGACGATCATCGCCGCCAGCACACCGCCGCCGAAATAGGCGCTGAAGCGCGTCGTCGCATCGGCGCTCAGGCCGAACACGTCGCCGCCGAAAGGCTCCAGCACGGCATCCTGCGCGAATGAAGACATCGCGCCGAGCGCGAGAAACGAGAAGAACAGCCGCGTGCGCCGATCGGACCACATGCTGTGCAGCGTCGCGCGCAGGTTCAATTGCGTTTTGGCTGGGCCGGCGTTGCCGCCAGTGGGCGCCGTTCGCCGTTCTTCGCCGAGAACCGACAGGAACCAGACACCGCCTGCAACCACGCCTGTCAGGAGGGCCAGCGCCTGGAAGCGCTCGGGAGTGTACGATGGCAGCAACCGCGCGTACAGAATGGGCGACGCGGCAAAGCCCGCAATCAGGAGAGTCTGGGCGATACTGATTGCGACGCCGCGCTTCGCGGGCGGCGCGCTGTCGTGAATCAGCGCAAGGTAAAGACCGCCGGACACGGCGGTGCCAAGCCCATAGAACACGAAGATGGCGAGCGCCAAGAGCCAGCCGGCCGGATCGTCGATGTCGCTGGACAGGCGCAGGGTCGTGATCGGCAGCAGCACGATCCCTGCCAGCATCATCAAACGCCCCAGCCAGATGTAGGGGATGCGCCGCAAGCCGAGCACCAGGCGCGCGTCCGAGCGCGTTCCGATCCAGACCGAGACTGGCGCGAGCAGGTAGCGCAGCGCGAGCAGGATCGATACCGGCGTCGCGCTCGCGCCGAGGTCGGCGATCAGGATGCGGTTCCACACCGACGCCGTGAGAATGTCGACCATCGCCGAGCCAATGTTGAAAGAGCCGATTTTGAGTGAGCGCAGAAAGCTGAAGCGAGGGGCGGTTGTGACGTTCAAATCTCACCTATTGGAAATCTGAGTCAATCTAAGACTTGATGTCAGAGTTTGGTGAGATTTTATTCGACTTGAACAGGTAAGTCAAGACGTGAAAGACTGTGTCCTCGGCATGACACGCTTGACACATTCGCCAACCGCCGTTATTCCAGCCACACTGTACGATCTTCGTAAGATGGGCGAGATGGTGAGATCGGCTCCGATTCGGGATAGCCGACGTAGACGAACCCTATGAGGTGCTGCTGTGGCTCGAAGCCGAGGAAGGTTTTCACGTGCGGGTCGTATGCGGCATCGCCGGTGCGCCACATCGCGCCGAGTCCCAGCGCGTGCGC
>DASSFZ010000049.1:0-4919 GCA_035693785.1 Anaerolineae bacterium | reverse complement strand
CAGCGTTGGCCGGCCTGGCTCGTCGTTAGGCCAGAGACCGATGCTGACGAGGTTCGTTATTGCCTGCGTCGAATCTACCTGCAGATAGGCTTCACTGAAGTAATAGGCGCCAGACTCAAGCTGGGTGTGCAGGACGAGTGTCCACTGCTGCGTAGCTGGATCGAACCCGATCCTCATCATCGGAAGTTCTTCCGATGTGGTAGGGGGGTCTACTATGCCCACCACACTAGAATCCGTGGCGGGATCAAGCGTGAACGGCAGCGCAGGCGGCGGGTGGCCGTCGGCGCCGATCTTGTACCGGGCTATATGGATCGGGATTCCCTCGTCTGCCCGGTTCCAATCGATATCAAACTTCACCTTGCCTGAGCCCGCGAACTTGAAGCCTTTATTCCCACCGGCCAGCTTCGCCTCAAGATGCGTGGAGCTGCCTCGCGCTACGCCCGAAGGCTCCAGCGTCGCATGGCTGAGCAGGAACATGTCCAGCCGCCCATCGTTGTCAAAGTCGGCGAGGGTCGAATCCACTACGGCCGGCACGAGTGGAAATTTGACCCAACGAGGGTCATCCGGTGTCAGGTTGTCGAACAATTTCCGCCATATGGTCGGATATGTGTCCCAGATGCGCAGTGGAAACTGCTCGATCTTCGGGCACATATAATCAAGCCGACCGTCTTCGGTCACGTCGACCAAGTGGCCGTAGTGCGTGCGTAAACAGTTGAAGCGCGTCGCATCCGTTTGATCGATGAAATGCCCGGGACGATCCTGGCGAAACAGCCGGGCAATGCCGCCATGGTTGGCCCAGACGAGATCCGGCAAGCGGTCGCCGTCATAGTCGAGCCACAGCGGCAGACGGTTGCCTTTGAGCCACTGGTCGAGCCCGGCCTCCAGGGCACGATCGACCAGGCGACCGTATTCGTTCACGAGAAAGTACGGGAGATTGCCGGTACCCAGGCCGACGGAGAGATCCTGATCGCCGTCGTTGTCGAAATCGAACCACGAGCTGCCGTGGGTGTCCGCGGTCGGTCGGTACAAGAAGGGCTTTACCTGGGGGGCGATGTTCACGAACTTGGTGCCGCCCCGGTTCAGGTAGAGGGTCGGCTGCCTGCGATGGTTGCTGGAAAAGATTTCAAGGTAGCCGTCGCCATTCAGGTCGCCAAATGACGCGCCGAAGGATTCGCCACTCCTTGCGATATTTGCGCTGGATGTCGCGTCTTCGAAGGCTATCTGTGCGACGGCAGCCGGGGCGATCATCGACAGCGATAGCGCAGCCAGCAATGGGAGCACGCTGCTACCTGCGCTGCCTGACCGCAGACGAAGACGGTTCGTTTCCATGAGCCCTACTTCCATGTTGGCGGGACGACACAGAAAGATTGCCCGGACCGGCAAACCGTCTCAATGACCAACCGCGCACACTTTGGTTCCTTAGCGCCTACGCAGCGTGGGAAATATGGCGCGGCTCGCTTGGGTGACGACAGGCAGTGGGCATGTTCCGACTTCGGTTTCAGACCACACCTAGGCGCACGGTGAGTTTCGAGTGGCCAAGCCGCAACCTCGCTCCACTAGCCGCGCCTGGCTGGAATGGTGCTGCCTTGCGAGCTTGACCAGGCTTCCGGGGACTTGCGTGACCTGAATCTAGAATGCGTCGCGGTCGTGCCACACGCGCAATGCGGTTCGCGCAAGAATCTGCAGGTCAAGACCAACCGACCAGTTACGGAGATATTCCAGATCGCAGCGCACGCGAGCCTCCATCTGCTCCAGGGAACGCGTCTCGCCGCGTAGTCCATTGACTTGGGCGAGGCCCGTGATCCCCGGCAGCACCTTGTGACGCACCATGTACCCGTTGATGAGCTTGCGGTACATCTCGTTATGGGCAACGGCATGTGGCCGCGGTCCAACCAGGCTCATGCGTCCCTGCAGCACGTTGACCAGCTGTGGTAGTTCGTCGAGCGAATACTTCCTGAGAATGCGGCCCGCGGACGTAATCCGTGGATCGTCGCGGCTCGCCTGTGTAATTTCCGCGCCGTCCTCGGCCACATGCATCGTACGAAACTTGTAGACGATTATCTCTTCGCCGTTCAGGCCGTAGCGACGTTGCTTGAAGACGATAGGCCCCGGCGAGGTCCATTTGATGAGCGCCGCAATGCCAAGCAACAGTGGCATCGTCACCACCAACATGGCGGAAGAAACGAGGACGTCCGTCAGGCGCTTGACGAAGCCGTGATAGCCGTGGATGGGTGTCTCGCACATCGCGACGACCGGGATGCCATTGATTGAGCCAGTGCGTGCCTGGATGAGGTCGTAGAGCAAAATGTCGGGCGCGTAATAAATCGAGCACGTGGTGTCGCGTAGATCGCGCAGTACTTCGTTCACACGCTCGAGGTGTCCCACCGGCAAGCTGATGAAAATGACCTCGACATCATTCTTTTTCACCCAGGCGGCCAGGTCGGCAAGGCGTCCCAGCAACCGATCAGTGCGCTCCACACCGAGCCGGCTGGATCCACGATCGTCGAAAAACCCCTGCACTGCCATGCAGTATTCGCTGCGAGAGCGCAGTTGCGCCGCCAGCGACCGGCTCACTTCGTTATATCCCACGAATACCGTGCGACGCGCGTTCTGCGGATCGCACATGAGCCGCCGCATGAGTTCCTGTAGGACGATGGCCACCCCAACCAGCAACGCCGGTGTAACCACGGCCCACGTTACAGCCACTCGGCGCGAATAGTGGTCCGAAAACTTGGTGAGGTAGGCGATCGCCAGCAGCAAGGCGAGCAGCAACGCCCAGCGCGACAGCACTGAAACAATCAGGGGCATCGTGCCGGGAAAACTTTTCCGTGGATCGGGGCTCGGCAGCAGCAGCATGAGCAGGCCCACCAGCACGGCCATGGCGTCGAAATAGTCCTTCAGCTTCGCGTCGTACGCAAATATCAGGAAGTAGAGGAAGCTGACCGCCACGATGGGAGGTGCCACGGTCTGCAGCAAGGCGACCAGGCCGATCCTGAAGCCGTTCCTGACTACCACCGGCTGCGTCATCGTAGCGAACAGCATTGGGGATTCCCTTCCCGTGACTGATGTTACGTTTTAGTTTCTTTTTCACATCGGCGACATCACACAAAGGCTCTGTCAGATGTGAGAACAAGGAATATGCAGGCAGGAGAATCCCCACGTCCTGCCGGTTCGCTGGTCGGGAAGTGCCGCGCTTGTATCATCGGCGCAACCATCGCGACATCGACCTTACCGAGCGAGCCGGACAATACATGGCAAGCGTTTGACGCGTTCCTCCTGAAAGCCGAGCGAGCTGTATTACAAAGCAGAAGGCCCGTGCGGCGCTGACGCGCTACACGGGCCTTCAAGCCGAGTCGGGTTACGAAGGACTAAACGGCGAGTGATAGTTGATGGTTGGCAGCGCGTCGAGCCAGATGTACGACTCGGGATACGCACGCCTCGGTATGCGCACCCAGAACATGTAGTTCACTTTCAGGTCATTCTTTGCGTACTGGAAAAGTTGCGCAGGCGACCAATACTTGGTCGAGTAGCCAGTAGTCAGGTGCGGGGCCATATAGCAAGCTCCTTCGATCTGCCCGAACTTCGGCATCTTTCCGTGCATCTTGCGATAGATCGGGTAGGGCACCTGCTGCAGTGACGCCTTGTCCGGAATTACATCAGGACCGCCCAGGACGACACCCTTCGATGCCACTGCGGCCGCTATATCAGCAAGGTAGCTCTGGTTGCGAGGGAGAAAATTCATGTACCAGAAGATACGTGAGGTCGGCAGGCTGGCGGAAGCCGCGTTCAACATGCTGATGTAAGCGTCCCGGTATTTTTCCGGCGTATAGCCGTTGGCATCCAGGATCCAATTGTCGACACCCGGGGCGGTCTCCTCCGTGATGATGACGCCTTCAAGGGCGCGATTGCTGTCGAAGCGATTTCCCAGCGCCTTGGTCAATGCGTTCATGCGCTGTACGACATAGGGCTGCCATCGCGCCGCCGTGAAGCCACCTTGGCGATTACGCAGCGCGTACTTATCGAGGTAAGCCGGAGTGTGTTTCTCATTCAGTTTGAACGATTTGTCATCGATCATTACGACGAGGTTCATGCCATAGGCGGCCGCCCAATAAAGATCTGATTGGAGCTCCGAGAAATTGTACGCACCGAGCGTAGGCTCGAGCGAACGCCACGTGTACCGCTTCATGAATCCCACCACACCAGGCTTCATCGAAGCCGCCATCACGGCCTGCGAGTCACAGCACAGCAACAACGCGATGTAGTGGCCCGGCCGGAATTTTCTCGTTCCAAACGTCGTCGTGAGCGTCGTCGTGGTATCGGTCGTGGCGGAGATCGTGGCATCGGCCGTGATCGAAGAATCGGTCAGCACCGAATCGGTGGCGAGCGCGGTGCCTTCCGCAATGGCGCTATCTGCCATGGCAAAGGGCGCGACGAGCAATGTCACAAGTAATGGAAGCAGCACATTGAGTTTCATACGCGACGAGGTCCTTCAACAAAAAGTGGCTGTTTTACGCCTTGTGGTCGATCGACGAACTTATGTTGGTGTCGCCGATTGGCGACATGAGCGATCGATCAAAAAACGCTCGATGTGTGTTAACGGGCAAGAGCGTGGTTACGTGATTTCTAGCAGAAGAGCGGAAGCGGCTAACCCGGGGCGAGATAGTCGCATCTGGCCCGGCTACGTAAAACCCAGAAAGTCCCGATGTGGTTGCACTCTGGTGTTTTTCTAAGGCATCTAACTACAGGAGTGCGATTAATTTGCAGCTTGCGGAGAATGCTTATGCTCGATGCGACTTGCGCAGGCAAGCAACTGCTGGCCTCGCATGAAAGCAATTGTTTACTACGGCGCGATTTTTTTTGCAGCGAACGCCGACTTATTATGCTCGGCCGTGTTCGGCAACAGCAGGCATCGGTTAAAG
>DASSFZ010000048.1:0-6012 GCA_035693785.1 Anaerolineae bacterium | reverse complement strand
CTCGGGTGGGACGGTCAGGTCCAGCAGCCTGCCGCCGTACGGAGAAATCAGTTGCGTGATAGTGGTCGTGTTCAATTTCTATGACCTCGATCTAGGGATTTCGTCAACTCTTTACCGTATATTGCCGAAGGGCCTGCCCTGAGCGAAGCCGAAGGGTCGCGTCGCCAGATCCGAGCCACGTGAACGGGTCACGTGGAAAGCAACATACCCCTCCGGGCACCATACGGCGCTAGGGTAGCACATGGCGGTTATAAAAAGGGGGGAGACTCGTTAGAATACGGTAAGCTGCACAGAGGTTGGTGTGAACAAACGGAGGAGGCGAGGTCAGCTATGGCGCTGCCGTGCGCAGCGGAAGGTAGAATCAGTTGCTCTTGTTGATCACGGGCAGATAGAGGCGATGGCCGTTCACGAAAACGGTCGCAGAGCGCACGAACGGCGGAGCGATGCCCGGATCGATGGTGACGACGTTCGCGATCGGCTTCGTGACGGTCTCGGTCACGGTGACGGCGTAGGTCACGGTGGCGACGAACGTGCTCGACATGACGCCGCTCCATTTCAGCATCGGCGCGGACGAATCGTCGATGGCCCCGTGCGTGGCCGCCAGCGATCCGGCGACGTATGCGAGGCCGGACGGGACTACGTCCGTCAATCGAACGGTTTGGCTGAACGGACTGCCCGCATTGCGCAGGACGATCGTGTACGCCACGATTTGGTTCCGCATCGGCACCCCATTCGAAGCGACCTTTTGCGAGAGGCTCAAGTCGGGCGCCGTGGTCGACGTGAGCCTGAGCACGCGGCCGCCGGAATAGTCGAGCACGAGCAGCTCGCCGTCCGCGTCCTCGCCGAACGAGCTGATGGAGAAATTCTCGTTGCGCTTTTCGACGCTGCTCCATACACCCGGGCTGACTTGCTCAAGTGACCACATCCGGCCTGAGCAGTAGTCGGCGTAGAAGTAAACGCCGTTCAGCCAGGGGTAGTCGCCGCCGCGATATACGTAACCGCCTATCACCGAGCAGTTGTCCTCGCCCGTGACCGCCTGAGGATACTCCACAACCGGTGGCGTCAAGATCAGGTTAGGGCAGTCGCCCGACATGTTGAAGTCGTGAAAACCCTCTTTGCAGCGCCAACCATAGTTCGTGCCCCCGGCGCTAGATGCCGGCTGATAACTCACTTCCTCCCAACTCCCTTGCCCTACATCGCCGATGAGCATGTCGCCCGTGGCGCGGTCGAACGAGAAGCGCCACGGGTTGCGCAGGCCGAGCGCCCAGATCTCCGGCCGGTAGCCGGCCGTCTGCGTGAATGGATTGGAAGGCGGAATGGTGTAGGTGGGAACACCTCGCACATGGATACGCAGCATCTTGCCCAGCAAGGTACCCGGCCACTGCGCATTTCCACCCGGCTCGTGATGGCCATCCCCCTGGTCGCCGGCAGCGCCGCCGTCGCCCATGCCGATGTAGAGGTAATCGTCGTGAGGGCCGAACTGCAACTGGCCGCCGTTGTGATTGGCCTGCGGCTGGGCGACGGTGAGCACCGGGATGGCCGAGACGACGCTCGCGACGTCGGCAGCCGGATCGGCGACGACGGTGCGCGCTATAACGCTGTGGCCATCGCCCTGTCGCGTGTAATTGACGTAGAAGGCGCCGTTCGTTTCGTAATCCGGGTCGAACGCCAGGCCGAGGAGGCCTTGCTCCACACAGCATTGCACGATGCCTGTGATGCTCAGAAAAGGCGCGCTCTGCAAGACGCCGTTCTTGACGACGCGGATTCTGCCTTCTTGCTCGACGACGAACAGGCGCCCACTCCCGTCGCCGGCGTGCGTCAGATGCACGGGCCGAGACAGGCCGGACACGACGGGTTGAAGCGCGATCGTGAACGGCTGCCCTGCCGCGATCCTTGCCCTGAGCCGGTGCGAAGGGTCTGGCCCGCTGGCGACAGACCAGCCGCTGTCCGCTGCTTGACGCAGATCCTCGTAGCGGAGCGGAGGGGACGCCCGTGCCTGCCCCCCCTGGCCCTCCCCCCGTTCTGACGGGGGGAGCCGGAGGGGGGCCACGGGCGCAGGCAGCGCGAGGACGACCGCCGCAAGAAACAGCCCGGCGAGGGAGAACAAGGGAAGCAGTCGCATCGCGAATACGCTCTTGCGGACGGGATGCAAGCAGGCACGGCATCCCCCATCCGTAAATTCCCCAGATCCGCGCCTATTCCGGCTCGTGATCCGTCTTCAGCACGGACTCGATCTTATTGATCAGCGTGGGCACGTCGAATGGCTTGGCCAGGAAGTCTACGGCGCCCATGGCGAGGAACTGCTGCTGCCGCATGGTGTCCAGTGTCACGCTGCCGGTCATGATGACGACCGGAATCTTGGCCGTCTTCGGGGAGCGCTTCAGGTTGTGCAAAACGGTGACCCCGTCCATGCGCGGCAGCCTCAGATCGAGGAGGATGAGGTCGGGCTGATCGTCTCGGGCCAGGGCGATGGCCTGCCGGCCGTTGCCGGTCACCATCACGCGATACCCGGCGCGCTGCAGCGAATCGGTGAGCATGTGGGTCGTGTCCAGATCATCCTCGACGATCAGAATCGAGCCGATGTGGCCCAGCACGCGGCTGACCGAGTCGATGAGCCTCGACGCTTCCAGCGGCTTGGAGAGGAAGTCGATCGCACCCGCTTCGAGACTCTCTTTGCCGTCAGACACGACCGACACGACGATCACCGGAATGTCGGCCGTTCCCGGGTCGGACTTGAGCGCGGTCAGCACCTCCTGGCCGTCGATATCGGGCAGATAGATGTCCAGCGTGACGAGATCGGGGCGGTCGTGCTTCACGCTTTCGAGCGCCGCCTTGCCCGTGGCGACGGTCTGCACGCCGTACCCCACGTGCCTCAGATTGCGCTCGATGAGGGAGGCGATGTCCGGATCGTCTTCGACGACGAGAATGCGAGGGGCGTGCGGCGCCACGCCTGGCCTGAGCGCAGTCGAAGGGCCGCGCGCCCACGCCGGCGCAATAACCAGGTCTGAATCTGTGTCAGCCGCCGCCTCAGCCGGCTGAATCTCTTCGGCCAGGGGTACGGTGAACGAGAAGGTCGTGCCCTTCCCCAGCGCGCTGTTCACCCAAATCTCGCCGCCGTGCATCTCCACCAGCGACTGAGTGATGGCCAGCCCCAGGCCGGTCCCGGGGAACTCCTGCACCACCGGATCGTCCGCGCGGAACAGGCGATCGAACACCTTGGGCAGATCCTCTTCCGAGATGCCGATGCCCGTATCTTCCACCTCGACGCAGAGCATATCCCGTTCCGCCAGGCGGTACGCCCGCACCGTGATGCTCCCCCCCGGCGGGGTGTATTGGTGCGAGTTGCTGACGAGGTTCGTCAAGACCTGCAGAAGGCGTGCCTGATCGCCGAGCACGATGAGAGAATCGCCCTCGGGCAGCTCCGTCTTGATCGACAGCCTCTTCTGCTCGATGCGCTCGTGTAGCGAAGTCAGCACCTGCTCGAGGACGGCGACCATGCTCACCTGCTTGATGTCGAGCATGGCGCGCCCGCTATCGATGCGGTTGATGTCGAGCAGGTCGGCGACGAGCGTCTCCAAACGCTTCGCGTTGGAGCGGATGATATTCAGGAAACGCTCCTGGTTTTCGTTGAGCGACCCGGCAGCGCCCATCAGCAGCAGGTCGGCGTAGCCCTTGATGCTGGTCATCGGCGTGCGCAGCTCGTGGCTCACGTTCGACACGAAATCGCGCGTGGTCCGATCCGCCTCAACCTCGGCCGTGATGTCGCGCACGACGGACACGGTGCCCAGTAACTCGTCGCCCGGACCGGTGACCGGGGCGATGGACACGCGCACATGGCGGTTCTCGTCCTCGAAATGCACGTTGGTGGCAAGCGAGGGCACGCTGCGCCGCGACTCCGGGCCACTCCGCCAGCGCTGAATCTGCTCCTCCCACTGCGCGCCCGACGCCCCGTACAGGCCGATGATGTCCGCCGTCGGCCGGTTAAGCACCGTCTCCCGCGCGCGCCCTAGGATGCGCTCCGCGGCGGCGTTGAACAGGATGACCGTCTCCGAAGCGTCCGACACGAGCACGCCGTCCGCCACCGATTCGAGGATGGCCTGGGCCTTGGCCGCCTCGATCTGCTTGTCGCGGAGCATGGCGCCCAGGCGCTCGGCGCTCTCGCGTATGTATCCGTACAGTGCCGCGTTGTTGATGGCCGTCGCCGCCTGCGTGGCGGCCGCCTCCACCAGGCGCAAGTGCGACTCCTCGAAGTAGCCGGCCTCCGGGTGCAGCAAAAGCAGCGCCCCCAGCGCGTCGTCCCCGGCGATCAGGGGCACGGCCAGCGCCGATCGATACTCACGGCTGCTTGCGCTCCCCTCTCCTGTCGCCCGCGACGGGAGAGGGGCTGGGGGTGAGGGCTCCGGTGTCGTCTGCAACGGGAGAGGGGCCGGGGGTGAGGGCTCCAGCCAGCGGTCGTCGACGCGGATGTCGGCGACGATGGCGGGCATGCGATTGCGGATAACCCAGCCCGCCAGGCCCTCGTCGCGGCGGAAGCGCGTCGGCCGGCCACCGGGCGGCAGGTACTCGCCCCGGCCCATGGCGGCCCGGTGAATCAACCGATCGCTGTTCTGATCGACCAGCAGAATGGAGCTGCGCCGGGTGCCGACTGCTTCGTTCACGAGCGCCAGGGCGCGGTTGAGGACGCGATCCAGGTCGAGGCTCATGGACAGCTCGGACGTGATGCGGTAGAGCGTCTCGACGCGGTCGCGCTCCAGCGTCAGGTCGGCGTTGGCCCGAGCCAGCTCCTCTGTGCGCTGGCGCACGCGCTCTTCCAGCTCGAAGGAGAAGCGGCGCACCTCGTCGAAGAGGCGGGAGTTGGCGATGGCGATGGCAGCCTGATCGCTGAGGGTGGAGAGCATGAGCAGATCGGTGTTCGAGAAAGAGCGCGGCAAGGGCTTGTCCACGCTCAACACGCCGATGACCGTGCCACCCACCGCGATCGGCACCAGGAGCATGGCCCCGATCGCGCCGTCCGTCGGGTCGGGCGTAAACAGCGGATCGGCTTTGGCATCTGGCACGATCAAGGCGTGCCCATCGCGCGCGACCTTGCCGACGAGGCCCTCGCCCTCGGCCCAATTCAGGTGCGCGATCTGCTCGGGCCGCCAGCCGTGAGACTTGCGCGGCCGGAAGACGCCGGCGTCGTCGCGTATGAAAATCGTCGCGGTGTTCGCCTTGGCCAATTCGATGCTGGCGTCGACGATCGTCGCCAGCAACCCATCCAGGTCCAAGCGCGCGCTGATGGTGCGGCTGACCTGATTGAAGAGGGTCAGGCTGTCGATACGCTGCTGGAGGTCTTCGAGCAACCGCGCGTTCTCGATGGCGATGGCGGCCTGGTTGGCGAACAGCTCCAGCGTTTCGATCGTCGCCCGATCGGGGACGCGCCCCTCGAACGGCTCGTCGACGGATATGATACCCAGGATGCGATCGCCCGAGGCGCGCAGGGGAGTGAAGAGGAGGTCCTGCTCGTGCCAGCGCCCGGAGGCGCGCGGCACGATGTCGGCCTTGAAAGGCGGCCAGGTGTCCAACTGGCTGGTGACGGCGGTGTGCTCGGCCGGGACGTAGTACGATTGGCTGATACGGAAGGCATCGTGCATGATGGCGCCAACGGACTCCCACGGGGTGCGCACCTTCTTCATCTCTTCCAGGCGGGCCACGGGCAAGCCGGCGGCGGCCACGCGCTCGAGCGCCGGCGGGTCGCCCTCCAGCACACTCAAGAGGACGATGTTGAAACCGGCTGTTTGCTGGACGGCATGCACCACGTCCTCCAGCACCTCGACCAGCGGCCTGTCACTGCGGAAGGCCTGGCCGATCTCGAAGAGGTTGGCCAACTGCTCGGCGCGCCGCCGGAGCAGATCGCCGCGCCGCAACTGCTCCTCGTAGCGCTGGGTGTTGCCGAGGGCTATGGCCGCGTGCGCCGCGAGCGCCTTGAGGAAGGCCACGTGATCGCGCGTGAAATATCCGACGCTGGGGCTT
>DASSFZ010000047.1:0-4658 GCA_035693785.1 Anaerolineae bacterium | reverse complement strand
TTTGAAATTTGAAGTTTGGAATTTGGCGATGGCCCAGGTGCAGATCTACTTCTGGAAAGATATTCCCTACGGCGTCCGGGCGCGGGACGAGAACGGGCGCGTGACCAAGCAATTGCCGCGCGCCTTTGAAGCGACCGTCGATGCGGCGGCCATGGCCGAAGGACAGACCGGCGCCAAGGATTATCAGTCGGGTTTCCGGTGGGGCGACCCGGAGGAGCGTCCCGGTTCAGCCGAAGACGCTGCACAGGTGGTCGTAGACGAGATCATCGCCGCCTATCCTCCTGCGCGCCTGGCAAAACTGGCGCGGCGCGAGCCAGCCTGAGAGGCGGTCTCCACCTATGAAGGTGAACTCACCGGATGCCATCCGCGAGGCCCTTCGTCTCGGCGCACCATCGCCGACGCCCGCCACGTTGTTCGGCGCAGGCCAGTGGAGCGTTCACCGGTCGGACCGCTCGATGCGCGAAGTGGCGATCGACCCTGATCTGATGACCGAGACTGTGCTGTGGACTCAGAAGAAAGTTCCCAGTCCGATCGTCTTCGTCGGCTCCGGTTTCAACAACCTGCTTGTCGGCGCGCTCGGCGGGCGCATCCGCTTCCCGCGCCTGGGGGCGCCGGAAGTGATCACGCCAATCGTCGTGGACAGCGCCGACGAAGTGAACGAGATGGATCTCAGCGAGCTGGATCGCGATCCGGCCATATACACGATCCGCGAGACGGCCCGGCGCGTGGCCGAGGCGCTGGGCGATTCGGCGATCGTCGCTGTGACGCAGTGGGGGCCGTTCACGACGGCCGGGCAGATGTACGGGTTGGACGGCTTCCTGCGCGCGACGATCGCGCATCCGCCGACCGTCACAGCCATGACCGATTTCGCCGTGCGCGCGCTGAAGCAGTATTTCAAGCCGCTCCTCGAGCAGCGCGTCCTCGGCCTGATCAGTCTGGCCGATCATTCTGCGTCTTCCGATCTGATCTCGCGCCACGCCTTCGCCAAGTTCTGCCTGCCGCCGCTGATGGATTTCATCGACTGGGCCAGGCGGGCGTATCACGTTGAGACCTGGCTGCATATCTGCGGCAATACCGCCGACAAGTGGGATCTGATGATCGAGAGCGGCGCTGCCTGCCTGAGCCTGGATCAGAAGGTAGACCTGGCCATGGCGAAGCAGGTGTGCAAGGGTAGAGTGTGCCTGGCCGGGAACATCGACCCGGTGCGCGTCATGGATCAAGGCGGCATAGACGACGTGCTGGTCGCCGCCAGGCACTGTATGGACGCCGCCGGGCCGGACGGCTTCATTCTCACCACCGGCTGCGAGATGACGCCGACGACGCCGCTCGGCAACGTGCAGGCCATGATGGAAGCGACTTAGAGCGGGTTCCGCTTGAGCGTACAGCATCCTTCGACGAATAGTAATCAGTAACCAGTGATCAGTGAACAACGGTCACACCCACTGATGGCAGGCCACTGGCCACTGATAACTGACGACTGATAACTGATGACCGGCTAATCGGAGAAGCGATGAGCACAGCGGAAGTCTACGCGGGTGACTGCGGTCACTCCGCCATCATCGAAGTGACCAAGGTGGACGACAAGCACGTGCAGGTCGTCATCCACAGCGCGTGCGAGCAGATTACGGCGATGAATCCTGACCTGGCGCGTATCCAGTGGAAGGGGAAGGGACACCAGGTCTTCAAGTCGATGACCGAGAGCGTCGTGTATCAATCGGCGGCCAAGCACATCCGGCACACGGCCTGCCCCATCCCGGCGGCCATCCTCAAGGCGATCGAAGTGGAAGTCGGCATCGCGCTGCCTCAAGACGTGACGATGACGTTTACGAACTCAAACTCCAACCCTTCGACTACGCTCAGGGCAAGTCTTCAAAATCCAAACTTCAAATCTCAAACTCCAAAGCATGAATAGCGTAGCAAACCGGCTGGCAATGAAGAACGAGGCAACGATCACTTTCAGGTGACCCCCATGGACGAGTCACAATCCGCATCCAAACACTGGGCTGACGCGTTGTTCGGCAACTTGCCATCAGATTTCAAAGATGCCCACCTGCTGGCGCTAGCTTGCGCACTGGCGATGGGTCACCCCGAGGTGGCGCATCATTACTTCAAGACGGCGCGGCAGGCTGGCGCGACGGACGCCGACCTGCAGAATGTCACTGCCCTCACGTCGCAAATCACAGGAGTCGACCTCACGCCGCTTACCTTTGAGACCGAGTGGCAGGCATCTGAGGATTCGACCCCGACGGAGTGAATCATGGCCGATCCGCTGGCGATGAAGAACAAGTTTTACGAATGGACGAACGAACTCTTCGCCCAGTCGCCATTCGACTTGAAGATGAACAATCTGCTGTCGATGGTCGTGGCGCTTGCGCTGAACAACCAGGGCGCAGTGTCCTATTTCTACTTCTCGGCCAAGAAGGCCGGCGCGACGGACGCCGAGCTGGCTGCCGCCGCCGACATCGCCGTCGCAGCCACGGGGCTGAACTTGTACACGCTCATTCCCAAAGAGTAATTTCCAGACTCCAATGCTCAAACTCCAAAAGCAGTAATTAGAGACTGGTAATTGAAATTTGGAGTTTGAGATTTGGGATTTGTAATCGCCATGTCTGACGACTCGAAGCCTAAGCATCTGGTCATCTTCCAGCCCTCCGGCAGCCGGGGGCAGATCGAAGACGGCACGACGATACTCGACGCCGCGCGCAGTCTGGGCGTCGAGATCGAAAACCCGTGCGGCGGGCGGTTGATGTGCTCCAAGTGCCGCGTGCGCATCGAAGAGGGCTTCTTCGAGCGCTTCGGCGTCGAGTCGAGTATGGGTCACCTCAACCCGGTGTTTGAGAAGGAGAAGGCCTTCTTCCACTCGAAGGGCCTGGCAGAGCCGAACCTGCGGCAGAGCTGCGTGGCCACGATTCACGGCCCGGTCGTCATCTACATTCCCGAGGAGAGCCGCGCCGTCAAGCAGCTCGTGCGCAAATCGGCGCGCGAGCTGAACATCGAGGTCAAGCCGGCCGTGCGCCGCTACTTCGTCGAGATGAAAGCGGCCACCCTGCACGACCCCCTCGGCGACTGGGAGCGACTGCAGAACGCGCTCAAAGATCAGCACGGGCTGGAGAGCCTGGGCATTGACTACAACGTGCTCGTCGGATTGCAGAAGACGGTGCGCGCCGGCGAGTGGAAGGTGACGGCATTCGTCTGGCGTGATCGCGAGGTCATTCGGGTCGTCCCCGGCTTCGCCGAGTACGCGCTCGGCCTGGCCGTGGACGTCGGCACGACGACGGTGGCCGGTTTCCTGTGCGATCTGGACAGCGGGCAGGTGCTCGCGACCGAGTCGATGATGAACCCGCAGACGCCCTACGGTGACGACGTGATGGCGCGCATCACGTACGCGATGACCAAGCACGACGGTCTGGAGAAGATGCACGCGGCCATCCTCGACGGCCTGAACACGATTGTAGAGCGCGTGTGCGAGACGGCCGGATACGAGCCGGAAGAGATCTGCGAGGTGGTGCTGGTCGGCAACACCTGCATGGACCATATCTTCCTCAACATCTTCCCCAAGTACGTCGGCGTCTCGCCGTTCTCGCCCGCCATGCATCACTCGGTGGACGTGAAAGCGCGCGACTTCGGCTTGAAGATCCTGCCGTCCGGCAACGTGCACGTGCTGCCGAACGAGGCCGGGTTCGTCGGCGCGGACAACGTCGCCTGCGTCATCGCCGAGGAGCCGTACAAGCAGGACGACATCATGCTGGTGATCGACATCGGCACCAACGGCGAGATGGTGCTGGGCAGCCGCCACAAGCTGATTTCGTCCTCGGTGCCCACCGGCCCGGCGTTCGAGGGCGCGCAGATTCAATACGGGATGCGCGCGGCAGTGGGCGCTATCGAGAAGGTCTTCATCGATCCCACAACCTGGGAGGTGCGCTTCAAGGCCATCGGGCAGGAGAAGTGGTCGAACGAGCTGCCCCCTGATGCGATCAAGGCGCGCGGACTGTGCGGCTCGGCGATGGTCGACCTGGGCTGGGAAATGTTCCGCGCCGGCGTGGTGGACGCGACGGGGCGGTTTTCGAAAGAGAAGCATTCGCCCCGCCTGCGTGAGGGGCCGGACGGCCCGGAGTTCGTCCTCGCCTGGGCGCACGAGACGTCGATCGGGCGCGACATCACGTTCAACGTCAACGACATGCGCGCCTTGCAGCTTGCCAAAGCGGCCATGTACTCGGCAGCCCGCATCATGATGCGCCGCCTGGGTGTGACACAGGTGGACAAGGTCGTTCTGGCCGGAGCGTTCGGCAGCTACATCGACAAGGTCAAAGCGATGGCGATGGGCCTCTATCCCGATTGCGACCTGCAGAACGTGCACGCCGTCGGCAACGCCGCCGGCGACGGCGCGCGCATGGCCTTGCTCAACGTGGATAAGCGCGCCGAAGCGGATCACATCGCGCGTCAGATCGAATACGTCGAGCTCACCGTCGAGCCGGACTTCGAGAAGCAATTCGCGGCAGCTATGCACTTCCCGCACATGAACGACACGTTCCCCCATCTGCAAAAAATGCTGGACAAGGCGGCGCACGACCGATCCTTGCGACTGCTGCTGAATAACCCGCTCTTTGGCAGCCTGCCGGTCAAAGCCCTCCGCCGCCTCGCCGCCACGACCGAAGAAG
>DASSFZ010000046.1:0-6111 GCA_035693785.1 Anaerolineae bacterium | reverse complement strand
AAGACCCAACTCGTCAGTTGCGCGATAAAGGTGTTGAATCCATTCCACTTGATCCAGTCGGTCGCCCACTGCCCCTTGACGTCCGAGGTCCACGCCGCAGCGCGCCCCAATCCATACTGCCAGGTCGCCAGGAGCGGATCGCCCTGGCTGCTGACCAGCGACACCTGTGCGCTCGACTTGGGCGTGGTCCCGTTATAACCGCGCAGCGCGGGCAAGCGCGTGACGTCCAGCCCGCGCAGGATCGGCGTCGCCCCGGCAGGCGCGGGGTAAAACGGCTCCTCGACGATGTACGAACCGGCGGCTTCTACCGTCTCCTTGAAGAACAGGCTGGGTACCTCGGTCATCGTGCGTGCTGCGTAATAGCGACCACCAGCCTGGCGCGCCAGTTGCTCCAGGTAGGTCGCCGAACCGCTGCCCGCAGCGATGACGGATAGAGTAATGCCCTTGTCGTGCAGCCTGAGCGCCAGCGCGCCATATTCAAATGAGCGACTCCAGCCATCGGTGAGCAAGACGACGTGCTTGAGGCGCGCCGGCGTCTGCTCCAGTGCGGCTTCGGCTTCGCTCAACCCGGCATTGATGTTGGTCTGCCCTTCAGCGCGCAGGCCGCCGATCTTTTGCTGGACGAAATCGGGGTCGATCATTTCCTGCACGCGCAGCGCCCACAGCGCGTTCGCGTCAAAGGCAACCACGCCGACGTAATCGGCGCGGCCGACAGCACGCGCGGCCTGCATGACGGCATCCTTGGCGATATCCACCTTGGATAGCCCACTCTCGATGCGGGCATAACTGCCGGGCTGCGCGCTCGGATCGTCACAGTGGCAGCGACCCATCGACCCAGATTTATCGATCGCAAACACCAGCGCCAGATTCGGTTCCTGCGTCCGCGAGCGCACATCCATATCCACCGGCAACGCCTTTTCGAGAGGCGTGCGCAGGTAACCGCCTGCGCCGTAAGCCTCCGGCCCCCCGATCATCACCAGCCCACGCCCCAGGTCTCGCACGTAAGTCGGGAGCGCGTTCATTGCCGCGTCAGGCAATGCTCTGGCGGGGATGTTGACGAGGAACACCGCATCGTAGTTAGACAGCGTCGCCAGGTCACCCGTGAGGACAGCCGGCGCGACGCGTTCCGTTTCGACCTTGGCCGATTCCAACGCGGCGATCAGGTTGTCGGCATCTCCAGAAGTGTTCTCGACGACCAGGACGCGCGGCGGACCGTGAACGACGCTGAAGGCCGAGGCGACGTTGTTCTGCGGCAGCGTGTCGCCGGCTGCCTGGAGTTCCGCCGTGTAGCGATGAAAGCCCGGCTCGTCGCCCGTGAGCGAGAAACTGACGCGATTGTCGCCGGGCTGCAGGGTAAGATCGCGCGTCGCAATCAGTTTGCCGTCGCCGAACAAGCGCAGGCTGGCCGGACCGGCGCTGGTGCTGTAAATCACGGCGACGATCTCAAACGTCTGCCCCTTGCGAACGGCCGCTGGCGCTTCGAGCGCATCGAGGTAGGCTTCGGCCCGACCGCTGGCCGGCGCCAGCGGCATCACGGCGATTTGCACGCCCCGCGCTACAGCCAGGTCGACGAGGTCGGCGGCGTGGCCGACGTTCTCCAGGCCATCGGAAAGCAGCACGATGCGCTTGTGGGTCTCTTCGGGGAAGAGTGCCAGCGCCAGACGCAGCGCCGAAGCGAGATGGGTATGGGTCGTACGCGGGGCCGAGGTGATGGGCGCCAGCGTCGTGTCATCCGAAGCCAACCGCTCGACCAGCGCCTCCTCGCCAAAGACCACGACGGCGGCGCGGTCGCCGGCTTTCATCGTCGCCAGCGAAGCACGGACAAAATCCTCGGCGCGCTTTTGCTCGGCCCGGGGCACGCTATCGGAACGATCGACCACGAAGACGACCGTGGTATCGTTCACCGCCTGAACCACCTGCGTGCCGGCCAGACTCAGGATCAATCCCAACAGGACGACCGCGCGTAGCGCGAGGCCCACCCAAAAATTGAACGTACGCGCCGAGGCGCGCCGGCCCACGAATGGCAATGTCAACAAGAGGGGCAGCAGGAGAAGCGCGTATAGGGCTGTCGGGTAAAGGAAAGAAAGGGTCATCACGACACGGACTCGACACGGATGCACGGACGGGACGGGTAGTGATCTTTATCCCTTCACGCGTTGCGCTTCACACCGGCGGGTCTACCGCGCGCGGTTACAAGGCTCCAGAGCCGCGCCAGGTTCCCGCGATGGACCAGCAGCCACTCCGCCACGAGCAAAACCAAAGCCATCCAGGCAATAGGTCGCCACCATTCGTCTCGAGCGCGCGGCAACTCTTGTGCGCTCACCGAGCCGGCGCTAGCCACGGGCAACGTCTCACGCGGCGAGACGTCAGACTCTTGCGGATTGAATAGGTTGACGGTGAACAAGCCCAGGTTCTGGAGCTGGCCGGCACTATCTTGCGCCGCGATCTCGTATGCGCCGGGCCGATCGGTCTGCTGGAAGACGACGCTCCCCCCGGCAGGTATCAAGGTGTGGGATTGGCCATCGGGTGTACGCACGACGATTGCGCTCGCCTGCGGCGAGGCAGAAATAACCAGCGGCTGCCCCGGCTCGACGCTGGCCGGAACACCCGCTGCGCCGCCGGGCACCAGCGCATCGACCAGGTTGGCGACCAGGATCGGAAAGGCCACGCGCAGCGGCAGGTCGCTGCGACGCAGATCGAAGGCCAGCACGGCCAGTCGTCGTCCGTCTCGCTCGCCGGCGACGAGCAGCGGCGCGTCCGTCTTGGTGTCGAGGACGACGGCGCGTCCCCAGGTGGGCAGCGCAAGGCGCGCGGCATCCTGCACAGCCACCTCGTGCAAATCCACGTAGCGCAAAAGCGGATCATCGGCGACAACGGGGGCGGCCAGCGGCGCATCGATCCGTCCCGTCACGGAAAAGACTTCGGTCGAGCGCGGAGGTGCGATAAACAGAAGATTACCGCCAGGCAGCGTGCCGGTCGGAACGACTGAATCGAATATGGTGAGTTGGTTGGTCGGCTGGTTGGACAGTTGGTCTGATAGTTGGTCAGGCTGCACCAGCGTGATCTCGACGTTGGGCATCAGGCGCAGCGCAGTTTCCAGAAAACGATTGCCTGGCCCGACAATGCGCACGGCAACTTTCTCGGTCGAGGGTGGCACCGCCCAGGCGCGGTCGTCGGCGGACAACACATCCTGACCTTCCAGGCGGGCCTCGACCGCATGCGCGTCGCCGGGCAGGCCGGGCAGAATGAGCGCCTGGGACTTGCCCGCCGGCAGTGTCACATCGCGCACCGTCAGCAAGCGCCCTTCGGCTCCGCTCAGAGCTTGCCCTGAGCCTTGCGAAGGGGCAGGCCCGCCGGCCGCTTCGCGCAACACCAGGCGTCGCTGCATATCCTCTCTCCCGAAGTTCACCATCTGCACAAACGCCGTCAGGCTGCGCCTGCCCGATTCGGCCTGCAGCGAGAATGCGCCAATGGCCTGGTTTGCGTTTTCGCGACCGATGGGGATGTAGCGGACGCGACCGGGCAGCGTGAAGCCTGCCCTGAGCGAAGTCGAAGGGGTGGAAGCATCGGGCAGGGTGACGCGCCCATCCGATAGAATCACGACCTCGCTGTCCGGTTCGCGGGCGGCGATGGCGGCCGCCATCGTCAGGGCGGATGTCAGATCGGCGCCGGCCCAGCCGGGGCGCAGCGCGCTCAGTGCGGCGACTGCCGCACCCGGATCGCTCGCGCCAGACACAGGCACACGCACTTGAGCGCCCGCCTCGATCACCGTCACGCGCGTCGAATTCGGCAAACCCTCGATCAGCTCCCGAGCCGTGGTCACCGCTTCCGCCAGCCGATTCGGCTCGACGTCCGTAGCGCCCATGCTGGCCGAAGTGTCCATCACCAGGATGAGGTGCGAGCTGGCCGCGGCTTCGCTCCACGTAAACGGGCGCGCCAGCGCGACGATGAGTGCGATCAGAAACAACAGTTGCAGCAGAAGCAGCCAGTTTGGCTTGAGGCGCTGCCAGGGCGCGTTGGCAGCCGTATCGCGCACGAGCGTCCGCCACAGATACGTGGAAGAAACGGACTGTTCCTGGCGTCGCAGTTTCAGAAAGTACAGCGCGACGATGACGGGCAAGAGGGCCGCCAGGCCAAAGGCGAGAGGAGTAATGAAGTTCATGGTACAGCCCTCACTTCAATATCCCCCGCCGCCTGAGAAACGACAACACTAACTCCTCAAAGGGCAGTGACGTTTCAATCGGCGCGTAATTGATCGCGCGCGCGGCGCAAAACTGCTGCCACTCGCTCTGCCAGGCTTCCAGGCGCGCGCGGTAACGCGACAGCAGATCGAAGTCGGCGGTGATCTCGACGGCGGCATTCGTCTCGCTGTCGACCAGTTTCAGATCACCTTCCCATTCGGGATCGATTTCCTGGGGAGCCAGGATGTGCAGCAGCGTGATCTCGTAGTGACGCGCGGCCAGGCGTTGGATGCCCTCGCGCCAGCCGTCATCCATCAGATCGCTGACGACGACGAGCGGACCGGCGCGGCGCACACTGGCGGCATACTGCGTCAGAGCGGCCAGGGGCGAGGCCTGTCCGCCAGGCTGCAACCCTTCGGCTTCGCTCAGGGCAAGCCCGGCCAGCCAGTCGAACCACGCCAGGGCTTGATGCTTGCCGCGATGGGGTGGAAACAACGCGTAGGATCGCCCATCGAGTCCAAGCGCCGCGCCGACCAAGCGATCCATCCCGACCAGAGCTACGTAGCCCAGTGCAGCCGCGACACGCCGAGCGTAGGTCGATTTGAGCGGCTGTCCCCAGTCCATGCTCCGGCTGGCATCCACGATCACATGGACGGTGGCGTCTTCTTCCTCGACGAACAGCCGCAGGAACAACCGCTCCAGCCGCGCATAGGCATTCCAATCGATCTGGCGAAAGTCGTCGCCCGGCGCGTACTCACGGAAATCAGCGAACTCGACGCTGCCGCCGCGTCGCGGACTGCGTCGTTCGCCCTTGAACTTGCCCGCGCGCGCCCGGCGACTCACCAGCGTGAGACGGTCGAGCGTGGCGAGGAAGGATGGGGAGAGCAGTTCACGCATACTCCAACACCTGCTCGACAAGCTCCGTCACAATCTGATCTGTCGTCACCCCTTCTGCTTGCGCCTCGAAGTTGAGGATGAGCCGGTGGCGCAGTGCGGGCAATGCGGCCTGGCGCAGGTCGTCTACCGCCACGTTGTAGCGGTGATCTAGCAGCGCGATGATTTTGCCGGCCAGGATCATCGCCTGCATACCGCGCGGGCTGGAGCCCCAGTTGACGTAGCGCTTGACGATATCGGGCGCGAGCGGGTCTTGCGGCTGCGTGGCGCGCACCAGCCGCGCCGCCGCTTCGGTCACGTGCGGCGCGATCGGCACGCCGCGTGCGAGTTGCTGCATGGCCATCACCGTCGCCCCGTCGGCGACGACTTGCGGTTGCGGAAGCTCCTGGCCGGTTGTGCGATCGGCAATCGCCACCAGTTCGTTCACATTGGGATAGGCCACGTTGAGTTTGAAGAAGAAGCGGTCGAGCTGCGCTTCGGGCAGAGGGTAGGTGCCTTCCATCTCCAGCGGGTTCTGCGTAGCCAGCACGAAGAAAGGCTCTTCCAGGCGATGCGTGATCTTGGCGGCAGTGACGCTGTGTTCCTGCATCGCTTCCAGCATCGCGCTTTGCGTCTTGGGCGTGGCGCGGTTGATCTCGTCGGCCAGCACCAGATTGGCGAAAACCGGTCCCGGCTCGAATTGAAAACGCCGCCGCCCGCCTTCGTCTTCGATCAAGATATTCGTGCCCACGATGTCGGCAGGCATGAGGTCAGGCGTGAACTGGATGCGGCTGAACTTACAGTCCAACACCTGCGCCAGCGTACGCACCAGCATGGTCTTGCCCAGACCGGGCACGCCTTCTAACAAGGCGTTGCCGCCGGCCAGCAGCGTCACGAGCGTCTGCCGCACGATGTCGTGCTGGCCGACGATCATCTTGCCCACCTCTCGCTCGATGGCCTGGGCTATGGCGGTGAACTGTTCGACGGTGATGGGATCGGCCATTGAGACTGGGCCTCCTGTCATGGTTCCAGCCCGCTGAAATACTCTTTCACGTAG
>DASSFZ010000045.1:0-2249 GCA_035693785.1 Anaerolineae bacterium | reverse complement strand
GTGCGCACGCGGCCGCGAATCAGCACCGGTCCCCGGTGCGATAATACGGCCTGATGCTGTCTCAGCGCCGCGCCGCTCCACAGCACCTGATAGTTCCCGGCTTCATCATCCATGTCCACCAGCAGCATTGGCTCTTCCTGCCTGCCGCTGAACCGGTGCGCGGCGAGCCGGACACCCGCGACCGTCACCTCTCGCTCTGCATGGGCGCTCAACTGATCGCTGCGCGTCACGGCGTGACGCGATAACTCCTCTGCCACAAGCTGCAGGGGATGCACGCCGACGAGCATGCCCAGGACGTCGCGCTCCCAGGCGGCGCGCTCGTGCAGCGCCGGCTCAAGCGCCTCCGATGGCTGGGCCGCGAACATCAGGCTCATCTGGCTGGTATGCCGCCCATGCCACGGCGCTTGTTCGAGCATCGTCAGCATCGCCTTTGCGTATCCCAACCCGTCCAGCGCGCCGGCTTTAACCAGGTTCACGGCTTCAACATGAAGCGGCTGCGCCCGCACCAGGAAGTCTTCGAGCGATGCAAATGGGCGACGAGACACGATCGATTCGATCGTGGCGCGTGTCAGCTCGCGCACCTGGCCCAGCCCCATCCACAGCGTTCGAGGCTCCTCCAACGTGAAGGCTTCTTCACTGTGGTTGACGTGTGGCGGCTTGACGGCCAGACCCAGTCGTCGCGCTTCGCTCATGTACACGAGCGGCGCGTAATAGCCGCCCCACACCGCCAGCCGCGCGGCCATGAAGTGCGCCGGGTAGTGCGTCTTGAGATACGCCATGCGATACGCGACGGCGGCGTAGCCCACCGCGTGCGCCTTGGGGAAGCCGTAGCCCGCGAACGCGGCCATCAGTTCCCAGAGTTCCTCTGCGGTGGCCGAGTCCAACCCGCTCGTCCTCACGACCCCGACGGTAAACTGCTCGCGCAGGCGGGCCATCTCGCGCTCAGACTTCTTCGACATCGCGCGGCGCAGCAAGTCGGCCTCGCCGAGCGTGAAACCGGCGATCTCGTGCGCGATGCGCAAGACCTGCTCCTGGTACAGGATCACGCCGTACGACTCGCTCAGGATCGGCTCCAGCGCCGGATGCAGGTACGATGCCGCCTCCTGCCCCAAATGCCTCTGCACGAAAGCATCCTTCAGGCCGCCCTTGAGCGGCCCCGGTCGAAAGAGCGCCAGCGCGACAATCACGTCGCTCACGTTCCGCGCCTGCACTTCGCGCAGCGTCATGCGCATGCCGGGACTCTCGGTCTGGAAGCAGCCGATCGTCTGCGCCGTCGACAGCGTCTGCGCGGTGGCGGGGTCCTCCGGCGGAATCGACTCGGCGGTGAAATCGGGCCGGCGCTTCTGGATCGACTCGACGCAATCGGCGACGACGGTCAGCGCGCTGATGCCCAGCAGGTCGATCTTCACCAGGCCCAGCGCCGCAACGCCGCCCAGGTCGAATTGCGTGACGAGCAGCCCTTTCGTCGCGTATTGAAGGGGAACGAGATCGGTGATCGGCCCGGGCGAAATGACGATGCCGCCAGGATGAATCGACAGGTGATGCGGCGTCCCGTCGAGCGTCCGGCTCATCTCCAGCGCCTCGCGCTCGATCGGATCGCGCGCCTGCTGCATGAGCCTGGCCTGCGCCGCCTCAGTCTCCACGCGCTCGGCGGGGCTCCAGAACCATGGCAGGTGCTCCGAGAGTTCCTTGATGCGCCTCTCGGATAATCCGTATGCCTTGCCCACTTCGCGCAGCGCCAGCCGCGGGCGCAGCGTCGCATAGGTGCACACCATCGCCACGCGGTCCGCGCCGTACCGGCGGTAAACATACTCGATGACCTCGTCCCTGCGCCGCGAGCACAGGTCGAGGTCGATGTCCGGCGGGTCGCGCCGCTCGAGCGACAGGAAGCGCTCGAAGTACAGGTTGTGCGCGATAGGATCGACGTCGTGAATGCCGAGGCAGTAGGCGACGACCGACGACGAGGCCGAGCCGCGCGGCGAGATGGGCACGCGTTGATCGCGGGCGAAGCGCACAATGTCGGCGACGACGAGGAAGTACGGCGCGTAACCCAGCGCGTCGATGACGTCGACTTCCTTGCGCAGGCGCGCTTCGAGCGCAGGCGTCAGTTCGCCATATCGCTGCATCGCGCCGGCGAGGGCGAGCGTCCACAGCTCGTCGCGCGGCGCGCGGCCCGGCGGCAGATCGAGCGTGGG
This sequence comes from Anaerolineae bacterium, assembly GCA_035693785.1. Classification (GTDB taxonomy): domain Bacteria; phylum Chloroflexota; class Anaerolineae; order Fen-1058; family Fen-1058; genus DASSFZ01. The sequence goes on along the minus strand of DASSFZ010000045.1, from coordinate 54 downwards.
GAAGTGAAGCTCGCCAAGCGGCAGATCGAAGCGGCACATTTCGGCGACCAGGTT
>DASSFZ010000044.1:0-8176 GCA_035693785.1 Anaerolineae bacterium | reverse complement strand
ACGCCTCGACGCCAACGGCGTCGTGATTTACGAGTTGCCCTGAGCGCTTCGGACGTCGTCTGGCGCTAAGCCCAGATAACGCGCCTCTTGTATCTGTGGTAGTATCCTGCCACGCTGGAGCCTATCTGGGAGCATCCATGGAACTTCGTTACGTCGGAACGGTTGCCCGCTTGCAGATTCAGCGCAGCTCGTTGAAGGTCGGGCAGAAACCTCATCGCGTGTACGACACCTCGCCACTGCTGAGCGTCGAGCAGATAAGCGTGTCGCCCGATGGGGCGATTGCTCTGACACCGGACGGTCAACAAACACTTGACGTGCATCATCGCCTTCACGACAAGTCGCAGTTCGCAGGCGTGAACGGCCTGTCGATCGGATTCACGTCGCATTACGTACGCATGCGCGCACGCTTCGGCGATCAGATGTTTGATGGCTGCGCCGGGGAGAACGTCTTGATCGATACAGACGCGCTGCCGGGTCTGAGCGACGTGGAGCGCGGCGTGCTGATTCGCTGCGCCGCGATGGGCGTCGACTTGTGGCTGGGTGACGTGCGTGTCGCTCTCCCGTGCCTCGAGTTCAGCCGATTTGCGCTGCGTCTGCCGCAGGTCGAGCGGGAAAGCTCGGAAGTCAAGCGCGCGCTCCAGTTCCTGGAGCAGGGCACACGCGGCTTTTACGTCACGCCTGCCAATCCCGGTGCGCCGGTGGTCGTCTCGGTCGGCGACCGGGTCTATTTTCCTCTCTGACGCCCGCGCAGCCAGGCGCACCATGAGCCAAATGAATGCGCCGTCAACGCTCCGGTTTGGCCGCACCGACCTCATCGTGATGGCGGTGGTCGCTATCTGGGGCGTCAATCTGAGCGTCGTCAAGAGCGCGATCAGCGGTCCAGACGCGCCGTTTACGCCGCTCGCGTTCAATGCGCTGCGGTTCTGCGTCGCGTCGACGGCGCTGTTCTTCATGCTGCGCCGGGCAGGGGACGCCGTCCCGACTTCACGCCGCGACTGGATGGCGGTCCTCGGGATCGGCCTGTTAGGCAACACGGTCTACCAGGCGTTGTTCATTACCGGCATCGATCATACGTCGCCGGCCAACTCGGCGCTGATCGCGGCGGCGACGCCGGTGATCGTCGCGCTGATCGGCGCAGCCCTGCGCGTCGAGAGGTTGGGGATGCTGGCCTGGATCGGCGTCGTCATGTCTTTTGCCGGGATCGCCGTCGTCGTACTCGGCAACGCGTCTGTCGCGTCTGGTGGGCCGGGGGCATCGTCCCTGGTTGGAGACCTGTTCATCCTGATGGCCGCTATCGTATGGGCGGTCTACACGCTGCTCGTCGCGTCTCTCCTGCGCCGCTATTCCGCGATGGCCGTCACGGCTCTTTCGGTTGCGGCGGGAACGGTGTTGATTATCATCATGGCATTGCCTGACCTGAGCCGGCTCGACTGGGATGCTGTGCCGTCCGAGGCCTGGAGCGCGGCGGTGTTTTCCGGCCTGTTCGCGCTCGCCGTCGGGTATGCCGGCTGGAACCGTGGTGTCAAGGCAATCGGCAGCGCGCGGACGGCGGTGTACTCTAACATGATCCCGATCGCGGCGGCGCTGTTTGCCTGGCTGGGCCGTGGCGATCCAATCACGGTGTATCACGTGGCCGGCGCGGTGATTGTGCTGACCGGAATCAACCTTACCCGGCTGGGTAGGCAGGTGCGGGTAGATACGCTGCCTGTAGAGGAGTGATAAATGCGCTACTTCACCGGTTCTGCCATTTGGGCCTACCAGGGTTGGGTCGGCAACTTCTTTCCAAAGGGCACGAAGCAAGGCGACTTCCTGCGCGAGTACGCCCGTCGATTGACTGCCGTTGAGGGCAACACCACTTTTTACGCCACTCCCTCGGCAGCCACCGTAGAACGTTGGCGTGACGATACGCCTCAAGGCTTTCGCTTCTGCCCAAAGCTGCCGCGCTCGGTCAGCCACGCCGGGCAGCTCGCGCCGCATCTCAAGGAGGCACTCAACTTCGTCGATCTCATGCGCGGGCTAGGCAGCCGGCTTGGCCCGCTGTTTCTGCAACTACCACCACGCTATTCGCCGAAGTTCATCAACGACCTGCGCGCGTTCCTCAAGGCGTGGCCGCGCGACCTGAAACTCGCCGTCGAGGTGCGCCACCTCGACTGGTTCGGTGAGCATCATGGCGAGTTGAACGCCCTGCTGCGCGAGCACGACGCCGCCCGCGTATTGATCGACACGCGCCCAATCCGCGAAATGCCCGAAGCCGAAATCGGACGGGGCAGCGTGTACATGCGCATGGTCGAGCGCCTGGAACAGGCGCGCGAGCGCAAGCCTGACGTGCCGCTGCTGCCTGAGCGCACCGCCTCGTTCGCCCTGGTGCGCTACATCGGACATCCCCGGATCGATCTCAATGCGCCGCTGTTGGACGAATGGGCCGATCGGTTCGCGGGCTGGTTAAGCGAAGGTGCGGACGTGTATGCCTTCTGCCACTGCCCCGACGAGATCCAGTCGCCGCTCATCTGCCGCGAGCTACATCGACGCGTGGCGGCGCGAGCCAGGATCGATCCACTGCCGTGGGACGAACAAGAGCACACACTCGAGCAGGGCCGCCTGTTTTGAAGTGCGCGGCGAGCCGAATCTGACATTGCCACGTTAATATTCATCATATTCTGAATAACTCTTCTGTGCGTCACGCTTTTCACCGTCGAGTGTTGTCAATGTAACTACCCCTGACATGGAGCCACATATGACACTCGACAAGCGCAACCTTTATCGCTTCCCCTGGTCCAAGAACGACAATCCCATTGGCTGGCTGGAGGTGACCGACATCTGCAACATCCACTGTCTGGGCTGCTACCGGCAGAAGCTCACCGGTCACAAGTCGCTCGATCAGATCAAAGACGAGGTGCTGTTTTTCAAGCGCTGGCGTAACTGCGACAACATCTCGATCGCGGGCGGTGAGCCGCTTCTGCACCCGCACATCATGGACACGGTGGCCTTCATCGCGCAAAATGACATGAAGCCCATCCTGCTCACCAATGCGATCAAGCTCGATCGCCCGACGATCGTCGAGCTGAAGAAGGCCGGCCTGGCCGGGTTCACCATTCATATCGACAGCTTCCAGGGCCGGCCCCGCTGGAAAGACAAGGACGAAGTCGAGACGAACGAGCTGCGCCAGCACTATGCCGACTTGATCCACGACGTCGGGGGACTGTATCTGATCTTGAATGGCACGGTCTACCCTTCGACGTTCGACTACATCCCCGAGGTCGTGCGCTGGGGGCAGCGCAACGTCGACAGGGTGCACGGCCTGGTGTTCATCACTTTCCGCGTTGCGCCGTTGGACGAGGAGGTCACCTACCAGCGCGGAGATGAGTTCGTCGATGCGCGCCACCTGAGCTACACCAGCGAAACGCCGCCCGAGCGCAACATCACCTCGTACGAAGTTCACGACCTCATCAAAGAGCATTTCGCGGAGTTCGACGCGTCGGGCTACCTGGGCGGCACGTGGAAAGTCGATTCGATCAAGTGGCTGGCCGGCGCGATGATCGGCACGCGACGGCGCATGTACGGGTCGATCGGCCCGAAGACGATGGAGCTGGCGCAGGCCGGGCATCACTTCTTCAAGGGCCGATACCTGGCTTACCTGAACCAGTCGAAGGTCGGCCGCAAAGTGTTCTGGCTGGCGGCGATCGACGGGAGGGTGCGCGCGGCCTATCGTCGTTACCTGGGCGACTTGCTGCGCCACCCGTTGCGCGTATTTGATTCCGTTTACATTCAGAGCATCGGCATCATCCAGGGGCCGGACATCATGCCCGACGGCGCGGCCGACATGTGCGACAGTTGTCCCGACATGACGGTGTGGAACGGCGAGCTGATCAACTCGTGCCGCATGGACGAGTACCGGTTGTTCGGCGGCTTCGTGACCGTCGTCAACCGCGCCGATGCCGAGCGCGTGCCATAGATTTCACCGCGAATGCGCGAAGGGCGCAAAGACTTGTCGCTATTTCGCTTCCCGCCGTCTGCACTCGCCTTATCGGGCAAGGTTAGCTTGTCACGCATCACGTATCACGCATCACGTGTCACGTCGCCTTGCCGGTTCTCCCGAAGCATGGTAGAATCTCGTGCGTCGCATCGAAAGCCACGGCAGAGCCGGACAGCGGCCCTGCGCGTGAGATGTTAGTTGGGGAGAATCGGACATGGCGCTGTCAAAAGGGGAAAAAGGCAAAATCATCGGCGAATTCCACGTTCACGAGAAGGATACCGGGTCGCCGGAAGTGCAGGTCGCCATCCTGACCACGCGCATCAACCAGTTGACCGAGCACCTGAAAAACCACAAGCACGACGAGCACTCGCGCCGTGGGTTGCTGAAGATGGTCGGCCAGCGGCGGCGGCATCTAGCCTACCTGAGCCGGCAGTACCCGGATCGTTACAGGGCCATTGTGCAGAAGCTGGGCCTGCGCAAGTAACCATTGCCATCGAGGAGCGACTGCCGGCGTTCCCATGTCGAGCACGGCAGAGGCAGTCGCTGTGACGTAGTGACGCTGAGCGAGTAGATGCGGATCAGGTTACCCGTCTACTCGCTTTGTGTTGTGCTGCGCGGTTGTAGCCTGCTGCGCTTCGACGACGCGTCGAAGCACGGCAGACGATAACCGAGGAGCCGCCTGCGCCGAGGAGGTCAGGCATTGGAGAGTGTGCCTCATCTTGTCCCCGGCTTCGCCACAGGGTGGGGTGAGGGTGAGGGCCAGTCTCCAGTTCCTGAACTCCGCGCGGGCGCATCAAATTGCGGAGGAAAACATGACAGACAATCGTACCTTTAGCGCCACGGTCGGCGAAGAGGTGATTACCTTCGAGACCGGCAAGCTGGCCGGACTGGCCGGTGGCGCGGTGACCGTGCGTCAGGGTGACACGGTCATTCTGGCCACGGCGACGATGGCCGGGCAGCCACGCGAGGGGATCGACTTCTTCCCGCTCAGCGTGGACTACGAAGAGCGTCTATATGCCGGCGGCCGTATTCCCGGCTCGTTCTTCCGGCGTGAAGGCAGGCCGTCCGAGGCGGCCATCCTGATCGGCCGCCTGGTCGACCGACCCTTGCGGCCGCTGTTCCCCAAGGACCTGCACAACGACGTGCAGGTGATCGTCACCAGTCTCAGCTCGGACGCCGAGCACCCGATAGACATTCTGGCGATCAACGGCGCGTCGGCGGCGATGATGATCAGCGACGTGCCCTTTTACGGCCCTGTGGGCGCGGTGCGCGTCGGCCGGATCAACGCCGAGTTGGTCATCAACCCGACGTACGGGCAAATGGAACAAAGCGATCTGGATCTGCGGATCGCGGGCACGGCCGATGCGATCCTGATGGTCGAGTGCGGCGCGAACGAAGTGCCCGAGGACGTGATGGTGCAGGCGCTGCTCAAGGGTCACCAGGCGCTGCAATCCATAATCGCCGTCCAGAACGAGATGCGCGCCCAGGTTGGCAAACCGAAGAATGAGTCGTATCCGCGCTTCGGCATCGCCGACGATGTCAGAAGCCGTGTGACTGAGCGGATAAACCGCCGCATCCGCGACATCCTGATCAACTTGTACGACAAAGATGCACGCAACGAGGCGCTGGACGAGCTTGAAGAAGAACTGGTGACCGAGTTTGCCGAGTACTTCGACGCCCGGCACGTCAAAGAGGCGTTCCACGATCGGCTCAAGATCGAGGTGCGCGAGCGCATCCTGAGCGACGGCATTCGACCCGACGGCCGCGGCCCGACCGACATCCGCCCGCTGGCGGCCGAAGTCGACTTGCTGCCGCGCGTCCACGGCTCCGGCCTGTTTACGCGCGGCGAGACGCAGGTGTTGTCGGCGGCCACGCTGGGCACGGCGCGTGACGCGCAGGAGCTGGATGGGCTGGCGCCGGTCGACGAGAAGCGTTACATGCATCACTACAACTTCCCGCCGTTTTCGACCGGCGAAGCGCGACCCTTGCGCGGCCAGTCGCGCCGCGAGGTCGGCCACGGCGCGCTGGCCGAGCGTGCGCTCGCGGCGATGCTCCCTTCGATGGAAGAGTTCCCCTATACGATTCGCGTCGTCAGCGAAGTCCTGTCGTCCAACGGATCGACCTCGATGGCGTCCGTGTGCGGCAGCACGCTCTCGCTGATGGACGCCGGCGTGCCGATCAAAGCGCCCGTCGCCGGCATTGCCATGGGATTGGTCAGCGACGGCGAGCGTTACAAGATTCTGACCGACATTCAGGGGATGGAAGATCATCTGGGTGACATGGACTTCAAAGTCGCCGGCACGGCGAAAGGCATCACTGCGCTGCAGATGGACAGCAAGATCAAGGGCCTCACGGCTCACCTCCTCAAGGAGGCGCTCGAACAGGCTCGCGCCGCTCGCCTGCAAGTCCTCGACGTCATGCGCAGCGCGATCGCCGAGCCGCGACCCGAACTGAAGCCTCACACGCCGCGCATCTTGACGATCAAGATCAACCCCGACAAGATCGGGGCGGTCATCGGCCCCGGCGGCAAGATGGTGCGCTCGATCCAGGATGAGACGGGCGCCACGATCGACATCCAGGAGGACGGCACGATCTACATCGCCGCAACCGGTGGGACGAGCGCCGATGCGGCGCGCGCGAGAATCGAGCTGCTCACCGAGTCGCCGGAGCTGGGCCGCATCTACTCCGGCAAGGTGGTGCGCACCACTGACTTCGGCGCGTTCGTCGAGATCATGCCCGGCGTGGACGGCATGGTGCACATCTCGCAGCTCGCCGACTATCGCGCGCCCAACGTCGAATCGGTCGTCAAGGTCGGCGACGAAGTGATGGTCATGGTCACCGACATCGACGTGAACGGCAAGATTCGGCTCAGCCGCAAGGCGGTGCTGGAGGGGATGACGGTCGACGAAGCCCGCGAATCCGACGTGCGGCGAGGCGGCGCAGGCCGCAGTGGCCGAGGCGGCGCCGGCCGTAGCCCGCGCCGCGAAGGCGGGGACGAGCGACGGCGGCGGCGATAAGGAATAGAGGTGACCGGCGCCCCAAAGGTGCCGGTCACCTTCAGAAACCCGGCTTCTTCGAAGAAACCGGGTTTCTTTCTTGTGAACCATCTGCCTTTGTGGTAAAAATGACTGCATGACGCCTGCTTCGCCGAGTTGGTCGACCGACACCAAACGCCTGGTGGCGCTGTTCGCCGTCATTTTGGTCGGCCTGACGATCTATCGTTTCAACTTCATCGTCGGACCTCTGGCTATATCGCTCTTGATCACCTATCTGTTTGCCCCGGTCGTCGGATGGATCGAGCGCCGGCTGCACGGGCGGCGGGCGATCGCCACCCTGATCGTCCTGCTGACGCTGGTCATGGTACTCGTCTTGCTCGCGGCGCTGCTGATTCAGACGGTGATCGTGCAGGTGCGCTCGTTCAATCTGGACCTCGACGCGATCTACGAGCGGATCTCCGAGCGCCTCGCCGAGCCGCTCGTCGTCGGGGACGTCCGCTTGGACTTGCGGGCCGCTTTCGAGCCGCTGCGCGGATCGCTCAGCTCGCTGCTTCAAACAGTCGTCAACCGCATCGTCGACGTTGGCGCGAACCTGGCCGAAGGATTCATCTGGCTGGTCTTCATCTTCATCAGTACCTTTTACCTTCTCAAGGATTGGCGCGCGATTGGCCGCTGGTTTGAGAACACGACGCCTCCTGGCTTCCGGGGCGACTTTATCTACCTGCGCGGGCAGATTGGGCAGACGTGGAACAACTTTTTTCGGGGGCAGTTGGTGCTGGCGCTGGTGATGGGGACGCTGGTCGGGCTGGCGGTGTGGGTCATTGGCCTGCCTAACTCCTTCGTCATCGGCGTGTTGTTCGGCGTCCTGGAAGTCGTGCCCAACTTCGGCCCGGTGATCGCGTCGATACCGACCGTGCTGATCGCGCTGTTCCAGGGATCGAGCTGGATGTTCGTCGGTAATAACCTGGCGTTCACGGTCGTCGTGATCATTTTGCTATTCTTGCTGCAACAGACGGAGAACGCCATCCTGGTGCCGCGCATCCTGGGGCATCACCTCAACCTGCATCCGGTCGCGGTGCTGGTCGCCGCGATCGCCGGCGCGAGTCTGGCGGGCGTGCTGGGTATCCTGCTGGCCTCGCCTGTCTTGGCGACGCTGCGCGACATCGCCCGCTACGTCGGCGCGCGAATGCTCGACCTCGATCTGTAT
>DASSFZ010000043.1:0-5705 GCA_035693785.1 Anaerolineae bacterium | reverse complement strand
CGATCATCGCGCCGCCGTCACATGGACCGGTCAGTGATTATATCAGGGCCGTTTGCCCGAGACAATGCTTCTGAGGTACGGGATGATGTTACCTCGACGCTCCCTCGACCCGGCGCAGCGTCCGCAGCACGACTATCATACGCTGAAAGGCCGTGATATGGGTCAGAACGCCCAGCAACAGTAACCCAATTGTAACCTGCTGGAAGACAAGCGTGGCCGACAGGATGACGACGCGCTCCAGCCGCGTGAGCAGGCCGATCTTGCAGTCGACGCCCAGCGATTCGGCGCGCGCTCGCGTGTAACTGACCATCAGAGAGCCTACGACCGTGATCGTCACCAGCATCTGCTCGGTCTGAAGGCCGCGCGGGGTCGCGTACACGAGCACACCGAACAGCACGACCGCCTCGGAATAGCGGTCGAGCGTCGAGTCGAGGAACGCGCCGAACTTGCTGGCCTTGCCCAGACGCCGCGCCAGCGCGCCGTCAAGACCATCCATCGCGCCGGATAGCAGCAGCGCGATGCCGGCGGCCGTCAGATAGCCGGCAGCCGCCAGGGCGCCGACGACGACGTTCGCCACAAAACCGAAGGCCGTCACCATGTTCGGCGTGACGCCCAGGCGGATGAGCACGTCCACAATCGGTGTGAGGAACCGGGCGAAGAACTGGCGCGCGCGGTCGGTCAGCGTCTCGGGTGGATTAGACGATGAGGATGAAGTCATGGACGCAAGCCCCGGCTATGCCTGCGGCGCACTGGCAAGGTGCGTCGCAGGCACACGTCAATTCTACTTACCTGCGATGAAGTCTTCGACCATCTGGCGCGCCTTGTCGTCGGTGTACTGCCTGGGCGGCGACTTCATGAAGTAAGACGATGGCGCGACCAGTGTGCCCTTCAAGCCGCGCTCCAGCGCCAGCTTGGCGCAGCGCACCGCGTCGATGACGACGCCCGCCGAATTGGGGCTATCCCACACTTCCAGCTTCAGCTCGAGGTTAAGCGGCACATCGCCGAAGGACGTGCCTTCCATGCGGATATAGCACCACTTGCGGTCGCTGAGCCACGGCACGTAGTCGCTCGGGCCGACGTGCACATCCTTCTCCGGCAGCTCGCGCGACAACTGACTGGTGACGGCGTTCGTCTTGCTGATCTTCTTCGACTCGAGCCGCTCGCGCTCGAGCATGTTCAGGAAGTCGGTGTTGCCGCCGAAGTTCAACTGGTAAGTGCGATCGAGCCGCACGCCGCGGTCCTCGAACAGCCGCGTCAGCACGCGGTGCGTGATCGTCGCGCCGACCTGGCTCTTGATGTCGTCACCGATCACCGGCAGGCCCGCATCTTCGAAGCGCTTCTGCCAGTACTTCTCGCGCGCAATGAAGACGGGGATGCAGTTGACGAATGCGCAGCCGGCCTTGAGGATCTGCTCGACGTACCACTTGGTCGCCTCTTCGCTGCCGACCGGCAGGTAGGATACGACGACGTCGGTCTTGGTGTCCCTAAGAATCTGGACGATGTCGTCCGTCGGGCCGGGCGCTTTCTCGACGATCTTCGACAGGTATTTGCCCAGCCCGTCGTGCGTCATGCCCCGGTAGACCGGCGCGTTCAAGTGCGGGACGTCGGAGAACTTGTACGTGTTGTTCGGCGCGATGAAGATCGCCTCGCACAGGTCCTTGCCCACCTTGTTCTTGTCGATGTCAATGCCGCATGTGAATTCGACGTCGTGGATGTGGTAACCACCCAGTCGCACGTGCATCAAACCGGGGATCTGAGCGTCGTCGGGCGCGCTTCTGTAATACTCGACGCCCTGCACCAACGACGAGGCGCAGTTACCCACGCCGATGATCGCTACGCGCACTTTCTTGCTGGAAGCCTTCCTTGCCATGAATGGACTCCTTGAAGAGGTAATTGGATATTGGATGTTTGAATTTTGACCTTTGAGCTTTGGAGGTTGGATCGATTCTTTCATGGCGCTCTTTGAATCAGTCTCCGAAACTCCTCCTGATGCCGGGCTATGGAATCTCGGTCGAGCGAGCAATACACTTTCCGGCCTGATCGCCGCATCTTGACGATACCGGCCGCCTTCAAGCGGCGCAGGTGCCACGACACCAGCGGCTGGCTTTTGTTCAACGCCGCAGCCATCTCATAGACCGTGCACTCGTCCCGATCGGCCATCAGCGCGATCATCTCCAGCCGCATCGCGTCTTTCAGCGCGTAGAAATGCCGGGCCAGGTCGCGCAGCGCCTTCGCCTCGGCGCGGTCAGCCGATCGAGCCGTCATGGCAAAGCCTCAAATTCATAAACAAACGCTTATATATTATCAGGACTCGCCCCGGGTGTCAAGTGAGCCGTTCAGCCCACACGCAAGACATGTCAGCGGAGGCGGCTCCCACGCCGCCGCATAAGCCGGGCGTGGGAGCTCGGCCTGCTTTCCTGACAGCGCTCGTGTGCACATTCTCAACCTGCCACGGCAATCGTCAGCACGCCGAGCGCGACCAGGAGCGAGGCGACGATGCGCATCGCCCCTCCCGGCTCGCCCATGAACCGCACGCCGATCCAGGCGCCGATCACCACGCTCATCTCGCGCACCGGGCTGACGTAGCTCACCGGGCTGATGCGCAGCGCGGTGAGGACGAACAGGTAGGCCGCCGTGCCCAGCAGCGCGCATGCCGCCACCCTTGCGGCACGGCGCACGCGATTTTGCCCGGCGGCTTCGCTGGCCGGCTCGGGCGCGACCTCGGCCATCAGCGCGGCGCGCCGGCCCGGCTGCAGCCAGATCGGCGTCAAAAAGATCCATCCGGCGAGCAGTATCAGGTAAAGATAAATCACAGGATCGAAATAGCGCACGCCGACTTTGTCCACCGTCGAGTAGATCGAGATCAGCAGCCCCGTCAGCAGCGCGTAGCGCGCGGCCTGGTTCTTGAATCCCTGCAGCGGTTGTTTCCACGCCGACAGCGACGGCAGGTTCACCAGATACAGTCCTGCCACGACCAGGAGAATGCCCAGCACGCCGCCGGGCGATGGCCGCTCGCCGAGAAAGACGGCCGCCCAGAGCGCGACGAACAGTGGAGCGGAGCCGCGCGCGATCGGATACACCTGCGACAGGTCTCCATGAGAATAGGCCTGCGTCAGCGCCACGAAGTAGACGGCCTCGAGCAGCCCGCTGAGCAAGACGATCGCCCAACCCACCGGCTGCGCATCGCCGACGACAAGCAGAAAGGGCAGGCCGAGAATGCTGGTCACGCTCAGCATCCACCACGTAAAAGCGAGCTTATCTCGACTCTGTTTGATCAGCGCGTTCGCGGCGGCATGGAATCCCGCCGCGGCGAGCAGAAGCGCGAGACTCGCCATTGACATGAGTGATTACACCCGAGTCCGTTTATAGCGCAAGCACCCGCGGCCGGCGGCGCGGCACGCGAGTGCTTGCACGGCGAACAGGAATCGATTATAATGCACATCGGTCGCCGGCCTGAACCTACAGCGACTGTAAGTTCGGGGTGTAGCGCAGACCGGTAGCGCGCACGGTTCGGGTCCGTGAGGTCCCGGGTTCAAGTCCCGGCACCCCGACTCGTTGTGACCAAAGACCGCGTGGATCGAGGACTTCTCTATCCGCGCGGTTTGCGTTGATCTGCTCGCCACGAAACGGTTTATCCCTCGCCCGCGCCCGCGCCTGACCGCACGCCTCAACCTGTCGCAGATACAGCCCCTGACGCTCGTTGCCGCGCCGGCCGGCTTCGGCAAGACGCGTATCGGCTGTTCGGCTGCGCCGCTGGCGCGGAAGAGACACTGCGTTGGCTCCAGGCCAAGTTCAACATGGGGGTGGTTGTGCTCACGATGGGCGAAGAAGAAGCGATGGCCCTGAATCGAGACGGCTCTTTCTACCGCGCCCGGACGGAGCCGGCGCCCGAGATCGATCCCCTGGGCAGCGGCAACGCCCGTACTGCAGGGCAAATCACGGGCTGAGTGGGGCAATATGTGCTACGCGCTCTACTGCCCAAGCCGAACGCGGCAGGGCAAAGCCGATGCGCTTAAAGCCATTGTGGGGCAACTTGCTGATTCGGTTACTTATGCCGTGCTAACCAGTTAACCACTTCATTTGCGTTCTTATCAGGCGGAAAGACCGGGTAGAAAACTTTCTCTATTTGGCCGTCGCGGGCAATCAGAGTTAATCTCTTGATGAGCTTCATCCCTGCTATTTCAAAGATGGGCAGTCGCAACCGGTTTGCGAATCCAAGCCCGGAGTCGCTGAGCAGTTCAAACGGTAAATGCAATCGTGCAACGGCCTCCCGTTGATAGTCAGTATCTTGGGTGCTTAGGCCGAACACCTGTGCGCCAAGCTTTTGTAATTCTTGGTAATGATCTCGAAAAGCACAAGCCTGCGGTGTACAGCCTCTCGCCCCGGGGATTTCATTCCAACCCTGAGGTGGGTCCATGTCCGGCCTACCTGTTCGAGGATAGCAATAGATCACGACGCGGCCAGCTAAACTCGCCAAATCTACGAGGTGTCCAGATGTAGACCGGAGCGCAACCGACGGCAAACGCATGTTGGTGAGATGGTTGCAAGCCCCATCATCAACTGGCACAGGTACGTTATCGGGAATCTCGTAAAGGTTATCGCTTCTCGGCATAAGCAGGCACTCAGCGCTGTTGTACAGCCATACTCACTTGAGGACCGCATGGCTGGCGCTCTCGATCAGCGCGATGATCTCATCCGGCTGGTTGGCGACGAGATGGTCTCCAGCGAATATCACTGAGGCGCTACCCCAGACGGCCTGGACTCCCAAGACTCTCGCGTTCCTCGCGCACGCAACATCCACCTCGGCGTCACCGACGTAAGCAGCTTCCTCCGTTCTCACGCCCAACCTCCGGCAAACTATCTCCAGACCATCAGGGGCGGGCTTGGAGTGAGTGACCTCGTCACCGGCGACAATTGCCCCGAAATGCCCATCGAGGCCTGTCCTGGGAAGAACAAGGTTCACGGCGCGCCTTGTGGCGCTCGTGAACAGGCCGAGGCGGTAGCCCTTCCGGTGAAGTTGCTTGAGCATGCCTGCCACACGTGGGAAAGGCTGGAGCCTCGATATCGCTGCCTCGTAGGCGACGTAGTAAGCATCGAGATCCTGAGGCAAGATTGGACGACCAAGAAAACGTTCAAGGATGACGGGCGTCGGGCCGATGTTGAAATTGGAGAGAATGTCGTACGTCGTGACGTCGCCTCTGCCAAGCGAGCGGATAGTCTCCACGTACGTGTTCAGGATCAAGCCTGTAGTGTTGACCAGGGTTCCGTCAAGGTCAAACACGACTGCTCTCATGTCACCTCACCAGCCGGCTCTCCGAGAGCCAGGTCCCGGGCCAGGTCTGACAATATGCTCGGCGGTGTCCTTCGTCATCAGCAACTTTGATTTCGTTGCACCTGATGGCTCTAAAGTTTTCACCATTGTAAAAAGCGGCGTTCCGAACAAATCCTTTGCGCCTTCATCGCTTCGTCGGAATCCAAAATGCTCGTAGAGCCGGATCGCGCGAAGCAGAAAAGGCGTCGTACTGAGAAATAGACGCTGGTAGCCTCTAGCGTGGGCGAACTCCTCTATCGCCTGGAGGAGTAACCGCCCAATCCCTTGTCTTCTTACTGCAGGCAGGAGGGCCATGCTGCGAATGTATAAAGCTCTGCCCTTAGGACAGCAGAGACGGTGCCTACGATGCTTTCACCACGTACTGCCACCCAGA
>DASSFZ010000042.1:0-3786 GCA_035693785.1 Anaerolineae bacterium | reverse complement strand
TAATCCCACAGCAGATTCTGGATCGGCCAGTCGCGCGGGTTCGTGCTGTCCTTGTACAGTTCCTTGAGACGACGGCCCAGGTGAAAGGTGAACCACAGATCGGCGCGCGCGTCGTCGGGCGGATCGACGGCCTTGTCGTGCCGCTGCAGCAGGCGCTGCGTATTGGTGAAGGTGCCCTCGTTCTCGGCAACGTGCGCTGCCGGCAGGAAGAAGACTTCGGTGCTTATGTCCTTCGGGTCCACGCCGGGGCGCTTCCAGAAGGCAGCCGTCTCGGTCTCGAAGAAGTCGCGCACCACCATCCATTCCAGGTTGCCCAGCGCCGTGCGCTGGAATTCGGCATTCTGGCCGCCCACCGCCGGGTTCTGGCCGATGGCGATGAAGCCCTTGACCCCGCCTTCGTGCATCAGCACGAAGGTGGGCAGGTGTGAGTGGTCGCCGCTGATCTTGGGCAGGGAGTTGTAGCCGAAGTCGTTCTCCGGCGTGGCCGCGTCGCCGAACCAGGCCTTGAGCAGGCTGACGGTGAACTTGGGGGTATTCGACCAGAAGCTGGTGATCTGGGTTTCGGTGAGGATGAAATCCTTCAGGGTGTCGTGGTTCTTGCGCGCGTCGGCGGCGTTGATGTAGCCCGACCAGGAGTGGTAGAGCGTCGGGATATCGGTTGAGCCTTGAATGCTCGCGTGGCCGCGCAGGGCCAGGATGCCGCCGCCGGGCCGACCTGCATTACCGAGGAGGACCTGTAGCATACCGGCGGTGCGAATGAATTGTACGCCGACGGTATGTTGCGTCCAGCCGACGGCGTAGACGATCGCGCTGGTGCGGTCGCGGCCGGAGTTCGCCAGCAGCGTCTCGGCCACCTGAATGAACTTCTCCTTCGGGCAGCCGCACACGTTCTCGACCATCTCCGGCGTGTAGCGGGCATAGTGCCGCTTCATGACCTGGAAGACGGTCTGCGGATGCTGCAGCGTTGGGTCGGTCTTGGACCGGCCGGGCACGCGCGCCGCGACCATCTCGGCATAGGTCTTCTCTTCGCCGGTAGGTTGGACCAGCGCCTCTTCGCGCTGATAGGCCCACGACTGGGTATCGTACCGGCGCTTTTCAGCGTCGAGACCGGAGAACACGCCGTCCAGGTCCTCGGGGTCTTGATACTCTTCGGTAATGAGCGTGGCGGCGTTGGTGTAGTTGACGACGTACTCTTTGAAGAAGGGGTCGCTGTTCCAGCGTTCGCTGTTGATGATGGTGTTGATCAGCGCGCCCAGGAAGACGATGTCCGTGCCGGCGCGGATGGGCGCGTGGACGTCGGCCATGGCCGAGGTGCGCGTGAAGCGCGGGTCCACGTGCATGATTTTAGCGCCCTTCTCCTTGGCCTTCATCGGCCAGCGGAAGGCGACGGGGTGGCACTCCGCCATGTTCGAGCCCATGATCATGACGGCGTCAGAGTTCGATAGATCGCGGGCGAAGGTGGTGGCCGCGCCGCGGCCAAACGTTATCCCCAGACCGGGGACACTGGCGGAGTGTCATATACGGGCCTGGTTTTCAATCGAAACCACGCCCGTCGCTCGCAGCAGCTTCTGATGCAGGTAGTTCCACTCGTCGTCGATCGTCGCGCCGCCCAGCGAGGCGATGGCCAGGACCTGGTTGACGGTCTTCTCCGTGTCGCCGACCATCGTCTTCTCGATGAAGCTCTCGTCGCGGGTCTTCTTGAACCGCTCGGCGATCATGTCCATCGCCTTTTCGAGCTCGATGTCCTCCCAGTGATCGGAGTTGGGAGCGCGGTATTTGGCTGTCGTCCAGCGGTGGGGATTGACGGCGAGCTGGTAGGTAGCCGCGCCTTTAGGGCAGAGCGTGCCAACGCTGACCGGGCTGTCGTAGCTGCCCTGGATGTCGACGATCTTGCCGTCGGCTACAGTCACGATCTCGCCGCAGCCCACGGCGCAGTAGGGACAAACGCTGGGGACTTCTTTGCCCTGCTTGATCCGGATGGCGTGAGTTCGAGCGTGAAGGGGTGAAGTGTCGAAGCCGAGGCCGGCCATCTCGGCTGCCACTGCACCACCCATCGCTCCGGCGGACAGTTTCATGAACTGTCGCCGTGACAGTTGTTGCGCCATAGATGGGTCTCCTTCTCAGAACTTCAAGGCGATCCGCTCGTTCCACAATCAGTACGCCTGGTTGTCGCTATCGGCGCATAGGCATCACCTCCTTCGTATGATTAAGGAAAGAAAGCCCCAAAGCAGCGCGTGCGTGCTGCCCGGGCATTCCTTACTCTGTGTTGTCCGACGTCACTTGGTGACAGTCAACTTGGCTGAGGGAGCTAACCTATCTTATTACTATTTAATAGTGAAGTCAATTTTATGAAAATTTTCACGACGCGTGATAATCAATGTAGCTATCGTTTTCCAGGACGCCGCGCTGAGCCAGCATTTCGCACCCGCTTCCGCCGCCTAAGGGCGTGCCAAATCCGGCGGCTGGAGCGTGGAGTTGCCAATCCACGCCGAGCCGTGCGAAATATGGGCTGAACTCTCAAGCGACGGAACGGTTCCCAGATTGAAATACGCGCCAATGGGGGGATAGGTTTGCCGGAAGACCACGCGTTGAGCGCTGAATTATGAACCCACCAACTCCATCACGTGCACCTCGCCGGCCACGCGCAAGAACACCAATAACGCTTTCGGGCGATGGCCCAATTGCGCAGTGACGGCATCCGCATAACGTCGCAACTGGACGTCGTAACCCTCGCGTGGAATGGCTTCGCGCATCTCGGCTTCCGAGCGCAGCTCGTCCGTCTTGAAATCGACGACCGTCCAGCCCGCGTCCGTGTGGTACAGCAAATCGATGACGCCGTGATCGTCTGGCAGCGCGGAAGGTACCTCGTGATAACGCTCGGCGGCGGCGATCTCGGCAAAGAGCGTATGCCCCTGGAAGTGACTGAGCAAGCGCCGCGCCTCGCGAATCGTCGCCTGGATTTCGACCGCATCCGCCAATCCGGTCTCCAGCGCGAACGGCCACAGGAAGACGTCGAAGTTGTCTTCGTCGGGAAAGCGCCAGCGCCTCAATGCCTCGTGGACGAGCTTCCCGACCACCCACGCCGGCCCGCTGGGGCGTTTCGCGCGCGGAACGACTCGCCAGACTCTGGATAGCGAATAGCTGATGGCAGATGGCTGATGGTCGGCCTCGATCCCACCGGTCAATAGGGGCGCGACGAGGTCAGGGACAGTAAGCGGCGCGGCGGCAGGCGCGGGGATTCGCACTACTTGCACAGTTGAACGCTCGGCGGCACGGGGCGGATGAAGCACGCAGGCGATCGGCCCTGCATTGCCGGGACAGCGCACTTCGAGCGCGCGCGGCGTCGTGATTTCCCCGTCGAGCGTGACTTCGTCCAGTCCAATCACACTGCCCAGCCGCTTCAGCCAGCCGGACAGGCTCAATGCGCCTTTGGCCGTGCGCTTGGCGTGCCCGCTGACGACTAACTTCTCTTTGGCGCGCGTTGCGGCCACGTACAGAAGACGCCTGTCTTCGGCGTCCTCTTTGGCCGCTTCCTTCAGGCTCGCCAGGCGCCAGGCGACCGGGCGGGCGCCGTCTGAGTTGGAGACGCCGATGAGCACTCCGAGGTCGTCGTCGATCAGCACTGAATCGGTCCCGCCGCGTGGCTCGTAGCCTGCATCGGCGATCACGACGACCGGAAACTCAAGCCCCTTCGACTTGTGCACGGTCATCAACTGCACCGCGCCGCCTGCCTCGACAGGCGCTTCGCCCTCGCGCACGCCGACGTCCTGCAAGGTCTTCACGTAC
>DASSFZ010000041.1:0-6365 GCA_035693785.1 Anaerolineae bacterium | reverse complement strand
GGAGAGCGCCACGCGTGGAAAGGTGGGCGTCGTCGGGCAGTGGCTGCAGGTGCGCGATGCGAGCGGCGCGCAAGGCTACGTCGCCGCATGGTACGTCTCGACGTCGAAGCAGGCTCCGGTGCCTCCGCCGTCCGGCGCGGGAGCGCCCGTCGGCGCAACTACCGGCACGCTGATGGTTCAGACGACGACGCCGGATGTGGCGCTTCGCTCGCAGCCGGTTTTGAGCGACCAGACGCTGATCAAGCGCATGCGATTCAACTCGAAATTGGCCGTGCTGGAGCCGGCGGCAGATGCAGTGCGCAAGGTGGGCGCCGTCAACCAGTGGCTCAAGGTGCGCGACTCGACCGGGACGGAGGGGGTCGTCGCAGCCTGGTATATCTCCGTCTTGCCTGCGACCGGGTAGGGGCGCGTCGTGGAATCTCTGCTCGCCAAGACTTTTGGACGCGGATGAACGCGGATCACACGGATTGATTCGTTCAGATGGACCGTCAGCGTGTCCGCATCACATTTGCGCGCGGGGACAACGTGCGCTACGTCGGCCATCTCGACATGGCCCGCACATGGGAGCGCATCGTCCGGCGCGCCGGCCTGCCGATGGCCTACTCCGAGGGGTTCAATCCCCGGCCTCGCCTTTCGTTCGCGGCAGCGCTGCCGGTAGGCTGCACCAGCGATCAGGAAGTGCTGGACGTGATCCTGTCCGAGCCGCGCGATCCGGCAGAGATTCGCGATCGCCTCAACCAGGCCGCGCCGGACGGCATTACCGTGCTTGACGTGTCGGAAGTCCCCTATTCGGCGCCGGCGCTCCAGACGCAGACGCGGGCCGCCGAGTTCGCCGTCACGCTGCTCGATCCTATCTCGCCGGAGGGCATGCGCCAGCGTGTTCAGGCGCTCCTGGATGCAGAGAGCATCGAGCGCACGCGGCGCGACAAGACTTACGATCTCAGGCCGCTGATCCTGGACATGTCGGTCGAGGTCATCGAGACCGGTCAGGTCCGAGTCGGGATGACGCTCAAGGCAGAGCAATCGGGCACGGGCCGCCCGGATGAGGTCGTCGCGGCGCTGGGGGTGGATGCTGCGGCCGTGCGCATCCATCGGCGCCGCTTGATCTTCGCCTAAGACTTCCGAAGTCTTGTCGATCCTCGCTTGACAACTTGGTTGAAGTCGGTATAATGTATTTGCTCCGCGGCCGGCTGCATTTGGCCGCGAATTGTTCGCTTGGCAGTGGAGGATTTACGTGTACGCGGTTTTCCAGGTGGGCGGCCGGCAGTATCGCGCGACCGAGGGCGACAAGATCCAGGTCGAGCGCCTGCCGCAGGCCGTCGGCGAGAAGGTCGAGTTCGATCGGGTGATGCTCATTTCGGACGGCGAGGCGCTCAGCGTCGGGCAGCCGGTGCTGGAGGGCGCCAGGGTCGTGGCCGAGGTCGTCGAACAGGGCAAGGGCGACAAGATCATCGTGTTCGATTACCGGCCCGGCGGCAAGCGCCATCGCGTGAAGAGCGGGCATCGCCAGAATTACACCTGGCTCAAGGTCGAGCGGATTATCCCCGGCTGAATTCCTTCAGTCCCTTGAGTAGCTCAACGCCGGTCATGACAGTTGAGGGAACTTAAGGAACTCAGGGAACCCGGGATGCTAGGTTGAGAGGTTGATCATGGCGCACAAGAAGGGCGGCGGTTCCAGCCGCAACGGTCGAGACAGCAACGCTCAGCGCCTGGGCGTGAAGAAATACGGTGGCGAGCGCGTGCGATCCGGCAACATCATCGTGCGGCAGCGCGGCACCCACATCAAGCCGGGCCGCAACGTGGGGGTCGGCAAGGATTACACGCTGTTTGCGACGGTCGACGGCATGGTGAAATTCGAGCCGCTGCCGGGCAATCGCACGCGCGTCAGCGTTTACCCGGTCGAGCAGGAAGCCGGGGCGTAAAGGAATCTGTCATGAAGAAAGGCATTCATCCGGAGTGGCATCCGGAAGCGAAAGTGTACTGCAACGGCGAGCTGGTTACGACGGTCGGCGCGACAGTGCCGCAGTTGAACGTCGAAGTGTGGTCGGGGACGCACCCGTTCTACACCGGCCAGCAGCGCATCGTCGATACCGAAGGACAGGTCGAGCGCTTCGTGAAGCGTCTCGAGCGCCGCGAAGGCATCGCGGCCGTCTCGAAGCGCAAGAAGGCGGCGCGCCGGCGCGAGCGCCAGGCGATCGCCGAGTACGCGGAAGAAGGCGAGAAGCCGGCGAGCGAGGCGGTACCCGAGTAGCTCGCCGGGCCGTCTGAGCCGGCAAGCGCCTCAAGGTGGTGCACACCAGGAAGGGCAGAGTTGATCATCTGCCCTTTTTTGTTATACTGCTCACACTTCAATATCCCGAGCAATGGACCGGGCAGGTCTTGTGCGTTGATGTTAGCGGCAGGCAGGATCACGGAGACCTGCATGGTCTGACCGGATACACTTGAAAATCATGAGCGGAGGATGGATGGACGGTCAACCCGGCCACGGCTGGATCGAGGTGGTGTGCGGAAGCATGTTCAGCGGCAAGACCGAGGAGCTGATACGGCGCGTGCGGCGGGCGAAGATCGCGCGGCAGAAGGTTCAGGTGTTCAAGCCGGCGCTCGACACGCGCTACGCGGCGGAAAAAGTCACGTCGCACAACGGGCTGGACACGGCGGCGGTGCCGGTCAAATCGACCCGGACGCTGCTAGAGCGGGTGGAGCCTGACACGAACGTCGTGGCTATCGACGAGGTGCAGTTCTTCGATTTGGATATCGTGTCGGTGTGCCAGTCGCTGGCGGAACGCGGGCTGCGGGTCATCGTCGCAGGGCTGGATATGGACTTTCGAGGCGAGCCGTTCGGGCCGATGCCCTTGCTGATGGCGGAGGCCGAGCAAGTCGAGAAGCTGCAGGCGATCTGCGTCGTGTGCGGGACGCCTGCCAGCCGCACGCAGCGCCTGATCGACGGCCACCCGGCCTCGTACGACGATCCGATCGTCCTGGTCGGCGGGAGCGAATCGTACGAGGCGCGCTGCCGGCTTCATCACGAGGTGCCGGGCCGTCCGTGAAAGACTTCGGAAGTCTTTAAGAAGACTTCCGAAGTCTAAAGCCTGAACAGGAGGACATATGGACGCGGCTTACGAGCCTTACCTGGGTGAAATCCTGATCGATGCAGAGGCCGTGCAGCGCCGCGTCGCCGAGCTGGCGCACCGCATTTCGGACGACTATCGAGGCAAGATGCCGCTGCTGGTCTGCATTCTGAAGGGAGGCATTGTCTTCCTGGTCGACCTGATCAAGCACATCGACATTCCACATTCGGTCGATTTCATGGCGGTGTCGAGCTACGGCGCCGGCGCGCGCGAGTCGAGCGGAGCGGTGCGCATCATCATGGATCTAGAGCAGGACATCTGCGATAAGCACGTGCTGATCATCGAAGACATCGTCGACAGCGGGCGGACGCTGCACTACATTTACAACCTGCTTCGGGCGCGCAACCCGGCCAGCCTGCGCGTCTGCGCGCTGCTCGACAAGCACGAACGGCGCGAGATCGATGTTACGCTGCACTACGTGGGATTCGACATCCCGAACAAGTTCGTATTCGGATACGGACTAGACCTCGACGAGATCTTTCGCAATCTCCCGTTTGTCGGCGTGTTGAAAGACGAGCTGCTGCCGAAGGAGACTCCTCCACGCGGTTGACATCTCGCGCAGCCGGGCGTATGATGGGCGCGCAGAGTTTCGTCCTCTCAGCCAAGGTCTCCGATGATCAAGATTGAATCACTGGCTGCCATCCCCTTTTTCGCGGATTTTTCGGCGGAAGAGTTGAATGGCATCGCGGCCATGATGACCGAGCACGTCTACCGGCCGGGCGAGATCATCTTCCTGGAAGGGCAGGCCGCGGATGGCCTGTTCTTCGTGGCGAGCGGCCGGGTTCGGGTGTACAAAACGTCGCCGTCCGGTAAGGAGCAGGCGCTGTGCCTGGTGTCGCCGCGCACGTGCTTCGGCGGCTGCCCGATATTCGACGGCAACATCTCTCCCGTCACCGCGCAGGCCGTCGACGAAGTGGTGGCTTATCTTCTGCCGCGAGAAGACGCGGTCGAGCGGGCGAGGGACAACCTGGCTCTGTCGCGCGCCATCCTGCGTATCTTCGCCGGGCGCCTGACGCACCTGACGACGGTGGTCGACGGCCTGTCCTTCAAGTGCGTCACCGAGCGCATCGCCGAGAAACTGCTGGCTTACGCCGACGAGCGAGGCCAGGCGACCGAGCGAGGGGTGGAAGTCCACCTCGACCTGACGCAGGAGAAGCTGGCTTCGTTGGTGGGGTGCGCTCGCGAGGTGGTCACGCGCTCCTTATTGCGGCTAGAACGACTCGGCGCGATTGAGGCACGAGGACGCCATATTGTCATAATCGATCGTGAAAAACTGATCCAAGTGACCTGAAAAGTGTGACTTTCGTCCTAACAAAAGGGGTCGCCTTCTGCTAATCTTGACGGCAAGGGCGGCCCCTTTGCATTTCCATGTACAAAGGGGAGAGGCGATGGGCGTATCACCTGAATCCCTGCATTCCATTCCCATATTCGCCGGCGTCGGTGGGCTTCTGCTCGACGGCATTGCAGCCCACACGCAGGCAAAGACTTACTCGGGGCGCAAGCTGATTGTGCAGGAAGGCCAGTTGTGCATCGGGCTGCACATCGTCGTCGACGGGCGAGTCAAGCTGTTCCGGCGCTCTGACGATCGCGAGCAGATCATGGTCGTGCTTGGGCGCGGCGAGGTGGTCGATGCCGCGCCGCTCATCGACGGCGGCGAGCATCGGGTGAGCGCGCAGCCTCTCGGCAAGGCGACGGTCTACTTCATCGACCGGGCGACCATGCTCGCCACGATTGACCAGTGCCCGTCCGTTCGCGAAGCGCTGCTGAACCACATGGCCGAGCGGCTGCGCACGTTCGCCGAGCTGGCCAGCGACCTGGCGTTCAAAGACGCCACTGCCCGCGTGGCGAACGCCATTCTCGTATGTGCGGAGGAGGGCAGCCACACTGACGCGACCGGCACGCGTCTCGACCGCAAGCTCACGCGTCAGGAGCTGGCAGCCCGCGCCGGAACGGTGCGCGAGGTCGTCCTGCGCTCTCTGAAACGGCTGCAGCAGCAGGGCTTGATTGCCGACGAAGCCGGCCAGATCGTGATTCTGGATCGAGCCGGCCTGCAGCGGGCTGCGCAAGGTGAAGCGGCGCACGCGTCGCCGCCTCACTCACCACGGACGGCGTGATGAGCAAGTTCGACGACATCGGCGACATGCTAGCTTATCACGCCAGGCACCCGGAATTAGAAGTGCGCGCCCGGTTCGTGCACGATTACAATACCGAAGAATGTATACTCGGCGAGACGGCTTTCTACGTGCGGAGTTCTCAAATTGTCTCACCCATGGGGCACGGCATCGCCGCGTTCAGAGACCGCAGCGCGGCCGAGACGTTTGCTGGTGGAATTGGCGCATCGGTGTTAACATTCGATGCGCTGCGCGCCGCGCGCTAACCCAAGGTTCAACCTCGGCGCCGGTCGCAGAAGTGTTGCGCACATCAAACACTACGCAAGGGAGAATCACAGCATGAGAAGACGCACCATCGTCATTGTCTGCCTTCTGCTCGCGCTGTCGCTGGCGCTGGCCGCCTGCGGCGGTGGAGCCGCGCCCGCCGCGACCTCAGCGCCGGCTGGGCCGGTGGGCGACGCGTCGAAGGGCGCAGAAAAGTTCGCCGGCACGTGCGCCGCGTGCCACGGGCCGGACGCGACGGGCATCACCGGCCTGGGCAAGAACCTGACGACCAGCGAGTTCGTGAAGGGCAAGAGCGACGCTGACCTGCTCGCCTTCGTCAAAGTCGGCCGCCCGGCGAGCGATCCTGCGAACACGACCGGTGTCGACATGCCGCCTAGGGGAGGCAACCCGGTGCTGACCGATCAGGACCTGGCCGACATTATCGCGTACGTTCGCACGTTGCAGAAGTAAGCTGGAGTTTAGCTCCCCAGACCCCCGGTTTCTCCAAGAAACCGGGGGTCTGTACGTGATGATGGCGACGCCTTCGACGGTTGAGTCGGAGGCGTCGTTCATTTGGCCGATATGCCGGAGGCTTTGATCCGCGAACAACGCGAATAGCGCGAATGTCGTTAGCGGTCGCTTCAATTGCCAGGACGCAGGCGTAGTACGAAGTCGCTCAACTGATTCACGTCGACGGGTTTGAGCAGCACCAGATCCGCCCTGTCACGTACGGCGTCGGCCAGGTCCGGATGGCCGGTGACGACGATGACGCGCGTTTCTGCCAGGCGTGGGTCGGCGCGAATGCGAAGGAGAACGTCTGTCCCTGATACATGCGGGAGCAGCTTCAAATCCAACACGACCA
>DASSFZ010000040.1:0-3517 GCA_035693785.1 Anaerolineae bacterium | reverse complement strand
ACCGTCTTCAAGATGCGGACGAGATCCTCGTGCAAGCCCAGGCTGATCGCCAGGCCGATTTGCGAATTCAGCTCGTCGACTGAGCCATACGCGTTGACGCGCAGCGAATCCTTCGCCACGCGCCGCCCGCCGACGAGACTGGTCGTGCCGCGATCACCCTTGCGGGTGTAGATTCGTGTCAGACGAGGCATACGTATCCTCTATTTCGATGCTCCGTGCTTCGCGCGCCGCACAGGATTATACCCGTTCTATGGGCCACCCGCTATGCAGTCGTCTCGCGCGATCGATTCTGTCTCACCGCAGAGGACGCCTGAGACTCGCCCGTCACACGCGAGAAAAACGGTGCTATAATTGTTATCACGATAGTTATCGTGAATTGAATAGTCCAACCGGAGCCGGGTTAGACCCGGCTGAGAGTGCGCTTGCTCAGCGTGGCTATGGCGCAGACGGTCCGAACCTGACGGGTAATGCCGGCGTAGGGAAAGAGACAGAAGCAGATCACCCGGCAGCCGGGTGGTCTTTGTTTTCTGGAGACAACATGCGCGCACTGTTATTCGCCAACGGCTATCTGGTATCGCGCGAAGTCGTCGCGCGCTGGATGCAGCCCGGCGCGATCGTGATCGCAGCCGACGGCGGCGCGCAGAATGCGCTTGACGCCGGCGTCACCCCCGACACGGTCATCGGCGATCTCGATTCCCTACCCGACTCCGTCCGCGCCGACCTCAACCGCATGGGCGTCCGCTTTCTGGTCAATTCTGCGCGCAAGGACGAGACCGATCTGGAGCTCGCGATCGGCCACGCGCTGGAGCGCGGCGCGACGGAGATCGTGATCCTGAGCGGGCTGGGCAATCGCTGGGATCAGTCGCTGGCGAACATGCTGCTCCTGACGCTGCCCGCGCTGCGCGACGCGCCGGCGCGCATCGAAGACGAGCGGCATTCGATCCGCGCGATCTCGAGCGGCATGCAGGCGCGCGTCGAAGGCGCTATCGGCGACACCCTCTCGCTCATCGCGCTGGGCGGTGACGCGCGAGGCGTCACCATCGAGGGCTGCGAGTATCCCCTGCGCGATGCCGTGCTGCCGTTCGGCAAGACGCTCGGCATCAGCAACGTGTTGAGCGAACCGGCCGCGCGCGTCAGCGTGCAAGAAGGCGTCGTGCTGGTAATCCGTATCCGCAAAACGTGATGCGTGGTGCGTGTTCCGTAGTTTGTTACATCACACGCACCACGCCACATGCAATACGCAATAGGAGGTGTTTCACATGAATAAGCGAATTCTCATCCCACTGATCAGCGCGCTTGCACTCGTGATGTCGGCGTGCGCCGCGCAGCCGGCAACCCCCACCGGCCCGCGCACGCTGACCGTGCTGACGCACGAGTCGTTCGTGCTCAGCGACGACGTGCTCGAGGAGTTCGAGTCGGCCAACAACGCAACCGTGCAATTCCTCAAGCAACCCGACGCCGGGCAGGCGCTTAACCGCGCCATCCTGACGAAGGATAACCCAGAGGCCGACGTGCTGTTCGGCGTGGACAACACGTTCATGAGCCGCGCGCTGGACGAGGGCATCCTCGAACCGTATCGGTCGTCCGCGCTGGCGGGGATACCTGCCGAGTTTCAGCTCGATCCCGAGAATCGTCTGACGCCGATCGACTTCGGCGACGTATGCCTGAACTACGACAAGGCGTACTTCGCGGAGCGCAATCTCCAGCCGCCGCAGGCGCTGGCCGACCTCGCCAGGCCCGAATACAAAGACCTGCTGGTCGTCGAGAATCCTGCCAGCTCGTCGCCGGGGTTGGCGTTCATGCTGGCGACCGTCGCCCGATTCACCGAAGAAAGCTGGCTCGACTACTGGGCCGATCTGGAGAACAATGGCGTGAAAGTCGTCGAAGACTGGACGACGGCTTACTACACCGAGTTCAGCGGGTCGAGCGGCAAAGGCCCCAGGCCGATCGTCGTGAGCTACGCCTCCAGCCCGCCGGCCGAGGTGTTCTTCGCCGAGTCGCCGCTCGAAGAAGCGCCGACGGCGGCCGTCACCGCGCCGCAGACGTGCTTCCGGCAGATCGAATTCGCCGGCATCCTGAAAGGCGCGAAGAACCGCGACCTGGCCGAGAAGTGGATCGACTTCATGCTAAGCAAGCGCTACCAGGAGGACGTGCCGCTCAACCAGTTCGTGTACCCGGTGAACCCGCAGGCCGCGCTGCCCGAGGTCTTCGTCAAGCATTCGCAGATCGCGCAGGAGCCGGCGAATCTCCCGCCGGAGGCCATTGCCGCGAATCGCGACCGGTGGATTGAGGAGTGGACGGCGATGGTATTAAGATAAGGCCAACCGTGAGAGGGCGACTGCTTGGCAATGACGCCCTCTCCTCAGCCGGCATGAGGTCGGTTGGGGTCGGCGGGTGGCAGTCGCTTGTGTAGCTGGCGCTTGGTCGAGAACCGCTCGACCAGTTTGTACCCAGCCCGCTCGTACAGGCGCCTGCCCGCCTCATTGGTGTGCCAGACGTTGAGGCGCAGCTCACTCCAGCCGTCCGCAGCCAGAACGTCCTCCAATGCGGCCAGCATGGCGGTGCCGTAGCCTTGGCGCCGGACCTCCGGCTTGACAAGGATCTGGTATAGGAAGGCCGCAGAGGGCGGCAGCCCTTCCAGGGAGCACTTAACCCACAACCACCCGACCGTGGCGCCTTCGGCATTGTGCGCGGCCCAGAACTGCTCCCCGGCCTGAACGGCAGCCTCGACCTCTGCCTCGATCCCGGCCCGTCTTCACCTCGACCCACAAGGGAATCTACGTAGTCCGCGACGATCGCTGAGGTGAAGACGGGCCGCTCGTCGAGCGTGAGGGGAGCCAAGACAACCAGCATCGCCATAGGCTTTATCAAGCTGCGCCGCGTCAGCTTCTATTGCACAAAGCCCACTAACGGCCAGAACGTGACCCGACAGACAGTGTCCACCAAAGTCAAACTTGATCGGTTGTGACGACGGCCTTCGACACATTCATTGCGAACGGCCACCCAAACGTCATCGCCTGATCGCCTTCAGATCGTAGCGCATAATCGGGCGAGACGGCGTATGCCGCGCCACGGTCTTGAAGCCGGCACGTGCGAAGGTGGAGGCATATCCGGTGAATGTGGAGCCTGGCGACTCGTCCGTATCGCGAGGGTAGGCTTCGAGCGCAGGAGCATTCGCACGCTTAGCAGCCTTCAAGGCCGCCTCGATGAGGGCAGACGTAACTCCCTGCCTGCGATATCCCTTGCGCACATAGAAGCAGGACAGGCACCAGACTGGGACGTCGTCGACGCGCTTGACGCGCCAGTCGTGCTCGAGCCAGGGCAATGAATCTCGCGGCGTCAGTTGGCACCAACCCACGGCGACGTCGCCGTCGAAGGCGAGCAAGCCTGGGGGCGGACCACGCCTGACGATGTCTCGAAATGCCGCCTTGTTCTTGGCGCGGGACCTCTTGTGGTAGGCGCTGCCTATCCGCCAGTGCATGCACCAGCAGCCATTACAGGCGCCGCTTGCGCCAAA
>DASSFZ010000039.1:0-2435 GCA_035693785.1 Anaerolineae bacterium | reverse complement strand
CACGCCGCGCTCGCCAGCCGGAGGAGAGATTCCTCACTACGTTCGGAATGACACTATCCGACACCTGACACCCGACACCCGACGGACTAGAGATTCCTCACTGCGTTCGGAATGACACGCCGTCTTGTGCATCAGCGAGTGATCGCTTTCCCATACCCGACGTGATCTTCCATCGCCGCTGCGGCAGGCTGCTCGACGCCTGCGGCGGCGACGAGAGCGAGCGGCACAGGCTTGATCGGAATCCGCACCGTGAACGCGCCGACGGACTCCACACTCACCCCCGCTTCGGTGGCGACAATCTGCGCGGCGACAGGGCTGCAGATGCGTCCCTGGCATCGCCCCATGCCGCAGCGGTTCCATGCTTTGAGTCCGTTGAGCTGCAGCGCACCGGCGCGCGCCCCCACTCGTAACGCGCCAGCAGTGACTTCCTCGCAGCGGCAGACGACCACGTCGTCGGCGATCGCCTCATACAGACCAGGCTTGACGGCAAACATCGACCCCAGCGAATCGACCGCGGCGCGCGCCTTCTGCCACTCCCGGTGAGGGTCTTGGCCGTCGGGATGATAACCGAGTTGCCGCGCCGCCGCCATCCCCGCGATGCGCCCCTCCAGCAGCGCGACTTCCACGCCGCCGATGCCGCGCACTTCGCCCGCCGCGAAGATGCCCCGGCAACTGGTTTCGAGGTCGGGGTTCGTCACCGTCGACAGGCTGGCGAAACGTGGATCAAATCGCTGCTCGCAGCCTGCCAGGCGGGTCAATTCCGTCGCGGGGACGAAGCCGAAGTTGATGCAGACAGCGTCCACCGCGAATTCTTCTTCGCCGCCGGCGAGGGGCCGCCCCTGAGAATCAACCCTGGCGACGACGGCGCCTTGCACCTGCGTATCGCCCAGGGCGCAGACGGCAGCCCGCCCGAACTTGATGGGCACGCCGGCTTCCAACAGGTGCTTCTGGTTCTCCAACCCCTGCCCGATCTTCGCCCATTGGCCGAACAACTTCGAGGCGTGACCGAAAAACTCCAGTCGCGATTGCAGTTCCACAATCGCGACGATGTGCGCCCCCGCATCCAGCAGTTGAACGGCGGCCAGTTGCAGCAGTGGCCCCGTGCCGGCCACGAGTATCTTCTGCCCAACCAGCAGGCCCTGGCCTTTCAACAGCAACTGCGCCGCGCCGACTGTCGTCACACCCGGCAGCGTCCAACCCGGGAACGGCACGACACGCTCGTACGCGCCGCTGGCGATAATCACCTTCCTGGCCTGCACACGGCTTCCACCTTGCGGGCCGTAGAGATCGAGGACGCGGTCGGGCGTGATATTCCAGACCAGCGTATTGTAGCGCAAATCGATGTTTGGGTGCAATAACCCGGCGAGCAGCTCGCGCCCGTGCTGGATATTGTCGGCCAGCGAGGCAGGCAGGCGAAGCGTATCAATCGAAGCAGGCGGCTGCTTGTAGTACTGCCCGCCTGCTCGCGGATACTCGTCGATGAGTGTGACTTTCGCCCCGGCCTGCGCCGCCGTCACCGCCGCCGACACCCCCGCCGGCCCGGCGCCTATGATTGCGATCTCGATCACGTTCCTGGCCTATCGCTTGTGGCTTATCGCGTATCGCGTATCGCGTATCGCGTATCGCATATCGCTACGTTTGTCGTTCCACGTTTTACGCTTCACGCTTTACGTTTTACGTTTCACGCTTCACGCTTCACGTTTCACGTTCTACGTTTCACGCCACTTGCACGATACACCCCTCCTGCACCTCTGCCATGCAACTGCGGACGTTGGGCACGCCGTCGACGGTCACGAGACAGTCGAAGCACATGCCCATGCCGCAGAAGAACCCGCGCGGCGAGCCGCCGGCCTCGGTGCGGCGAAAGGCGCGATACCCGGCGGCCATCAGCGCGGCGGCGATGCTCTCGCCCGCGTACGCCGGCACGGGCTGGCCGTTGACGGTGATCGTGATCGGAGCACCCCGTTCAATCCCCTCGATTCGCCGAGAGCTCATCCTCTTCTCCAGCGTATACTGACCGCAGTCCAAATCTCCGAGTGAGTGCTCCTGCTGGATTGTCAAATCCAGCGGCGGATTTGGCACACCCTTCGGGCAGCGCCGCGAGCAGGTCGGAATTTTCATTTGCGGGCGGCATAAGTCTATCGATCAGCGCCTTCAGCGCTTCAGTGCTTCAGCCTCCTCAGCGCCTCAGCGCTCACCAGGGCGCCACTACTTTGTCTACGCCCGCCAGCGGCACGCCCGTCATCGCGGAGGCCTCGAGCGTGAGCTCGCGCATGTCTTCCGGCTCCAGATTGTGAACGTTGGACTTGCCGCAGGATTTGGCGATCATCGTGACTTCCATCGTCACCGCCCGCAGGAAGCTGGCGATGCGCTCGCCTGCTTTCTCCGGGTCGAGCCGCTTCTGCAGCTCCTCATCCTGCGTCGCCACGCCGACG
>DASSFZ010000038.1:0-10170 GCA_035693785.1 Anaerolineae bacterium | reverse complement strand
GTGACGTGAAGATGATAGTGCCAGACATCCTGGTTGCCGGCAGGCTCGTTGTGCTGTCGAGTGGACACGCCGTCGCACACGAAAGCCGCTTTCATCGCGATAGCAATGGCCTGAGCGGCTTCGTGAATCTTTGCGGCGAGGTGGGCCGGCAGGTCATAAATGTTCTCGAAGTGCTCGTTGGGGATCACGATGACGCCGCCCGGGTTGTTCGGCCATTGCCGCAAGCCGATGAATGCTGTTGTGAGGGCGCTCTTGAGCACGATGTCGTCGCGGCGCGAGAGCAAGTGCTCGTTTTCCATGTCCGCGACGAGCGCGCAGAACGGGCAGACGTAGTCGGCAGGGGCGTGATTGTACATAAGGCGCTCACTATGGTCGGGGCTGCCCCCGTTGGAGGCCGCTCAGATCGACGGCGACGTCTCCGTTCTCGCCGACCGTGACCGGATATCGATCGAGGCTGCGCGGCGACGGGCCTGAGAGGTAATCTCCGGTGCGCGTGTATTTCGACCCGCTGCACGGATCCTCGATGCGCTCGACTTCCGGTACCCATCTCATCTGGCAGTTCGATCCGGGATCGCGGCCGTGCAGCGCCAGAAAGCCAACAACTGGATCATTCACAACGAAGATGGGCACGGACTGATCCGGCCTGTCCGGTCGAGGCAATTGCACGGCGACCACGGAACCCGGCGGGAAATCCGGCGCCCGGCCGGCGCTCGTCGCCGCGCCCGGCTTGAAATTGACGATGATCAGCGCAATCGCGCAGACAAAGATTCCAGAGGCGATCAAGATCAGCTTGAACGCGGCGGGAAATCGTCCCGTTGGTAGCGAGGCCGGCGGGCGATCGTCGCCGTCCGGCTTCGTCGCGAATTGGAGCTGCACGAGCTGCGCCTGCAGGTCGGCGATTTGCGATTCTTGCTGGAGGATGAGGTCGATCAGCTCGGATTTCGAGCGGGTTTCCAGGTCGTCTCGAGTCATAGCGGTATCCGTGGTGGTTCGTAGTGACGACTAAGGTCGCTACTACGAATCAGTTCCGTGATCGACCGAGTTTCATCTAGCAAGCGTCCCAACCATAGCGGCCACCGGCTTAAATGTCGCTCGATGCGCGGGGCACGCGCCGAGTTCTTCCAGCGCCCGCCAATGCCTTCGTGTCCCATAACCCTTGTGCCGATCGAAACCGTACCCAGGATAGACCGTTTCCAGCTCGACCATCATTCGATCCCGCGTCACCTTCGCCAAGATCGACGCGGCCGCGACGGACAGCGAGATCGAATCGGCGAAGTTGAAGGCGCGCTGGAGCAGGTCGACCTCCGGCAGGCGCAGCGCGTCGACAATCAGCGCGTCGGGCGGCGGCGACAGCACGTCGATCGCGCGGCGCATCGCCAGTCGCGTAGCGGAGACGACGCCGATGGTATCGATCTCGGAGGCTTCGGCCTGGCCGAAGCCGCATGCGAGACTCGATTCGAGGATCAGCGGGTACAAGTCGGTGCGCTGCCGGGGGGTAAGCTGCTTTGAGTCGTGAACTTGGCGAAGGCTTCGAGCCTTCGCAAGGTCCAAAATCACGGCGGCGGCGACGACCGGGCCGGCCCACGCGCCGCGCCCCGCTTCGTCAAGGCCGGCGACGCGCAGGCAGCCTTCGCGCAGCAGCGCGCGCTCGTGCTCGAGCGACGGCCTATGATTCGGTAGGAGCCGCTTGCGGGCCGTCGGTTTTCCGGCTCGAATTCGCGTCGACTCGCTCATATGCGCCTCGCCGCCAGTTGCGCCGCACTTCCAGCAGCTCGCCCACCATGCGCAGCGAGTCGTCGATCAATCGTACGCGGCTCTCGGCAGAGAAGTACCAGTTGATCGGCACCTCGACGATCTTGTAGCCGCGTCGCTGCGCGATGAACAGCGCCTCCACGTCGAAGCTCATGCCATTCAGGCGCTGCACGCTGAACAGGTCGCGCGCGACGTCGGCGCGGAAGCACTTGAAGCCGCACTGCGTGTCTTCGAAGCCGCGCACGGCCAGCAGCTTCACGATGGCGGTGAAGAGGCGGCCCATCAGGTGGCGGTAGAGCGGCTCGTTGTAGCGCCGCGCGCCCGGCGCTTCGCGCGAGCCGATGGCGACGTCATAACCGTCGAGCGCGGGGGGCAGGAACTTATTCACCTCCTCGATCGGCATCGACAGGTCGGCGTCGCAGATGAAGCGATACTCGCCGCGCGCCGCGAGCATGCCATGCCGCACGGCGATACCCTTGCCACGCTGTTCTTCCTGGATCAGCGTCACGCCAGGATGCGTCGCTGCGAAGTCCTGCGCCACGTCGGCCGTGCGATCGACGCTGCCGTTCTCGACGACGATCACCTCCGAGGTGTACGACTGTCGCGCCAGGAAAGCCGCGATCTTCTCCAGGCTCGGCGGCAGGCGGTGCTCTTCGTTGTGGGCAGGAATGACGATGGACAGAAAGGGCTGGGTGCTGATGGTGACGCCTCGAAGTGGCCGACACTTCACCCCCTCTGCTTCGCTACAGGGGGCTTTGGAATACCGGTCACTTTCATAGCATACCGCGAGAGCCATTATCCGTCAACGTTAATGGGGATATAGGCCTGCCAGGTCTTCATCCGCTCCGCTGGGCGTCGGAATGTTGGTTATCGATCGGCGTCAGAACGCCCAGCAGCTCGTCATCGCTCGCTCGGCGCAGACGCTGCACCCCCTGGCGCTTTTTCAGTATTCTCGGCAACCCGAGCAGCCCAGCCAACATGCCACGCAGCCGCGCCCGCGCTTCGGCGCCGCGCCAGGCTCGGAGCGCTTCCCATGCCAGCCGCCACTGCGCGCGGAGGATCGCGTCCCGGTATTGCCGCCACAGGCTCGACGGGTAGTTCTTGGCGATCAGCCACACGAAGTTGCGCCCGTCGTGGTAAGACGCAATTGGGCCGCCACCGGTCGAACTGAGTTTATGGTAGACGACCGCCGACGGGGCGTAGACACATTTCCACCCGGCGAGCTGCGCGCGCCATGCCAGGTCGAGGTCCTCGCACGAAAAGAAGAAATCTTCGTCGAGCAGGCCGATCTGATCGAGCATCGATCGTCTGTATGCGGCGCTGCCGCCGCACGCGCTGAAGACGTATTCCTCAGTGTCGAACTGGCCTTCGTCCCTCTGCCACACACCGCGATTGCCCGGAAGGCCGTCGAGCCGGTAAGTGTCGCCCGCCGTGTGGAAGGTGTCACGGCGGTCGAAGAGGAGCATCTTGGAAGCGATCAGCCCGGCTTCGGGATGCCGCGCGAACGCGTCGACCACCGCCTGCGCCCAGCGCTCATCGGCTTCGGTGTCGTTGTTGAGTAGCGCGACGAACTCGCCGCGTGAGGCGCGGATGCCGGCGTTGCACGCGCCGGCGAAGCCACGATTCTCCGTGAGCGCGACGACGCGCACCTCAGAATAGTCGCGCGCCAGTAGTTCGAGCGAGCCATCGCTCGACGCGTTGTCGACCAGAATCACTTCAATGTGAGGGTATGTTTGCTGGCGCAGCGAGTCGAGGCAGACCGGCAGGTGATGCGCGCCGTTCCAGTTGGGGATGACGATGGAGAGTACAGAGTTAGAGTTAGAGTTTAGAGTTAGAGTATGGAGGACGTGGTCTTCTGGAGCGCCGGATGCCTCGCCATGATCTGAATCCCGACTTCCCAACTCTAACTCTAACTCCTCAACTCTAACTACATCAGAATTGCTCATGGGCGATGTACTCGGCCAACGCGTCCTGCCAGGGCCGCAAGGTGATGCCGATTTGCGCGCCGCAGAAGTTGCGGATGGGTGTGTAGGGGGGCGGCGTCGAGGGGCGCGTGATGTCTGCGAGCGTGATCGGCTCGATGGGGATGTGCGCCAACCCGGCGAGCTCGAGGATCTTCTGCGCGAGCTCGAAGCGCGAGCAAATACCCTCGTTGGTGAAGTGATAGATCCCGTAAGCGCCGGTCGCGATCAGGTGCGCGACGGCGCCGGCCAGGTCGGCCGCGAAGGTGGGCGAGCTGATTTCGTCCACCACCACGCGCAGCCGGCCATCGCGCCTGGCGCGATCGATGATCTTGGTGACGAAGTTGACCCCCCCGTAGCCGAACAGCCAGGCGGTGCGCACGATGTAGAAGCGTGTGAGCAGGTCGCGCACGAAAACCTCGGCGGCGAGCTTGGATTGGGCGTAGGGGTTGATCGGGTTGGTCGGATCAAACTCCAGGTAGGGCCGGCCGGCCTTGCCGTCGAACACTTCGTTCGTGCTGACGGCAAGCATCACGCAGCCAGCGTCCTGGCAGGCGATCGCCACGTTGCGCGTGCCGAGCGCGTTGACGCGGTAAGCCAGGTCAGGGTCTCGGGCGCAGCCGTCGACGTCGGTCATCGCCGCGCTGTGGATCACGACGTCGGGCCTGGCGTCGCGAATGCTGGGGCGAATCGACGCCAGGTCGGTGATGTCGACCTCGGGTAGATCGCCGCCGTGCAGTGTGTGATCGGCCAGCGCCGATTCGAGCGCGCGCCCGAGTTGTCCCTTGTTGCCTGTGATGTAGATGCGCATGGCGCGATTATACCAGTGAGTCGGTTATCAGTAATCAGTTGTCAGTAATCAGTCGTCAGCGATCGGTTACGTGGCGATGCGGGTGACTGATCACTGATTACCGATCACTGATTACTGACTACTGATTCACCGATCACTGATTCGTGCTACAATCACTTTATGCGCTTCGACATCTTCACGCTCTTTCCCTCCATCTTTGAGAGCCCGCTGCAAGAGAGTATCCTCAAGCGCGCGATTGAGGCCGGCCTGCTTGACGTGCGCGTGCACAACATCCGCGATTACGCGACCGACAAGCATCACGTGACCGACGATTATCCCTACGGCGGTGGCGGCGGGATGGTGATGAAGCCGGAACCGATCTTTGCGGCAGTCGAGGGTGTATTGGAGATTGGTAATTACCAATCACCAATTCCTGTAATTCTCCTCACTCCGCAGGGCCGACTCTTTAACCAGGAGATTGCCCGGGAGCTGGCGAGGCATGAACGCCTGGCGTTGATCTGCGGCCGTTACGAAGGCGTCGACGAGCGCGTACGCGAGCATCTGGCAACCGACGAGATCTCGATCGGCGACTACGTGCTGACCGGCGGCGAGCTGGTCGCGCTGGTGATCGTCGACGCGGTGTCGCGGCTGCTCCCCGGCGTGCTGGGCGATGCCAGCGCCACGGCACACGACTCGCACTCCGGGGGACTCCTGGAGTATCCGCATTACACGCGCCCGCCCGAGTTTCGCGGCTGGACTGTTCCAGACGTGCTTCTCTCTGGCAATCACGCCGAAATCGACCGCTGGCGGCGGCGGCAATCACTGCTGCGCACGCTCCGGCGACGGCCTGACCTGCTGGCGCGTGCCGCGTTAACGGAGGAAGAGCGGCGCTGGCTGGATCAAATGGTTCAAAGCGATCAGGAGCGATCCTCTCCCTGATTCGTTCTTCACAAAGTCTCGCGTCATTCTCCCGATTTCCCGCTCTCTTTGAACCTTTCCGCTTGCCTGGGAGTGATATTTCCAGATCATAGGCGTATCGGCTCAGAATCTGGGCCAGCCTGCTGAATGAGCTGGCGCGCGCATTTTTTGACGTGGGAAGCGGAGACTGCTCCAGGACACCGGAGGCTGTTCAAGAGGGGGAGCGATGCTCAATCAACGCGGCGACGAACGATTGGTTGCCCGCCTACGGGAAGGCGATTTGTCCGCGCTGGGCGAAGTGTACGACACATACCGCGTGAACATCTTTCAAGCGGCGCTGGCTATCACGCGCGATCGCGAGGCGTCGGAGACTATTCTGCGCGACTGCTTCGTCGCGCTGAGCGCGCGCGCCGACTCTATCGATCCCGAATCTCCACTCGCTCCCTGGCTGTATCGCAAAGTCGTCGAGCTGAGTTATGCGTGGGTGACGCGTCACTCTAAATGGTGGACGTCTCTGGAGGGGCTGCTCGACCGATTCGACCGGCTCGTCGCATCGGCCCATGGCGCGTCGGCGCTGCCCGTGAGCCTGAGAGAGGCCCAGGAGGGCATCGACCGCGCGATCGACGCCCTGCCGTTCAACCAGCGGATTGTAGTGATCCTGTACTATCTGGGCGGGCTGAGCCTCAAGGAAATCGCGCACATCCTGGATTGTCCGGTGGGCACAGCCAAGTCGCGCCTGCACTATGGGCGCGAAGCGCTGCGCCAGCATCTCGACGCGCAGCTTCAGGCGCCTGAGTGGCTCTTCAAGCATGATCTAGCGCCAAGCCCCGGCGCGTAATCCGAGCCGAAGTGGGGAGGGAGAGGTATGGCGCCAGCAGGGCAGGAGGAGGATCGACACTTGATGGCCCGCGTCAGGGAGGGCGAATTGGAGGCGCTGGGCGTGCTGTACGACAAGTATCGCCTTCAGGTTTTTCACGCGGCGCTGGCCATCACGCGCGACCACGCCGTCGCAGAGGACATTCTGCAGGAGTGCTTCCTGCGCCTGAACGCGCACGCCGCGCGCATCGACGCGACGCTGCCGTTGCTGCCGTGGTTGTATCGGGTGACGGTCAATTTGAGCTACTCGTACGTGAGCCGCGACGCGCGCCGGAAGGTGTCGCTGGAGGGATTGATCGATCACTTCGAGCAGTTCGTCGCGCCGGCCGGGCACGCGCCGGAAGCACAGGCCGAGCGCCGCGACGTGGAGTCCTGCGTGCGGCACGCGGTTCAGGCACTGCCCTTTCATCAGCGCGCCGTCGTGGTGTTGTACTATGTCGGCGGTCTCGATCTGAAAGAGATCGCGTATATTCTCGATTGCCCAGTCGGCACAGTCAAATCTCGCCTGCACAGCAGTCGCGAGGCACTGCGCAAGCAGCTCGCGAGCAGCCTGGAGCCTCAGACGGCGCGCACGCCGGGAGTCGCGTATGATTACGTATGAGTCGAATCGACCACCGATCGAGCTGGACAGCCTGCTGAGGCGCGCCCTGTGCGAGCGGGTAGTCGACGCCGAGCCGTCGCGCCGGGTGCGCATCGATGTGCTGCGCGCCGCGATGATCGCGCGGGCGCGGAGACTGGATGCCCGCGACCACGCCGCTGCCTGGCCAGGCTGGGCCTACACCCACGCGCAGGCGCGAATGGACATTATCCGCGCACAGTTCGGTTGGGCGCGCTTGTTGCTGTGACGGCGCCGTCCGGCACGCTATGCACTTTCAGACCCGGTAACATGCCACGGCGTGTCCGCCGTCGTTGTCTTCCAGCGGCGGGTGATCGTTCTCCTCGCACACCTTCGCGGCGATCGGGCAGCGCTCGTAAAACCGGCAGCGCGGCGGCGGATCGATGGGCCGGCTGACGCCGCGCCAGATCTCCCATCAGGCGCATCACGCCCGCCCGGATCGACACGTCGAGCATGGACGTCGGCTCGTCCGCGACGACGAAACTGGGCTGGACGATGAGCGCGCGAGCGATCGCCACGCGCTGGCGCTGCCCGCCGGACAGCTCGTGCGGAAAGCGGAACAGGAAGCTGGCCGGCGGCGTCAGTCTGACCAGGCTCAGCATCTCGGCGAAGCTGCCCACGTGCTGCACGGCGAGCGGCTCCGCCACGGTGTCGTAGATGGTGCGGCGCGGGTTCATCGACTCGTAGGGATCCTGGAACACCATCTGCACCTCGCGCCGGTACGCCTTTAGCTCCTTGCCGCGCAGCCCGGCCACGTCGATACGCCGTCCGTTCGCCTGCAGGAAGATCGATCCCGACGTCGGCTCGACCAGCTTCACGAGCAGCTTGCCGGTGGCGGTCTTGCCGCGGCCCGACTCGCCGACCAGTGCCAGGCTCTCGCCCCGCTCGATTTCGAACCTGACGCGGTCGACGGCGTGAATCCACGAGTCGGTCTTGTGGAACAGCCCCGCTTCGACGGGATATAACTTCCTCAGGTCCTCCACTTGAATTAAGGGTTGCTTTGCCTGCATGCGGGCCTCGAATGAACGGCTCTGCCGCAGCATCACAGAGACAGAAAGATCCAGCCGTCCGGACTCTCTGCGCCTCTGTGTCTTTGTGGCAGATCGGTCGTCCCCAACTCGACCAGCCTGCCAGCATACATGACGCCGACGCGATCGCTCACCTCGGCGATCACCGCCATGTCGTGCGAGATATAAATCATCGCCATGCCCAATTGATGCTGGAACCGGCGCATGGACTTGAGCAGGCTGTCCTCGCACATTGAGTCTTAAAAGGTTCAACCCAAACGTGCCAACGTGCGACGCACTTCAAGAATGCGTCGCACGTTGACCTGTGCCCTGAACCTTTCGGGTCGTGCGTGAGTGTTTTGATCGTCGGAGTGGAGTATGCGATATGGCGACGAATCAAGATGCGCAGTGCTGATTCTGTATTACCTTGGCGGTCTTCGTCTGAAGGAGATTGCGCACGTGCTGGACTGCCCGATCGGCATGGTGAAGTGGCGCCTGCACTATGGCCGCGAGCTGCTGCGCGTGTGGCTGGCGGGCGAGGCTGCGCCGCGTGCACGGTCCCGGCTGGAGGCCGTTCATGACCCGGCTTAGGCGCGGCGAAGACGGATTCGATCGAGCGATCGTCCAGACGCTGCGCGCCGGCCTGTGCGGCGAAGAACCATCCCCGCGCGTCCGCGACGCACTGCTGCGCGGAGCGATAGAGCGAATGCACGCGATACGGGACGCGGAGGGCACGTTGGCTCGCTGGCGCCAGGCTCACCCTCACCCGAGGTTGTGGCGCGAAGGCAATCTGTATCACGCGCAGAGTGTGCCGCCCGACTCGGCACGGCTCACGCTCGAAACACGCCGCGTCATGCTGGCACTCGTCTGACTCGCTCGCGCATTCCCTGTGATTTGCCATGAGCTCGAATCGATCCCTGCTCGCGTCGATCGATGCGCGTTACGCAAGCGCTGACGGGCACGACCCGCTCGAGCAGGAGAATGCGCGGGGCATGATGCCTTTGCTCGAAGTCAGGAACCTCACGACGCGATTCAAGATCTCGGGCGGCTTCGTGCATGCCGTCAACGGCGTCACGTTCCAATTGGAGGAGGGCGACTCGCTGGCGATCGTCGGCGAGAGCGGCTGCGGCAAGAGCGTCAGCATGCTGTCGGTGATGCGCCTGATCCCGCAGCCGCCCGGCGAGATCGTCGCCGGCGAAGTGCTGTACCAGGGGCGCGATCTGCTGAAGCTGCCGATCGAGCACATGCGGCACGTGCGCGGCAGACAGATTGCGATGATCTTCCAGGACCCGATGACGAGCCTCAACCCCGTCATGCCGATCGGCCGGCAGATCGGCGAGATGCTGGAGCTGCACATAGGCATGACCCACCGACAGGCGCGCGATCGGGCTGCCGAGCTGCTGACGATGGTCGGCATCCCGCGCGCCGCCGATCGACTGGACGACTACCCACATCAGTTCTCCGGCGGGATGCGCCAGCGCGTGATGATCGCGATGGCCCTGTCGTGCGCGCCGCAGATGCTGATCGCCGACGAGCCGACGACCGCGCTGGACGTGACGATCCAGGCGCAGATCGTCGACCTGGTGAAGCAGCTGCGCGGCGAGCTGGGCATGGCCATCGTCTGGATCACGCACGACCTAGGTGTGGTCGCCCGGCTGGTTCAGAAGGTGATGGTCATGTACGCCGGCTACGTGGTCGAGCGCGCACCGGTGAGCGATCTGTACGAGCGGCCCGGCCACCCCTACACGTTGGGGTTGTTAGGCTCGCTACCGCGCCTGGACGATTTGGAGCGGCGTCGCCTGGTGTCGATCGAAGGCTCGCCGCCTGACCTGGTCGATCTGCCGAAGGGCTGCCCGTTCGCTCCGCGCTGCCGTTTCGTGATCGGGCGCTGCCGTGAAGAAAACCCGCCGCTCCTGCCCGTGGCCGACGGGCACGAGGCCGCGTGTTGGGTAGCGGCCACGACCTGGCTCTAAGTCTAACTCTGTTCGGCGAAGGTCTTCCGGCCGAGCCGCTGCGAGAGCGGTCAGGAGACCGCTCCCGAACCGGAA
Organism: Anaerolineae bacterium; assembly: GCA_035693785.1. Taxonomy (GTDB): domain Bacteria; phylum Chloroflexota; class Anaerolineae; order Fen-1058; family Fen-1058; genus DASSFZ01. Next base: position 202 of record DASSFZ010000038.1, on the reverse strand, counting down.
ACAGTAGTGACTCTAACTCCATGCTCACTGTGCAGAATCTCAAGAAATACTACCCGATCCGGCGCGGCGTGTTCCGGCAGCATGCCGGCGACATCAAGGCCGTCGACGGCGTGAGCTTTACGATCAGGCGAGGGGAGACGCTGGGTCTGGTGGGCGAGAGCGGCTGCGGCAAGTCGACGACGGGCCGGTCGATCTTGCAGCT
>DASSFZ010000037.1:0-2349 GCA_035693785.1 Anaerolineae bacterium | reverse complement strand
AGAATACAGGTCGAGCGAATGGCAGCTCATGTTGTCCGAGGCCAGCTTTGAGGTCGAAGCGATCGAGCCGTACACAAGGCGCCGGCCATTATCGGCGCTGACGGCCGGTGTCTCGCCGGGCAACGCCGCTGAGATTCACCGGATCATCGCTTCGCTCGGCAAGTTCCAGCGCGCGGCGATGAATGTCGTAGAAAAGGAAGACGAGATATACACGGATCATTGGTACGTGATGGTGGTGGGTGTGAAACGTGCTGCGTGATGCATGATGCGTGGGCTGATGGTATACTTTTGGATATGACTGCCTACGAGAGAGACGACAAATCGATCTGGCGGGTGCTGCGCGAGGGTGATGCGCTCTTCAATCGGCAAGGTCAGGTCTATGATAGCCTCCGCCGTTTCGTGCAGTGGTTGGACGAAGAGGGTATCCCATATGCACTGATCGGCGGAATGGCCCTGATCACGCATGGCTACCGGCGGTACACGGAAGATGTGGACATTCTTTTGACCGCGCAAGGGCTGGCCGCCTTTCGCCAGAAACGTGTGGGACGCGGGTACGTCCCCGCGTTCTCCGGCGCACAGAAGTCATTCCGCGATACGGCGAACAAGGTCCGAATTGAGATCATCACGACCGGCGAGTATCCTGGCGACGGCAAACCGAAGCCCGTCGCTTTCCCCGATCCGGCGCAGGCGTCCATCGAGCGCGACGGGATTCGCGTCATCCGATTGGAAGAGTTGATCGAGTTGAAGCTGGCGTCTGGACTGTCGGCGGCGCATCGGCTGCGCGACCTGGCCGACGTGCAGGACTTGATCGCGGCGCTGAACCTGCCGCTCGACCTGGCAGACCGACTGGACGCCAGCGTGCAGGCCGAGTATCGCCGGTTGTGGGAAGCGGTGCGGTCGGCGCCTGAGATAGAGGTCTAATATATGGACGTGGATTTCGATCGCGCTGTGCGGGAAGCGTTTGCCGATCTGAACTACGACATGGTCCCCGTCCTTGCGCGCCTCTCACCGGAACGGCGATTCGGAATGATCGGTGATCTGGCCGACTTCGCGCGGGCTTCCTATGCAGCCCAGGAAAAGCGCGCGAATCCCGACCTGATGCCGGAAGAGATTCAGTTGCGCGTGGTGGAAAGGATGTTGCTGAGTGACGGAGTCAAGCGAGAGATCATACAGCGCGTTTGTCGGCGTCCTCGCTGATGTGCTGGATGATCTGCGTATCGAGTACGGGTTCGCAGGTTCGTTCGCCAGCGGCCAGTACGGGGAGCCGCGCCAGACACTCGACGCAGACCTCACAGTACACCTTCGACCGGGCGATGCCGACCGATTCGCCGCTGCTTTTCAAGCTATAGATATGTATGCCGATGCCGAAACCATTCGCGAGGCGTTTGGCTATCGCAACCCGATTCCTTTCGGCGTCATCGATCCGCGCGGCGGTTGGAAAGCTGACTGCTACCTGCTGAGAGAAACGGCGTACGAGCGAGCCGCCTTCGCCCGCCGACGCGAGCTACCGTATCCTGCGGCGCGGCGAGGCAAAGTCTGGCTCTACGCGCCCGAGGATGTGATCTTGATGAAGTTGGACTACTATCGGATCTCTCAAGGGGTATCGACCAAGCACCTGCGTGACATTGCAGGTATGTTAGCCAATATGGAGCGATGGGATCGCCCCCTTGATCTGGACTATCTCAATCGCTGGGTAAGCGGCCTGGAAGTGATGGATTACTGGGAAAAGCTATGGGACGAGTTTCGGCACCAAGTGAACTCAACGAACAGGGGGACCTGATGAACCGGTCAGCCGATCGGCCAACCTCTAATCCCTTCGGCGCACTCGATTCGTTCGACACCGGATCGGGCAAGGCGCAACTCTATCGCTTGAGCCGCCTTGAAGAGACCGGCGTCGGCAAGATCGACCGGCTGCCGTTCTCGATCAAGGTGCTGCTCGAATCCGTGCTGCGCAACTGCGACGGCTACGTCGTCAGCGAAGACGACGTGCGCGCACTGGCGAGCTACGACGCCCGGTCGCCGGCGCAGGTCGAGGTGCCGTTCAAGGTCGCGCGCGTCGTGATGCAGGACTTCACCGGCGTGCCGGCCGTGGTCGACCTGGCCGCGATGCGCTCGGCGGCGAAGCGGCTCGGCGGCGATCCGAAGAAGGTCAACCCGTTGATCCCGGTCGATCTGGTCATCGACCACTCGGTGCAGGTCGACGTCTTTGGCATCCCCGACGCGCTGCGCCTGAACGCGGATATCGAGTTCGAGCGCAACCGCGAGCGTTACGAGTTCCTGCGCTGGGGACAGCAGGCGTTCGACAACTTCCGCGTCGTCCCGCCCGCGACCGGCATCGTGCACCAGGTC
>DASSFZ010000036.1:0-25127 GCA_035693785.1 Anaerolineae bacterium | reverse complement strand
GGCTATCGCCCAGCAGTTCGGCCTGACGTACCCCGCTCGAACCGCTGCTTTGATCTTGATCGCCACGGGGGCGCGGCTGCGCGTCGCGCCTCAGATTCTTCAGCTCACCGAATCAGACCTCGCCGCGGCCGCCGATCTCATCAGCAGCCTTCAATGGGGGCCTGGCACGCCCGAGCAGATCGTCCGGCTCGGCAGGCAGCAGTTGCTTGCCAACCGGCCGGACGTCATACATGGGGACTTCCGGGCCTGCGACGCCTTCGACGTGATCGATCGGTTGGGCGACATTCGCGCCCCAACGCTGGTCATCGGCGGCACAGCCGACCAACTGACACCGCCAAAGTACGCGACTTTCCTGGCCGCGCGTATCGCCGGGGCGCAGCTCGCGCTCGTCGACGGCGCGGGGCACATGGTCATGCTGGAGCGCGAAGAAGCGGTGGCGCGAGCGGTCGAGCAGTTCTTGCAGGCTCAGGGGCTGCTCGGCTGAGAGACGTTCTCTGCGAGCCAGGCTTTCAGGCGGGCGGCGGCGCGCGCTCGATGGCTGATCTCGTTTTTCAAGGAGAGCGGCAGCTCGGCCATCGTCAGATCGTATTCCGGCAGATAGAAGACCGGATCGTACCCGAACCCGCGCGTCCCCCTCGGCCGGCGGGCAATACGGCCCTCGCACACACCCTCAAACGTATGCGTCCCCCCACCCGGCTCGGCCAGCGCGATGACACACACGAAGCGGGCCGTCCGGCGATCGTCGGGAACGTCCGCCATTTCGACCAGCAGGCGCTCGATACGGGAGGCTGGGTCAGGTCCGTAGCGCGCCGAAAAGATGCCCGGCCCGCCGCCCAGCGCATCGACGCATAGCCCCGAATCGTCGGCCAGCGTGAGCAAACCCGACTCAGTTGCGTAGACACGCGCTTTCAGGCGCGCGTTCTCCTCGAACGTCTGGCCGGATTCGTCCACCTCGAAGTCGACCCCGACCTCGCGCAGACCGAGCAATTGGATGCCATCATCCGACAAAATGGCCTGGTACTCTGCGACCTTGCCCGGATTAGTCGTCGCCACAAGGATTCTAGACATAACACTTGCATATCTTGACAGTGTCAGGTTCGGCTGGCCGCGCCGTCCCCGGCGCGGTCAACGCTGCTGAGGGCTGCCCTGAGCAAAGGCGAAGGTACGGCGGCTTGAGCCTAAGTATGACATTGCCGAATTATACTCGATTCCAAAGAATATCATGTCTACATATTTGTGAAATTTATGTCACATCCAAAGGTTTGCTTGACGGTAATTGACCTGCATGATATAATTTTATCCGTATTTATGGGTGTTGTACGTTGCGTTTGGACTGAGTGTCCACACGGCCGTCTTCACACCGGTCATGCGGTTAAAAGTCTCTGCTCTCATACGCGCCGAGGTTGGCGCTCAGTCAAGCGTGACGATCGACCAGGGCCTCTCCAATCTCGGTCCTGATCTCGTCGTCGATTTTGTGCAGGGTGGCCTGACGCTCACCCGCACCGATCGGCACATCCTGGTCCAAGGGAGTCTGACCTCCGCGCTCAGCGCCGAATGTGTTCGCTGCCTGGAATCGTTCCGTCTCCCACTTCAGGTTCAGCTCGAGGAATTGTTCGCGCTGATTCCCGGTCCTCACGTTCTGGATCCGCTATACGTCGTGGCGCCGGATGGAACGATCGATCTCACACACCCGCTGCGAGAGAATGTCCTGCTCGCCCAGCCGATCAAGCCGGTGTGCCGTCCCGACTGCAGGGGTCTGTGCGCGTCCTGCGGCAAGAATCTGAACGAAGGCCCGTGCGACTGTGAAGATGAGCTTACCGACCCGCGCCTGGCCGCACTGAAGGCGCTCCTCTAGACAGGGGGCCGTATGATGACGACGCAAGGCGACGACGAACTGGATTTCCTGGCGGAGTTGATCGAAAAAGGCGAGGCCCTGGGCTACCTCACCACCGGCGAGATCCTGGAAGCCGTGCCCGAGACGGAAGACAGGGCCGAGCAACTGGAAACCGTCCACCAGTTGCTGCGCGAGGCGGGCATCGAAATTTACGAAGACTCGATACGCATCGGCGACGAGAGCGCGCCGGTCGAGATCGAAGACCTGTCCGAGGAAGCAGACGAGGAGACCGAAGACGACGAAGATTTCGACCTCAGCGGCGTGGCGAGCGACGACACGGTCGGTCTCTATTTGAAGGAGATGGCGCGCGTCCCGCTCCTGACCAACCAGGAAGAAGTTGCGCTGGCGAAGGCTGTGCGGCGCGGACGAGATGCCGCCAAAACGCTGCGCCGCATGCGTCCCAGCTCGCAGCGGCGGGCGAGGCTCGAGCGCTACGTCAACGAAGCCCGGTTGGCGCGCGAGCACCTCATCAAGGCCAACACGCGGCTCGTCGTCAGCATCGCCAAGAAATACATCGGGCGCGGCGTGCCCTTCCTCGACCTGATCCAGGAAGGCAATCTGGGCCTGATGAAAGCGGTCGAGAAATTCGACTTCACGCGCGGCTTTCGCTTCAGCACCTATGCCACCTGGTGGATCCGCCAGACGATCACCCGCGCCATCGCCGACCAGGGGCGCACCATCCGCGTGCCGGTGCATATGAGCGACCGCATCCGTCACTTGTACAAGACGGTGCGGCAGCTCGAGCAGGCAAACGGGCGCCAGCCGACGGCCGAAGAGATCGCCGAGGAGATGGATATCGAGCCGCGCAAGGTGCAGTGGATGATGAAAGTGTCGTGGCGGCCCCTCTCGCTCGAATTGCCCGTCGGCGAAGACGAGGACGCCGAGCTAGGCTCGTTCATCGAGGACGAGACGACGCCCTCGCCCACCCAGACGGTTCACGAGCGCCTGCTGCACGAGAAGGTCGAAGAAGTGCTCAGCACGCTCAGCCCGCGCGAGGCGCGCATTCTGCGCCTGCGCTATGGCCTGGTCAACGGGCGCTCCTATACGCTCGAAGAGGTGGGCCGCAAGTTCGGCCTGACGCGCGAGCGCATCCGCCAGATTCAAGGCAAGGCGCTCCGCCGCCTGCGCCACCCGCGCCGCAGCCGGGTGCTCAGGGACTACCTTCAGCAGTGACCAATCTCGAACGCCGTGAATCCGGGGCGACTCGCGCGAGTCGCCTTTTTTCTTCGCCCTCCCGCAGGCCCCTTGCTGGTTTGTCTCACCCGTGAATTATGCCCAGCCAACTCGTTCAACTCGCCGCCTACTGGAACACTCCCGCCGACCAGTTGCTGAAATCGTTGCAGGCGACACCTGACGGGCTTAGCACATCCGAGGCGCAACAGCGCTTGAAAGACTGGGGGCCGAACGCGCTGAAGGTGCGCCGGCGCGTGACCCCATGGGGCTTGCTCCTCAACCAGTTCAAAAGTCCGCTCGTTCTCATCTTGCTCTTCGCCGTAGCCGTATCGGCTTTCGTCAAAGAATGGACTGACGCAGCAGTTATCCTGACCATCGTGGTGGGCAGTGCATTGATCACCTTCTCGCAGGAGTATTCGGCAACCAACGCCGTCGAAAAACTGCGCGCCCGACTGACTTACACGGTGATGGGGCAGCGCGATGGGCGACCACAGTCTGTTCCGGCCGAGGCTATCGTGCCGGGCGATGTCGTGATGCTGTCGGCCGGCAGTCTGATCCCCGCCGACGGCGTGGTGTTGGACGCCAGAGATTTTTTCGTCAACCAGGCCGTGCTGACGGGCGAAACCTTCCCGGTCGAGAAGAAGCCAGGCACGGCTCCTGAATCAGCCAGCCTAACCGAGCGCACCAACTGCGTTTTTATGGGCACCACAGCCCGCAGCGGCGCGGCACGGGTGCTGATCGTCCAAACCGGTGCAGCGACTGCATATGGCCAAATCGCCGATCGGTTGAGCCTGCGCCCGCCCGAGACTGAGTTTGAGCGCGGCATTCGACACTTTGGCTTGATGCTGACACAGGTAATGGTAGCGCTCATCCTGGTCGTGTTCGCCATGAACGTGATCTCGGCCAAGCCGCCGATTGACTCGTTGTTGTTTGCGATTGCGCTGGCCGTCGGCATCTCGCCCGAACTGTTGCCCGCCATCATCACCATCAATCTATCGAAAGGCGCGCGAGAAATGGCGCAGCACGGCGTCATCGTTCGGCAGTTAAACGCTATCGAGAACTTCGGCAGTATGGATGTGCTTTGCACCGACAAAACCGGCACATTGACCGAAGGGGTCGTGCGGTTGGATGGCGCGCTGGATGTGCGTGGCAATCCATCGGATGAAGTGTTCCGTTACGCGTACCTGAACGCGCATTTTCAGACCGGGCTATCCAACCCGCTCGACGAGGCCATCACGGCACACCACCCACTCGACCTGAGCGATGTCGCCAAGCTGGGCGAAGTGCCCTACGATTTCGTCCGCAAGCGGTTAAGCGTTGTCGTGGGCGAGGGCAATCAACCGCCCGTTTTCATTACCAAAGGCGCTTTGGACAATGTGCTGGCGGTGTGCCGTCATATCCGTGGTGGCGAGGGGGTTCTCCCGCTTGACGCAGCCGAGTCTGAGCGGATCGCGCAGCGGTTCGCGCAATGGAGTGCGCAGGGGTTTCGTGTGCTCGGTGTGGCGATTAAGTCGCTGACACCGCCATCCGTCTATTCACGCGACGACGAGCGCGACATGATTTTTGTCGGCTTTTTGTTGTTCTTCGATCCGCCCAAGCCAGACGCACGGCTGGCGATTGCGGCCCTCGCGAAACTCGGCGTGCGGCTCAAGATCATCACGGGCGACAATCGGCGCGTGGCCGTGCACGTGGCAGAGGCGGTGGGCATGCCTGTGGAAGGCGTGCTGAGCGGCGCGGAGCTCAACGTGCTGCGTGACGAAGCCGTATGGCATATCGTCGAGCACACCGACTTGTTTGTGGACGTCGATCCAAACCAGAAAGAGCGCATCATTCGCGCGCTGAAAAAGATGGGGCACGTGGTCGGCTACCTGGGGGATGGCATCAACGACGCGCCAGCCTTGCACGATGCGGATGTGGGCATCTCGGTGGAAGGCGCAGTGGACGTAGCGCGCGAAGCGGCCGACTTTGTATTGTTGGAGCGCGGGCTGGATGTGTTGCGGCGCGGCATCGAAGAGGGGCGGGTCACGTTCGCCAATTCGCTCAAGTACGTTTTCACCACAACCAGCGCCAACTTCGGCAACATGTTTAGCATGGCGGGCGCGTCTCTCTTCCTGCCCTTCCTGCCGCTCCTTGCCAAGCAAATTCTGCTCAACAACTTTCTATCCGACTTTCCGGCGATTGCCATTGCCGGCGACGATGTCGATCGGGAGCTCGTTGAGACGCCGCACCGCTGGGACGTGAAGTTCATTCGCAACTTCATGATCGTCTTCGGCCTGGTCAGCTCTGCGTTCGACTACCTGACGTTTGGCCTGCTGCTGTTTATTGTTCATGCGGCGCCGGAGCAATTTCAAACCGGCTGGTTCGTCGAATCGCTCCTGACCGAGTTGCTCGTGATGTTCGTCGTGCGCACGCGCCGGCCGTTTTACAAGAGCAAGCCGGGGCGCTGGCTGGCGATTTCCACGCTCATCGTCACTTTGATCACCCTGGCCATTCCGTACCTGCCGTTTAGCGCGCCGTTGGGCTTTGTGCCGCTGCCGATGGAAGTGATGGCATTTCTGCTATGTATTACACTGCTGTACTTGATCGCGACGGAAGTGGCGAAGAGAATTTTCTACGCGCGGGTGGCCGTTGGCGCGTAAAGAACCACGCTAAATCGGATATACTTCTTTCATGCTGTCGATCCATCTTCTGGGCACGCCGCGAATTCAGCGCGACGGCGAGCCGATTTACATCATCCGCCGCAAGAGCCGCGCGCTCGTCTATTATCTCGCCACACACGACAAGCCGCTCACCCGCGAACACCTGGTCGCTTTCTTCTGGCCTGATCTCGAGCGCGCATCCGTGCAGCAGACGCTTCGCACCACGCAGCACGGTTTGCGCCGCCTGCTCGGCTCCGCGCTCGTCGTGGACGAGGACACACTCGCCTGGCGCCGGATACCGAGGTCGATACTCGCCTCTTCCAGTCACGCCTGCTCCCTCACGCCTGCTTGCGATCCTCGCAACAGGCGCGTTTCGTTTCCAGGGTGGGTCAGCGGCAATTAGATTATGTCGCGCTTTTCGAGATGCGGCTGGCAGCTTGTCGGAGAGAGAGCGGGCCGGGCTTCCACGCCCCGCAATTGGCCTCGAAACGCGCTGAATCGGCGGCGTGGGAGCCGCCTCTGCTGGGCCCTCCGACAGCCTGCTAGCCACGAAGCCGGGCTTGACGAAGTAGCTGAGCAGAGATATACTCTATCTCGAAAGCGGAACGTAAGTCCAAGCACGGCAGGAGGGCAGTTGATCTGCTATCCCCGGCAACAGCCGGAGCAGGCCTACTTGGGGGTTCCGTTTTCTATTTCCTCTTCTGCGTCCAACGCTGTTTGATCTCGGGCCAGTCCTCCACCAGAGCGACGCTGATCTTGCCCTCGATCATCTTTATGGTGTTGTCACCCTCCTTGTGCCAAGCGTATACACTGCCAGCCACAAAATCAGCCAGTTGAACCAGAGGGTTGCGTTGGCTGTCCACATGGCTGATCGACAGAACACCCTGCGTTGGCCAGTGGCGGTAGAGAAACGTGTTTAGAACAGCCACCTGTGCCGGTGAAGTAAAGCGCCGGTCAATCGCAAGCGCAACGTTGGGATGCGCCAGCCAGCACGCTTGAAGCACCGCGCACACCAACACTGCATAGTTTTCCGGTGTATCTTCGATTTTCCGCCCGCCCTTACGCACCGTCAACGCAAATATCTCGATGTCGGCTCGTGCGAGTCGGCTCAACACATCTGCTCGAAGGCGGCGGCTAGTGTTGTGCCACTTGAGTTCGGAAACAGCCCTGCGTGGTCGTTTGAGCCGCTTCCCGGAACGCACGGCGGCCCGTTGGATCAGGTATCGGATAGTGTCCGGTTGGTACGTCAGCACTCCGACCAGTGTGAATAGCGACGTGTCGGCTGATAGGGAGCCTGATTCGTCCAGGCCGACATAGGCAAGCGTCACAGATGACATTCATCTACATTCTGTGCAACCAATTCAGCCGCGATTCCTTTCATTTTCGGTCTTGCCCGCCATCGCGTCTTGGCCAGTATAGGCGGGATCGCTTCGATCCTTTTTGGAATCAACTTCATTCGCTTGCGTCACTATGGCAGTGGCCCGCGCCAGCATCGACCGGATCTCGCCGCCGATGGCCGGGTTCAGATTGAAAGTGAGCGGCTCGAAAGTGCAGATGTCGGCAGCGGTGATTTGAGTCGGGTCGTGGGTGATGAAGTTCGTGAAGAGCTCCGCGTCGTCGTCCAGATACAGCAACCGCCGGCTCTCTTCGCCGTGCAGTTTGTCGGCGACGGCTGTGTACAGGTTGGCCAGAGTATCGGTATCTTCCGATCCAATTCCTTCGCCCAACTGCCCGGCGTTTTCACGCTGGCTGATGATCAGCCCCATGCGATATGGCCACTGCTCGGTGAGGATGACCCATTTGATCAGTTGACCCGCTCGTTCGGCAGTCAGGCCCGATTGGCTGCGCTTGTCGAGCATGCGCACGAGCCTGTAGATGTTGACAATGCGTTTTGCCCGGCGCGGGTTGCGCGAGATATACTTTGCAAAGTCGTCGAAGGCCATCTGCTCGTCGTCGGTGAAGCTCACTTCGACGGCAGGCGGCGGCGTCTCGGCCTGCGGAGTACTGGCCTGCGGTGCTGTGGGTCGGACCAGCGCGCGGGCTGACTCTTCGCCGGGACGCGGTAGCAGCGCGCGGATGTAGTTCTTGATCCCGGTTTCGTCGGTCGCGGGGATCGTGAAGGGGATCTGCACGATCTTGTCGAGGTACTCGTAGCCACTGATGCCGGCCTCGACTAGTGTCTTGCCATATCGATCCTCGATCGCGCGAACCAGCACGCGCGCGTCAATGCCGAGGAAGACATAGAACGGCGAGTTGTCTTCCGACAGCAGCAGCATGATCGCTTCCAGCACTTCGACGGCTTTAGCCGGCGGGCAGCGATCCAGGCCATCGATGAAGATTACGACTCGAATCGACTTGCCCTTACTTTGGTGTGCCAGCAACTCGGTCACGAAGTCGATCTCGGCTTTGACGTCGGCCATGAAGCCGATTTTGGTTCGGAAATCAGGCTGGGCCGCCTCCTGTCTGAGTTGCTCGGCGCGCTCAACGATTGCTTTCTTTACAATATCGTAAATGCTCTTGATCGTGCGGACAAAGCCGACGATCAGAGCGAGGAAGGACGATACGCCAAGCAATGCGAGACCGGGCAAATCTGCCCAGATCTTCGCAATTTGGTCTAGACTGAGAAGCACCGTGACCGCGATGATGGGAATTGCATACAGGATCGCGTAAAACGACAGACGCCTCACTTGCTTGCGGCGCTTCCTATCGAGTCGAAAGGAACGTGTGGCGTTGGAACCTAGCCGTTGCTCGATGCGCTCATAAATGTGGCTGACTAGCCCGGCCCACAGGTTGTCGCTGCCACTGTAGACCCAGGCGTTGAATTCGACGAAGGAGAACTCCGGTGCGTCAGCAGGCTTGTCGTTTTCTAGCGCTTCGCGGATCATCCGTATCAGGAACGATTTGCCCATGCCCCACGCACCGTAAATGCCGATCGTCAGCGGCGGCTGGGTGGCGGGATTGCTCAGCATGGCCGCGAAGGCCCGGGCGTAGTCGGTGAAGCCGAGTCGATCGTCGCCGCGCGGGCGATCGTTCAGCGCGAAGGTTGAGCCTATTTGGATGGGCGCGCCGGGGGCCTCGCCCGGCAACACTTCGTCTTCCTTGAGGAAGCCTTCGGCGACGAGTTTTTCCTTCAACTCCAGATACGACTTGGTGCCGAAGTTGCGTATCGTGAGCATCGCGTCCTCGCCGCTGGCGAGCATTTCCAGGACCTCGCCGACGTTGGTGATGCCCGTGCGCTTGAGCGAATTGAACACGCGCTCCGACAGGTCGAGCTGTTCGATCGGCGTCTGGTAGATTTCCTGCGGGATCCAGGAGGAGACGGCGTCTTTCTGTTCATTGGGAGTCTTTCTGGGAATCGCGGTCGGTTGATCGCTCATGGTGGTGCCCTTCTCGCCGGGGCCTAGCCGAATCGTCCCGTGATGTAATCCTCGGTCTGCTTCTGTTCAGGTTGGACGAACAGCGCCTCGGTGGCCCGCGCTCGACCAACTCGCCTAACCAAACGAAGCCGGTAAAGTCGCTCGCGCGTGCGGATCACTTCGCTTCCAGTTCCTTCACCAACGCCTCCGCTCCGACACGCTGCACGAGGAAGTAGGCAATGGCGGCTTTCTGGCTGGCCTCGTTCACATCGTGTGCCGGTTCGGCAGCCTGTCTCACCCAGTTGTGCACTTCATCCGAGGCCGGTAGGCTCAGGCCGAAGTCGATCAACTCTTTGAGCGTGTATTTTTCGATCAGCCGCCGGGCGACACTCTCCTGCGTGACCTCGCCCGGCGCTTTGGCCACAGGCTGGCTCAGCAGCAAGTCCACGTAACCCTGGCCGCCGTTCTCCAGGATCATCAGCGCCATGCTCGTCCGTGCGAAATTGGCGGGCGCTTTTGGGTCGAGGAGCCTGTCCAGATCGGCCAGCCGCGCCTGCTCCTCTTCCACGGTCAGCGTCGCCCGCGCCAGGATCGTGTACGTGGCGATGTCGTGCAGCTCGGCCAGGCTGGGGTAACGCTCGATCATGCGGGACACTGCCGTCCGGCGACCCTTCATCAACTCCAGATCGATCTGCGTCTTGCACAGGTTCTGGAACTGCTCGTACAGCCAGCCCAGGTTGAGGCTGACGTCGCCGTTCCCCGATCCGCCGATTTGCTTGGCGATGGTGAACTTGGTGCGGATGAGCGCCTGGAAACCGATGCCCACGGCAATGACCGTCAGCAACTGATCGGCCGCCGGCGTGGACGCGCGCACGATCGCGTATGCGAGGCCCGCCGCCACCGCGTTCACCGCGATGAGAAACCGCGCCCAGGTAGTGCGCAAAGCCTCGCGCGGATAATTGGAAAACGTCGACGTGATCTCGGCCAGGCCGACGATCGCGCCGAGCAACACGACGATGGCATACGGCCCGGCCTGGGCCAAGGCGGCGCGAAGCTGCCCCTGGAACTGCGGCGCCCACGGCTGAACGGGCATCTGCTCGAACGGGAGCGCCAGAAAAACGACGAGGGCCAGGATCACCAGGACGGCTAACACCGCCCAAACACCCGGCCCCCGTTCCGCTTTGTCCGGAGGAGGCGACGCGCCGCTGATACCCGGAGTTGGCGCCATCGCTCACCTCTTCATCTTCATCTGCTTCATCGATCTGGCGCTGCCTATGTCCAGCATGTCGCGGGCGCGCGCCGTGAGCGCGACCAGCTTGCCGTCGGCGCTGTCCGTGTCGTCTCGCATCACGACCAGATCGGCATCGGCTAGCGTCTTGAGCAGTTTCAGCGCGTCGCCGGGCAAGATCCACGTTTCGGCCGACACCTGGCTGGGGCTCATCGCACCGCCCTTCGCCAGAGCGAGCAGCACTTTCCGCTCTTCGTCGTTCAAATCGCTCCTCGTGATGTCCATGTTGCCGCCTCCTTTAGGAATCCTCCTGCCCCATCGATTATATCACGAACCTTGCGAGCCTTGCGAAGGCGCGAAGTGTGAACCTTCGCAAGGTTACCCAAACCTGCCTGTGATATATTCCTCGGTCTGCCGGTGCTTCGGGCGGAGGAAGACCTCTTGCGTCGGCCCGTGCTCGACCAGCTCGCCCAGCCAGAAGAAGCCGGTGAAGTCGCTCGCGCGCGCGGCCTGCTGCATGTTGTGCGTGACGATCACGATCGTATAATTCTTTTTCAGCTCCTGCATCAAGTCTTCGATCTTGAGCGTGGCGATCGGATCGAGCGCCGAGCAGGGCTCGTCCATCAGGATCACCTCGGGCTGCACGGCCAGCACGCGGGCGATGCACAGGCGCTGCTGCTCGCCGAGCGACAACTCGAGCGCCGATTGCTTGAGATTATCCTTCACCTCGTCCCACAGCGCCGCGCCGCGCAGCGACTGCTCGATCAGGTCGTCCAGACTGGCCGGCTTCATGCGCAGCGCGCGCGGGCCGAAGGTGACGTTGTCGTAGATCGACTGTGGGAACGGGTTAGGCCTCTGAAAGACCATGCCCACGCGCCGCCGCAGGTCGACGACGTCCTGCTTCGGGCTGAGCACGTCGACGCCGTCCAGGAGCACCCGCCCCTCGGCGCGCGCGCCGGGGATCGTGTCGTTCATGCGATTGAGGCAGCGCAGGAAGGTCGATTTGCCGCAGCCGCTCGGGCCGATCAGCGCGGTGATGTGCCGGTCGGGGATGCCGATCGTGACCTCTGACAGCGCCTGGTTGCCGTCGTAATAGAAATTCAGATGCTCGACTTCGATCTTGTTCACGGTGTCGATTGTAACGTGAAGCGCGGCAAGTCACAAATCTGGTGATTATCCACAAGTCCGTTCGTCCGCAGTTGCACTGCGGACGCCGGGCGACAGTGCAACTGTCGCCCCAACATGTGTGCAATCACCAGTCACAAATGCATTGTTGAAGCGCGCCGGGCATGTTATAATCGCGCCGATGCGCCCCTCGACCCTTTGCCTGATGCTGTGCCTGACGCTGCTCGTCGGATGCGCCGGGCGGGCGACTGCGCAGGATGACGCGGCCGGCGGCGCCGCGATAGAAAACATCGGCTCGGACACCATGGTCAATCTGGCGCTGGCCTGGGCCGAGGCGTATCAGGGCATTTACCCCGACGTGCGCATTTCGGTCACCGGCGGGGGATCGGGCACCGGGATTGCTTCACTTATCAACGGCACGGCAGACATCGCCAACGCCAGCCGGGCGATGAAATCTGAGGAACGAGCCGAGGCCGAATCGAACGGTATCCAGCCGGTTGAGATCCCGGTGGCGCGCGATGCCATCGCGGTGATCGTCCACCCGGATAACCCCGTCGAATCGCTCACGCTGCAGCAAATCTCCGACATCTACAGCGGCAAGATCACCAACTGGAAGGAAGTCGGCGGCGAAGACAGGCCCATCGTCTTGCTGTCCCGCGAGACGAATTCCGGGACGCACGTCTACTTCCTGGAAGAAGTCATCCGGCTCGGCGATAGTGAGAATAAGACCCTCTTCTCGCCCGACACGCTGCTGCTGCCGTCGAGCGAAGGCATCACCGCCGAAGTGCGCCAGAACCTCAACGCCATCGGCTACGACGGGCTGGGCTACGTGACGCCAGACGTGAAAACAGTGGCCGTGGCTGCTGAGCCGGGAGCGCCGTATGTCAAGCCGAGCATCGAGTCGGTCAACGCCGGCCAGTACCCGATCGCGCGGCCGCTGTTCATGTACACGAACGGCGAGCCGGGCGGGACGGTTAAAGAGTTCATCGACTGGATTCTAGGGCCGGATGGCCAGGCGATCGTGGCACGACTCGGCTTCGTGCCGCTGAAGTGATCGAGTCACCGGTGACTGATCTATGCAACAATCGCTTTCCGCCAAACGCAGGACGTCGCTCTCGGAGTTCGTCGCCGAGCGCCTGATCCGGGTGAGCGGCTTCATAGCGATCGGCTTTGTCGTCCTGATTTTCGCCTTCCTGCTGAGCGAAGGGCTTCCCGCGATCGCCGAAGTCCCGCTCGAGAATCTCCTCTCGACGCGCTGGTATCCGATCGAGGACCATTTCGGCATGATGCCCCTGCTGCTGGGATCGCTCATCGTCACGATCGGGGCGGCGCTGATCTCCATCCCGATTGGATTGCTTACGGCGGTCTTCATCGCCGAGATCGCGCCGCGCTGGCTGCGCGAGATCCTCAAGCCGCTGGTCGAGATCTTGGCCGGCATTCCGTCGGTGGTCTTGGGTTTCTTCGGCGTCGCCGTCATGTCAGCCCTCGTGCGCCAGACACTGGGCCTGCCGACCGGGCTGACGGCCTTCACCGGCTCGCTGATCCTGGGCTACATGGCCTTGCCGACGATCGTCAGCGTGGCCGAGGACGCGCTCGACGCCGTGCCGAGAAGCTATCGCGACGCGGCGCTGGCGCTGGGCGCGACGAAGTGGCAGACGATCTGGATGGTGACGGTGAAGGCTGCGCACAGCGGCATCTTGACGGCGATGATGCTGGGGGTGGGCCGCGCCATCGGCGAGACGATGGCGGTGATGATGGTCACCGGCAATGCGGCGCGCATGCCGCTGACGCTGAACTCGCTCTTCCTGCCGGTGCGCACGATGACCGCCACGATCGCGGCGGAGATGGGCGAAGTAGCGCAGGGCAGCACGCACTTCCACGTCCTGTTCGCTATCGGCATCGCGCTGTTTGTGATCACCTTTCTCATCAACCTGTTCGCGTCGCTGGCGATCTTCCGGCAGACTCGCCGCTCCGCACGCCTGTTATCTTAACCACGGACGACACAGATTTTCACGGATGTTGTTTGGCGGGATGGGGGCCTGAATGCCGGAAGACAAGCTGCTTCATGCCGAATTGACGCGTGCCATCATTGGCGCGGCGATGGAGGTGCACAATCTCCTCGGCCCTGGTTTTCTAGAGGCGGTTTACGAAGAGGCGCTGGCGCACGAATTTGACTTGCGCGGGATCGCTTACGAGCGGCAGAAGTCGTATGACGTGCCATACAAGACGATGGTAGCGGGCGTGTATCGCCCCGATTTCGTCGTCGATGACAAAGTCGTCGTGGATACCAAAGCCATAACAAAGTTGACCGAGATCGAAGAGGCTAAGATCCTCAACTACTTGAAAGTGACGCGACTTCGCGTCGGGTTAGTGATCAACTTCGCCGGACGGCGTCTAGAATACACCCGGCGTGTCTTATGAGTTGATACATCTGTGTAATCCGTGTCATCCGTGGTTTATTTTGTATGTCTCGATTTACGATTCAACGCTTAGGCATTGCGCTGCTGGTGCTGGTGACGATCGCCGTCGTCGTGCCGATCGTCGTCGTGGTCGGGACGATCGTCGTGCAGGGCATATCGGCCGTCAGCGCCGAGTTTCTCTTCACCGCGCCGCGCGAGGGAATGCGCGCAGGCGGCATCTGGCCGGCGATTGTCGGCACGTTCTGGCTGACCGCCGGCACGGCGGCCTTCTCGGTGCCGCTCGGCGTGGCGATTGCGATCTACCTCAGCGAATACGCGCGCGACAATAACTTCACACGCGCCATCCGCCTGGCGATCATCAATCTCGCCGGAATCCCGTCGGTCGTGTACGGCCTGTTCGGGCTGGGGTTGTTCGTGCTGGCGCTCGGCTTCGGCTCGTCGATCCTGGCTGGATCGCTGACCCTCTCGATCATGACGCTGCCGGTGATCATCAGTACCTCGGAGGAGGCGCTGCGCTCGGTGCCGCAAAGCTTCCGCACCGTGAGCGCCAGCCTGGGCGGCACGCGCTGGCAGACGATTCGCAAAGTGGTGCTGCCGAACGCGCTGCCCGGCATCATCACCGGCATGATCCTGGGGCTGGAGCGCGCGGCCGGCGAAACCGCGCCGATCCTGTTCACGGCCGCCGCGTTCTATTTGCCGACCCTGCCCAGCAGCATCTTCGACAAGACGATGGCTTTGCCTTATCATCTGTTCGTGATCAGCACGCAAGTGCCTGGCATGCCGCCGCAATTGCAGTTCGGCACGGCCTTGGTCCTGCTCGTATTCGTTCTATCTATGAATCTGATCGCGACGATCATCCGCAGCTACTATCGCCGCAAGCGCCAGTGGTGAACGAAACCACAGATGACACGGATTACACAGATGTTATTATCCGTGTCATCCGTGCTATCCGTGGTTAGGCATCCGTGCTATCCGTGGTTAGACATCCGTGGTTGAAATGACCCGCACGCCGAAGATTGTCATCGAGAACCTGAACTTCACGTACGAGGACGGCACGGAGAGCCTGATCGACGTGAGCCTGACGATCTACGCCAACGAGATCACGGCGCTGTTCGGGCCGGCGGGCGGCGGCAAGTCGACGCTGCTGCGCATCGTCAACCGCCTGAACGATCTGGTCGAGGGCAGCCAAATGTCCGGCCGGGTGCTGCTGGATGGAAGTGACATCTTTGCGCCCGACGCGAGCGTGATCGAGCTGCGGCGGCGAGTGGGCATCGTGTTCGCACAGCCTATGCCGCTGCCGATGTCGATCCGCGCCAACGTCGAGTACGGGCCGCGGCTGGCGGGCGTGCGCCAGGCGAGCCGGCTCGCCGAAATCGTCGAGCGCAGCCTGCGTGCGGCGGCGCTGTGGGACGAAGTGAAGGACCGCCTGGACGAGTCGGGCTTCGCCCTATCGGGCGGCCAGCAGCAGCGGTTGTGCCTGGCCCGCGTCCTGGCGCTCGAGCCGGACGTGATCCTGCTCGACGAGCCGATGTCTGGCCTCGATCCGATCTCGACGGCCAAGATCGAGGACTCGCTCCAGCAATTGAAGCAGTCGTACACGATCGTCATCGTGCCGCACAACATCCAGCAGGCGGCGCGCGTCGCCGATCGCGCTGCCTTCTTTCTGCAGGGGCGGCTGATCGAAGTCGCAGAGGGACGGCAGTTGTTCACGAATCCGCGTGACAAGCGGACTGAGGATTACGTGACCGGGCGGTTCGGGTAATGGGCGACGACCGGCCCCTGATGATCCAGGGCATCCGTATCGACCCCAGCCTGCTCAAGCGCGGCGCGATCGCCCGCTGCGAGGTGGTCGAGTGCATGGCTGCGTGCTGCACCGGCGGCGTATGGCTGGAGCCGGGTGAGATGCCGCGCATCCTGGAGTGGGCCGAGACGATCAAGCGGCACATCCCGCCCGAGCGTCACGACGAATCGACGTGGTTCTCCGCCGGCGAGCCGGACGAGAACATGCCGCGCGGGCACGAGATGGGGACGACCACCGTCAACGATCCCATGCGCCCCGGGCAGACCTGCTGCGTGTTCCTGCGATCCGACCGCAAGTGCGCCCTGCAGGTCGTGTCGGAGGAGTGCCACCTGGGATGGCCTGGGCTGAAGCCATTCTTCTGCGCCATCTACCCACTGTACTTCGAAGACGGCGCGCTCAGCATGGACGAGGACACGCCCCTCGACTTCGAGGGCGGCGGCTGCCAGCGTGTCGCGCCTGAAATCAGGCCGATGTATCGCATATACCGCGAGGAAGCGATTCTGATTCTCGGCGAAGACGGATATCGGGAGTTGTGCAAACGGGCAGAGGAGAGTGGATAATCGCCCGTCATCCATCACTACAATCGCCGAATGTTGGGTCGCCGGATGGCTGTGAGCACGCCGTATGCCAGCGCCAGCGCCGCGCCCAGCCCAACGGCGAACGGCGCACTGATCAACCCGGCGATCAGTCCTGCGCCCATACTCCCCACGCGCCACATCCCCTGAAACAGCATCGAGTACACGCTCATCACGCGCCCGCGCAGGTTGTCGAGCGACATCATCTGCAGCAAGGTGTTCGTCAGCGTGGTCTGCATCACCCAGCCGACGCCGACCAGGAACAGCAGCCCCAACGACAGCCAGATCGAGCGCGATAGCGCGAACAGGAGCAGCACGGCCGGGAACCCGACGTTGCCGAGCGTCAATACACGTCCGCGACCGTATCGCTCGGCCCACGAGGGGACGCCGAGCGCCCCGACGAGCGCTCCAAATCCGAAGAAGGCGTTGAGCAAGCCCAGCGTCAGCGCCTCGGGCGTGGAGCATTCGATCGGGCTGCACAGCGCCTGCGTCAAAGGCTCCGCGCTGTCGGCCAGCGTATACGTCGCGAACAGCGGCAGCATCTGTGTGAAGGGCATCGCCAGAAAAGCCGTCACGCCGATCAGGCTGAGCAAGATCAAGATCGTCTTCTCGCGCTTGATGTAGCCGAATCCCTCCCGCAGGTGCTTATCCATGCGGGGGGGCTTTTCTTCCATTCCGCGCGGTGGAAGTCGGGTCAGCAGCAGTCCGACCAGCACGGCGACGAAGGAGAGGCCGTTCAACAGGAACGCATCCGCCACGCCCACTGCCGCGACGAGAATCCCCGCCAGCGCCGGGCCGAGCGCGCGCCCCAGGTTGAAGACCGACGAATTGAGCGCGATAGCGCTCGTCAAATCGTCTCTGCCGCCGACCAGCTCGAAGACCAACGTCTGCCGCGCCGGAATGTCTACGGCATTGGCAGCCCCCTGAACGACCAGCAAGCCGAGGACGAGCCAGATCGTCACCGCTGCCGACGCCGTCATCGCGTACAGCGCAAACGCCACGGCCATCATCATCGACTGGGTGATAATGACCAGGGTGCGGCGTGGGAACCGATCGGCCAGCGAGCCGCCGGCCAGCGCGAACGGGATGAGCGGGATCAGCGGCACGAACCCAACCGCGCCCAGCCAGTAAGCCTGCGCTTCGGGCGTGTCGAACAGGCTGACGACGAGCAACTGGATCGCCGTCACCTGCATCCACGTGCCGATGACCGAGATCATCTGGCCGAAGAAAAACAGCCGGAAGTTGCGGTGGCGCAGCGCGCGGAAGGTACCCCCGTGCGCCGGCGCGGCCTCCACGCCAAGCTCGTCCGCACCGGTCAGGGTGACGGCATCTGAGATTTCAGAGTGCGGAGTGTCAGCCTTCATCCGTTTATCCGTTGCCTATTCGTTCGGGCCAAGCGTCAGCCTTCATCCGTTTATCCGTTGACACCAGCGCATCCCGATTGCTCGGAATCGGCACCAGCGAGCCTTCATCCGTTTATCCGTTGCCTATTCGTTCGGGCCAAGCGTCAGCCTTCATCCGTTTATCCGTTGACACCTGCGTATCCCGATTGCTCGGAATCGGCACCAGCGAGCCTTCATCCGTTTATCCGTTGCCTATTCGTTGACACCCTTCACGTATTGATCGAAAAACGCGGCGACGCGCTGCATGAAGACCGACCAGTCGTCGCCGCGCAGCGAGTGGCCCGCGCCGGCATATTCGAAGTATTCCACCGATTTGCCGGCATCTGCCAGCCGCTGCGCCAGGTCTTGCGACCAAGCCAGCGGGACCTGAGCGTCGAGCGCGCCGTGGTGAATGTTGACGGGCGCGGTGACGTCGGCGACGTACGTCAGCGGCGAGAGGCGGGCGTAGTCTTCGGGTCGTTCCTCAGGAGCGCCGAACGTCGAGGTCACCAGATCGTACAGGCCGGGCCGCCACATGCGATCGATGTGGCGCAGGTTGGCCGCTTCGTCGCCGCTCATCGCGCCGTAGAGCACCGCCGCGTCGACCGACTCGCCGCGATCGACGGTGAGAACCTTCAGCGTGACGCCGCCGCCCATGGAGTGCCCCCACATGCCGATGCGGGTCGGATCGGCCTGCGGGATCGAGGGGACGGCGTTGAGCAGATTGAGCACATCCACTGCGTAGGCGACGCGGAAAGTGTTGAACCCGCGAACGCTTGCCCCTTCTGCTTCCGAATCACCTCCCCCACCGGCATGGCCGCGATAATCGGGACTGAGCGTCAGATAGCCGAGCCGCGCCAGGTAGTCCGCCTCGGCGCGAATGTAGCTGCCCGTCGGGAAACTCTGGGGATCGACGTAGCCGTGATTGAGGATGATGACCGGAAACGTCTCGCCCGGCGCGCCGCTGCCCTTCGGCACGTTCATCATCGCCGTCACGCGCAGGCCGTCACTTGGGTAGGCCACGCCGTATCGCGTGAATGCCGCGTTGTCTTCGAGCGTTTCGACGATCTCGATCGGGCCTGCGTCGTACTCGCGCTCGCGCAGCCTTTCGATCGTGAACGGTGCGAAGGGATCCGGGGTGGCGGTCGGCGCCGGCGTCTGCGAAGGCGTCGCCGTAGCGGTTGGCGCCGGCGACGGCGTGGGCGAGGGGATCGGCGTGTGAGTCGGCGCCGGCGCCGGTTGGGTGGTCGACGTCGGCGCGAAAGTCGGCGCAGGCGCGCCGCAGGCGGCGACGAAAAGCGTAATCGAGAGCAGAGTGAGGAATCGTTTCATATACCCAGTATAACTCAGACTTCGGAAGTCTCAGGGCGTGTTCTCGCAGGGGACGGTGGCCGGAAAGCCAAGTCGCTTCGCTGGCGAGATGCACTTAAAGACTTCCGAAGTCTCGGAACTGGGAAATCCGCCAGGGGAACAAAACGGGGAAGCACTTGCTTCCCCTTGCGTCAGGCTCCTCGGCTGGGACTCGAACCCAGAACCCATCGGTTAACAGCCGATTGCTCTGCCGATTGAGCTACCGAGGATCGCAGCGCACACGATTATACCAGTGGGGATAGGCAGCGTCAAGAATAACGCGAATGGGTCTGCACACAAGATGTCAGGCCGGACGTAGGGCGGCTTTCCATAGCCGCCAAGTCGCGGCGCGCATGGAAACGCGCCCTACGGTGGATGACAACCTTTCCGTGCATACGCGCGCTCACCGATCCAGAACCAGGTCGCAGCCGACACTCGAAAGAATCGCGTTTAGCTCGGGCCGGCTCTCGGCGTTCGGCTCGTGCAGGATCCAGTCGGCATTGTAGATGTCATGGTGCTCCGCGACGAAGACGACACCCGGCGAGGCATCACCTGCCTGGCGGAGGAGCACGCACCACACGTCCACGGGCGGGAACGGCAAGGGGCGGAGACCGCCGCGCCGGGAAGAGAATTCGCGCGGCCACGGCGTCGCCGTTGCGCGCAATCCGAAACTGCCCGGTACGTCGTAGTTGGTGGTGGTCTGGTAAACTACACTGCTGCCGAACGTAGCCCTGCTCATCTGCGGCGTGAGGTTCCAGGGCCGCGCGGCGTGCACGATCTGCTGAACGGCGCCGGCCTGCTGCGACGATGACTCTTGGTATCGCAGGTACCCGTAGACGGCGGTCACGACTTTATCGGGTGGCCCCGGTTTGTAAACCGACAAGGCCACGACGAGCACGAGCACTAGAGGCACAAGCATGACTAATACAATTCTCAACAGGCGGCTCATGGTGAGACCCCCTTCCTCTGCACCTTCCTCGTCGAAGTTCACCGACGCGAAGTCGGGCAGAGTCTGCCAGGCGCGAATCAGCGCCAGTCGCGCCGCCAGGTCGGGGACGATCCACGTCCCGGTGCTCACCCCGAGTGGGATTGCCGGCACGGCTGCGCGGCAGGCGGTTATGCAGTGCGCAACATCCTCTGGCGCCAGACTTTCACGCCCGTTGGGGCCGCGGATGTGGAAGTGAACGGCTGCGGCGCCGGCGGCGACAACCGCCTGCGCATCGCGCGCGATCGCATCGGCGGTGACGGGCAGGGCTGAGTGCTCCATTCCGGAGCGGGCGCCATTGAGCGCGGCCTTCAGCTGCATTCACCTTTTCAAAGTATGCAATTCTGGCACACCGGATATATAGCGACGGAAGCGAGCGCAGGCTAACGGCAGAGCCATTCTGCCGACGTGATGCCCGAGACTACCTCACAGGTAAGGCGCGACCGATAAGCCCGAACGACGGCAGGCCAGATACGACAGATGAACACGATACCTCACGGCGAGTCTACCTTGCCAATCTGAGCGCCTGATTCGCGGCGCGGTAGTCGGTCGGCTTCGGCGACGGGTCAGGCGGCGTTGTGTTTCGCCGCTTGCCTTGACTTCCGATACACCAGGAGCTGTCCGCCAGCCAATGCACAAAGCAGGAGTACGCCTTTGATAGGCGAAACCTCGGTGCCGTATCTGCCATATACCTGGAGTGTCTTGCCCTCCACCCGCGAATCACAGTAAGGCAACAGGCCGAGGTTCTCGAATCTGATGCGGGAGATTCTCCATGGATTCCAGTTGAGAATATTAATGGCTTGGAATTCCGCCCCTTTATCGAGAATTGAGCCGTTGACCTTCAGGGTATCGTCAACTATCTCAAGACTCAGATTCAATATCGGTGTCTGAACAAACAGAACACGGGTATCTGATGTGTGGTAATCGCAGGCTTCACCGCTCCATCCCGCCTCGTATCTGTCGAGGGCTGACTCAATCTGAGGCGGTCTCCAGCCCTCTAAGTTAATTGGAAGCAGACAATCATCTTTCCTAACGTACCGCACTGAGCATGGGAAATCAATCCATCCTTGATGCTGGAAAGCTGGGATACCGACGAGAATAGCGGAGAGGAATAGAAGCATTATGACTGAGCCAAGAATCTGATAGCGATTGATTTTCATATGCATCCCGACTCGCCACGACCAACTCATCACTCTGCTAGCGGCCCAGTCTCACCTCAGGATCGAACCTCTTCACGCAGCGCATCCGGATCGACGATGACGATGTACCCCTGCACCGTGTTAACCAGCCCTCTGCGCCGGAATGCCCCCATCGCCTTGTTGATGCTCTCGCGCGTCGCGCCGATCAGGCTCGCCAGGTCGCTCTGCGTCAGGGGCGAGTTGATGCGCACGCCGCCCTCTTCGGCGACGCCGTACTCGTGCGCCAACTGCAGCAGCTTGCGCGCCAGCCGGGCCGGCACGTCGAGGAACGTCAGCGTCTCGACCTGCTGCGTGCTGTAACGCAGGCGCGCGCTGAGCGCCTTCAAGAAGTTGAGCGCCAACTGCGGCTCGCGCCGCATGTGCTCGCGCAACTGGTCGCGGGTGAGCGTCAGCACGGCGGTGTCCTCCATCGCCGCGACGCTCGCCGAGCGCGGCATCTCGTCGATCACGGCCAGCTCGCCAAATATATCGCCCGGGCCGTACAAGATGACCGAGGTCTCCTGCCCCTCTTCGCCCACGACGAAGACGCGAACGCGGCCTGACCGGATCAGGTACAGCAACTGGCCCGCGTCGCCCTGCAGAAAGATCGTCTCGCCCTGGCGAAACTGCCGGGTGACGAAATCGCGGGCGACAGACTCCAGCTCCGTATCGCTCAGGCCCGCAAACAGCGGCGCCTGCCTCAGGAATTCCAAAATCGCCGTCACTCGAGTGCCTGCCTTGAGATTCGCATCGCGCTGGCAGGTATTGTATTCCCGCAGCCACGTACTCGCAAGGATCAGAGTGTTTTGTGAAGTCGACGCCATCGCCGCCTCCCTGATTACACCAGGCGCAGCCCCAGACCGACCGCCACGGCGAGCGCGACACTCGCCAGCAGCTCGGCGACGTACACCGTCGCCCGCGGGCTACCTGCCACCTGCCGCCACTCCATCGCCAGCCTCGGCAGGGCGACGAGGGGCACCAGAGCGATCTGCCCCAGCAGGACCGACACAGTCATCAGCGCGCGCTCCAGACTGCTGACGTACTTGTTCGGCGCCTGCGAGAAATCGGGGCCGGACCCCTTGAGCAAGCCGTACACGACGAACTCGACCAGCACCCAGGCCGGCGCGGTCACAAACACCAGGCCGATGGCGAATACCAGCAGGCGATCCGTGAGCAGCACGGGCGCCAGATCGGCCAGCCGTGCCGGGGCGGCCAGATAGCCGGACTCAACCAGCGCAAACGTAATGACGCTCAAGTGCACAGCCTGATCGAGCACGAACAGCGCCAGCGCCGAGAATGCCTTTCCCAGCCGCAGCCGGATCGCGTCGACGGCGGTGTGCGTCAGCCAGACGAACAGCACCCAAGGCCACCATCCAGCGTCGAACGGCAGCGTGCAGGCCCACGTCACTGCCAGCACGACCAGGCCGTGAACGACTACGCCCTTGTACTCCCGGCTCTTCCACAATGCCAACCGATCCCACTGCAAGACGTAATCCGCAATCAGGTGTGAGAGATACATCGCCAGAACCATAGCCAACTCCGTCGCGTCGAATCCGCACTCAGGATAGCCTATCTCGCATCGGGCCGCTATGAAATCGGTCACAGGCCGTGCTTGATCCAGGGTGCGGATTCTAGCGCGTAAAATAGACACTCCTGGAGGGGCTTTAGGCTCAAGCCGCCGTCCCCGGCTCGGCTAACGCCGCCGGGGACGGCGCGGCGAGTCGAATCTGACATCGTCACGATAGACACGCCCGGAGGGGTTGATGGAACTGGCACTCTGGACTGTTGCTCTCTGCCTGCTGGTGACCCATATCCGGCCCTTGACATGGGCGCGCAAGGCGACCGGGCGAGCGCAGCGAAGCATCCGCGTGGCGAGTGTCGGGCTGCTGCTGATTCTCGCCGTGCTCCTCGCGGCGAGCGGCGCGTATTCGTTCTGGATTGCGCACCGGCCCTTGCCCGGCAACACGCGCCAGGTCGTCTTCGAAGGAATCACCTACATCCGCGAAGTGCGCCGCTCCCCGCGGCCGATCGTGATTCACGTCATGCGCGTCGAGCTGGATGCGCCCGGCATCCGCTTCCTGGTCACGCCGGGTGACCCATCGCCGGAAGACGAGATTCGAGCGCGCACGACTTCGCAATTCGTGGCGGAATTTGATCTGCAGGTGGCGATCAATGGCGACTTCTTCACGCCATGGTGGTCGTACGGCCCATGGGATTACTACCCGCGCGTCGGCGATCCAATCGACGTGAAGGGCTTCGCCAGCTCGAACGGAGCGGTTTACTCCGGCGGGGAGTCGAATGACGGGCCGACGCTTTATCTCTCAGCCGGCAACCAGGCCAGCTTCGACGTGCCGATCGGGAGCGTGTACAACGCCATCTCCGGCAACACGATCTTCCTGGAAGATGGCGTCGCACGGGTAGAACCACCGGAGTATCACTTTGAGCCGCATCCGCGAACCGCCATCGCACTGGATCGCGCGCGTCGCACACTCATTCTCGTCGTCGTCGACGGGAGGCAGCCCAACTACAGCGAGGGCATTTCGCTGGCCGAGCTTGCGCAAATCCTGCGCGATTATGGTGGAGACACGGCGCTCAACCTCGACGGCGGCGGCTCGACGACGATGGTGATCGAGGGGGACAACGGAGAGCCGGTCATCCTGAATTCGCCGATCGACAATCTTATCCCGGGCCGCGAGCGGCCGGTCGCGAATCACCTGGGCATTTACGCCCATCCTGCATCCGCGCCGTGACTTTTATCAGGCATGGCCAGACCCGGAAGAGGTGGCATTATCCCCAGGCAAGACAAAAGACACCGGGCTAAACCAGCCTCGGTGTCCCGTCTTAGACATGACCCAGGAGGGACTTGAACCCCCAACCGAGCGGTTAAGAGCCGCCTGCTCTGCCAAATTGAGCTACTGGGCCAAACTTCGCTGCTGATAAGAGTTCACTGCTCTGCCGAATTGAGCTAGCGGCCCGTGTGACATGCCAGATTATAGGTTTCCGTTCTCTCATTGTCAAGTTCGATCACCTGTTCACACGATCACGTAATCACGTAATCACGTAGTCACGTCATCACGCACCACGCAACACGCAACACGCATCACGCATCACGCAACACGCACCCTCATTTGACACCCACGCCCACTCAGTGTACGCTATATATCAGCACACCTGTTCGGGAGAGGTCATGTCAGCAGAGCAGCTTTCATTGTTCGACGGGTCGAGCCAGCCTGAGCCGGCGCCCGCCGAGGGCGAAACGGGAGTGGACCTGTCGGTGGCGAGGGCGCTCACGTCGCGCACGCGCCTCTCGGTCGCCATGGAAGCTTATCGCGATCACATGATCGCCCGCCAGTTCAGCGAGAATACGGTCAAGGCGTTCATGTACGATCTCCACCTCGTCGCGGAGTTCTTCACGCCGATTAAGCCGATCGGCGAGGTTGCGCATCGCGACCTGGAGCGGTTCGTCGACTGGCTGGTGACCGGGCGCGGTGTGCCGTGCAAGCCGAAGTCGCTGGCGCGGCGCATCACGACGCTCAAGGTGTTCTTCGGCTGGCTGCACGAGATCGGCGCCATCCCAGTCGATCCGGCCGCGCCGATCGTCCACCGGCCCGTTACGACGCCCTTGCCCGACATCCTGTTTGACAATGAGATCGACGCAGTGCTGGCGGCGACGCAGCGGCTGCGCGCCGGCGTCGCGAGCGAACCCGGCGCCCCACCTAGACCTGACGCGCGCCCCCACCTGCTGGTGACTCTTCTGCTAAGCACCGGCATCAAGAAGAGCGAGTGCGTCGCGATCAAGCTCGAGCACATCGACCTGTCCGATGCAGGCGACCCGGCGCTGTGGATACGCTACGCCGACGCGCGCCACCGGCACAAGGAGCGCAAGCTGCGTCTCGATCCTCGCTGGCCCAAGGTGCTCGACGAGTATAGAACCCAATACGACGTCAAGGAATTGATCTTCCCCTGGTCGGCGCGCAATCTCGAATACGTGCTGACCGACGTCGGGAAGATGGCGGGCCTG
>DASSFZ010000035.1:0-3813 GCA_035693785.1 Anaerolineae bacterium | reverse complement strand
TGATGCGCCCTTTGAACGCGTCGAGTTTGCCCACGCTCTGCTCCCGACAGACGCCAACCACCCCGTAGCCCCGGTCGAGCGCGTGCTGCACCATGTACTGGCCGAGCTTCCCAGAGGCCCCGACAATGCAAACTTTCATCGAATGCATCCCTCACCTCCAAAGGAACTGCCACATACACGGTTTGCTTCAGCCGCGCCGCGACTTACCCGCAGAGCCAATCAATTCGAGATGCCTCACATAACCAAATCGTGCCACGATACAAGGCCGCGAAGCGGCGTCGGCTGCAAGCTGGGTTGGGCGGCGGTTGCTCATCCTGAAAACCCTCAACCCAAGCTACCCCTACGATGGTCTTCAACTCGTATCTGCTGAAGTGATCTCTTCGAGGAAAATCCTTTTGTCAAAACCACCTCTGTCCTCCCGTTTCTGCTGCCGCCTTTCCTCAAGCTGATATTGACTCACTCCCTTGTCGCTAGCCAAAGCATACACGACTTCGAGAATATCGACTAACTCTTCGACCTTGTCAGATTTGTTGAACTCCGCCACTTCTTCCTGCAGCTTCCTCTTTAGTTCCTGTCCATACGACTCGGTATCCAAAAGCGGGTCGGCTCCACCGAGAGACTGTGTGAAAACTATTCCAGGCCACCACTTTGCGAGCAAATTATGGCCTCAAAAGTGCACCGCGCTCCACATGAGCGCCTCAGACGCCGCATTCCAGGGCTGAGCCCCCACCGCCTGGAGTTTTCACACAGTCTGCCGAGTTGTTAGGCCGCTCAGCGGGTAGCGGCGGCGCTGGGGCGTTCCGCATGGCATCTAGCGGCGGGACGCCCTCATCTCCTGCTCGAGGAACCACGAATTGCCGTCGTCAGACGACACCTCGCCGAGCCAGTGGAATGAACTCGGTGTGATGTCGGCGAAGCTCCAGCGTCGGCGGGGCTTGGAGTCAACGGTCTCACATACGATGCGGTCACCGAGTTGCCGTCCAAGGAGGTTTACAAACTCGCCGCTGGCAGGTTGCATCCATGTCAAGTGCCACGCGTCAAGGTCCTTGTCATAGCAGCGAAGGGTAGTCCCGAACTGGTCGGGGGAAGCACCTTTTGAAAAGAGTACGTCCTGGATGCCTCGTCCGCCGAGGATCCAATCGAAGTGCCACTCGCCTTTGCCTGTTCTGGTGGTGCCATCGGCCTGGTGCCAGGTGCCTTCAATGTCCCAGGACCCGACGAACTGGCCGAAGAGCATGAGCTTGGCGGCGTACTGCGGAAATGGGGCCGTGGCAGGTAACAGGTCGGACACACGTTGTACCGTCACTTTGGGAGCTCCTTTCCTGAGCGGCCTAACGCCTCGCGCATCAGCCGTCCGCCGTGACGCGCCAGGCTACTTCACAGGCAAGGTACGATAGAGAAGCCTGACCGACGGCGGGCGAGAGTGCAACTGACGGCAAGTCTACTCCACCCAGAGACGCGACACAAGCGCCAGATGACCTGGCACGCGGGGCGGTAGGCGGTCGGCTGATGCGCTGGCTGGGCCGCTGGAGGAGCCACGGTAACCGTTCAGAGGATCATTCTCTGGCTTTCTGGTGCCCCGTTGTTTCGACTCTGGCACCGCCTCCATGGCACCACCAGACCGAGAATCCGCACGCCACTTGTGACTCCTCCACGCCTGGGCGATCGTTCCACGCGACATCCCACAGCGCGCTATTGTTCCAGTTCGTCAAAATACGACCAGCTATCCAAATCCGGTGGCTGGATTCCTAGTTGCGTCAAAATCGCCATGATCTGGGCGCGGTGTTCGGTGGCGTGGTTGATCACCTGGGTGAGAATGATCGTCTTTGGCACCTCACGCGGCGTGCCCTCCCAGTCGACTTGTACCGTGTCGTCGGCTTGCACCTTGGGTGCCCACTCAATTAGGCCAGAGCCAGTCATACGCACCGATTCCATCATTTCCGCTATGGTCAATGGCGGTGCATCTTTTGGACGGCGATACGGTTGGCCGGTGCTGATACGCGAAAAGTACGATCGTTCGGACGTGACGATGTGCTGCAATGTGTCTCGAATGGAGCCAAAAGTACCGGCAAGGGTGGCATCCAGTTGTTCACCGCTCAACCCGGCGCATCGTTCGAGGATGCGCAGATTGGCCCAACGGTTGTGGCGAAACAGGGTCGTGAGTGTATCGGTAGGATTCATCCGTCTCCTTATTCGTCTCTTTCTGACAATGCTAGTTCGTGAACGCGTACCTGTCAACGTTTGATATGCTGACCGCAGGAGCATGCGGATTCTGAGCGAGGTTCAAGCACAAGTATTGCACGATTTCAGGTTATGAGAAAGAGCCTTCTTCCTATCGTCTCGCGGTTCGCGTTCCTGCACACCAGGTACGCAGCCAAGCCGTATGGGAGTGCTGCGGCCCAACGATCTGCGCATCAGCCGTCCGCCGTGACGCACGAGATTACCGCACAGGCAAGGCGTGGCTGAAAAGCACGACCGACGGCTGGCAAGAATGCAACTGTCGGCCAGTGTACCTCACCTAGAGACACGACACAAGCGCAGAATCCTTCAGACCGCGGCACGGTAGGCGGCCGGCTGCATGCGCTGGTTGGCCAGCCCTCGATTGAAACAAGACCTTCTGTTGACCACAACGGTCGCCCCTATGGCACTGGGGGAAACCACTGCCGGATCCAACCGGCCAGTGTCTCCGGCGACGTAATCAGCGTGAACCCCAGCGCGACCAGCGCCAAGCCGAGGAGTAGCGTCACACCACCGAACAGACGATAGCCCATATCTCTCAGCCGAACCTGAAGGCCGACGCTCACGCTGGCGCTGCCGGCCAGGAGGCGCGTCAAGCCATACAGCGCGACGAAGACGCCCAGACCGAACAACAGCACCCCCCAGCCGGCAGGAGTGTCCAGCGCTCGCTCGACGATGGCCAGGGCTTGGTCAGGCATGCGGAGCGCCACCAATCCGGTCAGGATGAACACCCCCCCGACCAGGACGAAGAACACGCCCCACAGTTGTGCGGCCAGACCTGAATAGGACTCCGCCCGCCTGCGGAGGGACTGGGTACCGCTGGGCAGGAAGTAGGCTTGCCGGGTGAAGATAACTCCAATGCCGCTGAGTAACGCGCTGAAGCCGAGGAGGATCAGACCGGCGAAGGCGAGGGCCGGCAGTGTCAAGCGTTCTGCCGCGAACATCAGGCCTGCCGCCAGGAAGAACAAGACTATGGGAAGCCACGTCAGCAGTTTCTTCATGGCATCGCGAGAGGTGCTGGATAGGTCATCACACGAAGGGCTCCAGGCTGGATACCGGACAGTGGGCTGGCTAACGCCTCGCCGATAAGCTGCCGGCGCCGAAGGCGGCCGGCAGCTTCATCGGCTTGTTGGACGGCGCCCACGGAAAAAATCACTCACCCGTGGGCCGCATGGAGTCGCCGCGCTCGATCGAGCGCCAGTAATCTTGCCAGCGACCGCGAACCTCCTCTTCGGTGGCACCGGAATCGTAGGCTGGCGAGATGACGGGCAGTGCTCGCTCGACTTGGATCACGACGATGTGCTTGATGGGACTGGATACACCGCGCTTCCGAAAGAACGCGAGGATCTCGTCGAAGAGCGCGCCGTCGCCAAGGACACGGGCGATGCCCTTGAACCGGTACCCCTTGCGGAGAAGGGGATCGACGACGTTGATCTCGACGGCGGGATTGTGCCGAAGGTTGGAGACGGAGCCGGGAGAGCGAATGTCGGCGAAGACGAGATGATCGTCGTCCCATACAGCGGTCGTACCCTTGGGGGAAAGGTTCGGCGTTCCGTCTGGACAGACGGTGGCGAC
>DASSFZ010000034.1:0-9806 GCA_035693785.1 Anaerolineae bacterium | reverse complement strand
TGCCAGCCCTTATCCTACCCCAGGCTCATTTTCCCTGACAACCTTTGCGTGCACACACCAGAAATGAAGTCTTGACAACGGTCGCTTTTTGCGGTATATAGACGCCAACATGTCTCGTCGGGTACATTGATACCCATGCTCGTCGGGCTGGCCGAGAATACACGGCCCGGTGGTTGAAAGATCGGTGATCTAGGATTCAGACTCATAACCCGGAGGTCCTAGGTTCGAATCCTAGCCACGCTACTCCAAAGCATCGCAGATGATGAATCTGCGGTGCTTTTTGTACGTCCAGGTGGCTCCATTGTGTACACTGCAGGATTCGAACCTGCGACCCGCAGGTCGCAGGTTCGAATACGACCTTGTATGCGTTGTGACACCGAAGCGCCTCCGCTACCACTCCGTGAACTTCTGCATTTAGCAACGGGTTCGCTGAAGGCGTTAATCCGAAGATCAAGCTGATCAACTGGCGCAGCTTCGGCTCTCGCAACCTCCAGCAGTTTCGTTGCCATGTGTTGGTCGCCTTCGAACTGGTTTCCCGTTAAGACTCGGAGAGCCGTCATAACATACTCGATCCATCTGGATCGTGAAGTTAAACCGCGGCCCCTTGTCTCCCCTCGTTTGTGCTATACTTTTCCGCGCCGCACGTGCTGCGCACCGCTGAAGACTTCCATCCGCGTTATCTCAGCTTGAGAACCAGGGTGTCACAATGGATCGCCTCGACGTTTACATCCCTATGGATCGCCGGGTCGCCCTCGCCCGCGATGAGACGCTCCCCGATCGCACGTTGGGCGCGGCACTGTTCGCCGACGTCTCAGGCTTCACCCCGCTCACGGAAGCCGTGGCCCACGAACTAGGCCCGCAGCGTGGCGCAGAGGAACTCACCCGGAAACTCGATCGCATCTACGGCACGATCATCGACGAAGTTCACCGTTATGGCGGAAGTGTCATAGGCTTCAGCGGCGACGCTATCACCTGCTGGTTCAACGCTGACGACGGCCGCCGGGCGACCGCCTGCGCGCTGCTCACACAGCGGGCGATCGCGCCGCAGGCAACCCTGCGGACGCCGGGTGGTAAGGTGTTCCGTATCAGCATCAAAGTGGCAGTGACCGCTGGGCCGGCGCGCCGTTTCGTGGTCGGCCACTCCGCTATCCAATTGCTTGACGTGTTGGCCGGGGCGATTCTGGATCGCTTGGCCGCGGCCGAGCATCAGGCGCAACAGGGCGAAGTCGTCGTGAGCGCCAAGACATTGGAGCCATTCGCTGATCAGGTCGTGATCCGCGACTGGCGTTTGGACAGCACCGGCGAACGCGTTGCAGTCATCCACGATCTCAAACGCGCCGTTCCGCCCGCTCCCTGGCCGGTCGGTATCGCCGTCAGCGGCGACGTCGCTCGCGACTGGGTGCTGGCGTCTGTCTACGATCGGTTGCAGAGTGGGCAGGGCCAATTCCTGGCCGAGTTGCGCCCCGCCGCCGCGTTGTTCCTCAAATTTAGTGGAATCGATTACGACCGGGACGACGATGCCGGCAAGAAGCTGGATGCCTACATCCGGTGGGTGCAAGGGGTCGTCGTCCGCTCCGAGGGCACACTGCTGCAATTAACGATGGGCGATAAAGGCAGTTACCTCTACATCGTCTACGGCGCGCCGATCGCTCACGAAGATGATGCGGTACGCGCGGCCAGTGCCGCGCTGGAACTGCGCACGCCACCTGCCGAACTCCGTTTCATCCAAGATATCCGGATCGGCCTCAGCCGAGGCCAGATGCGTGTCGGCGACTACGGCGCAGCGACACAGCGCGTATACGCCGTGCTGGGCAACGACGCGAACCTCGCCGCCCGGCTCATGATGAAAGCGCAGCCTGGTCAGATCCTGGTAACCCAGCGCATTGCGCAAGCTATACCGGCCGATTTCGACATCCGCCCGCTCGAAGAACTGCTCGTCTTGAAGGGCGTGTCGCAGCCGCTCAAGGTCTTCACAATCGGCGTTCGCGGGAGTGAACAGGCGGTACGCACGCCGAGACGACGTTCGCTGATCGCTATGGTCGGGCGCGCTGAAGAACGAGCCGCCCTTGCCACGCAACTAGAGAGCTTGCTCAATCGACGGGGCGGCAGCGTCATCATCGAAGGCGAGGCGGGCATGGGCAAATCTCGCCTGGTGGCCGACTTGCTCGAACAGGCGCAGGCATCTGCTGTCAGAATCCTGATCGGCGAAGCGGATGCCATCGAAAAATCCACACCCTATCATGCCTGGCGACCGATCTTCACCCGGCTGTTCAACCTCGACCCGTCGCTCGACGATTCGGACGGCGACGGGCGCGGGATGTGGCAGACGCATGTCCTCACGCGCCTGGAGGAAATCGACGCCGACCTCCTGCGCCTGGCCCCATTGCTCAACGCAGTTCTACCAGTGGACTTGCCTGAGAACGAACTGACGGTTCAGATGGCCGGCGAAGTGCGCGCGGCCAACACCCATCAGCTCCTGGTGAGCCTGCTCAATCGAGTTGCGCAGTCGGCGCCGCTGCTGCTGGTATTGGACGATGGTCATTGGCTCGATTCCGCCTCGTGGGCTCTGGCTCGTCTGATCAGCCGAGACGTCCAGCCTGTGCTGTTCGTGCTTGCCACCCGCCCCTTGCCTGAACCGCCACCCGCCGAGTATACCTATTTGATCCAAACAGCAGGCGCCGACGTGATCCAGCTGGGAACCCTGGCGCCGATCGATGTAGACAGACTCATTTGCCAGCGCTTGGGGGTCAGAGGCCTGCCGCAGCCGGTTGCCGACCTAATCCACCAAAAAGCAGAAGGGCATCCGTTCTTCAGCGAAGAACTGGCTTACGCGCTGCGCGACACGGGACTGATCCAGATCGTCGATGGCGAGTGCCGACTTGTGCCAGGCGTGCGTGATCTCGCCGCGCTGGATTTCCCGGACACCATTCAAGGCGTGATTACCAGCCGCATCGATCACCTGGCGCCCCAACAGCAGTTGGCGCTGAAAGTCGCGAGCGTCATCGGGCGCATCTTCGCCTATCAGACTCTGCGCGACATCCATCCAGTCGAGTCCGACAAGCCTCTCCTGCGCGACGCGCTCAATATCCTGCAACGCCTGGACATCACTCCCCTCGAAACCTCCGAGCCGGACCTGACCTACATTTTCAAGCACATCATCACTCAGGAAGTCGCCTATAACCTGATGACCTTCTCGCAGCGGCGAAGTCTTCACCGTGTAGTAGCGGAATGGTGTGAGCGTGCTTATGCTGCCGATTTGTCGCCTTTTTACCCGTATTTGGCCTATCACTGGCGGCGCACCCTGGACGATCAGCAAACAGATCGCGATCTCGCCATGAGAGCGATCGATTATCTCGAAAGAGCCGCCGAGCAGGCGCGGCTGAATTACGCCAATCAGGAAGTCGTGAGCTTTCTCAGTGACGCCCTGACCCTGGACGACCGTCTCGACCGGAGCTGCAAGCCGCTCAGGCGCGCGCGTTGGGAACGTCTGCTGGGAGAAGCCTACCTGGGCCTGGGCCAGTTCAGCAAGAGCCGCCAGCATTTGGAGCAAGGTCTGGCGCTTTTGGGACACGCGATACCGGCCAGGCGCGGTCGATTGGCGATGAGCCTGCTAGGACAGGCGCTCCGGCAAGCCTGGCGTCGTCTGCGGCCCGCTCACGTGAAGGGGTCACAACCAGTCGAAAGCTCACTGCCCGAGGACGACATTGTCCGGCTAGAAGCCGCGCGCGCCTTGACCATATTGGTTAGCTTGTACTACTTTGCAAATGAGACTGGCCTGCTTGTCAATGGCGTGATGAAGGCGCTCAACCTGGCCGAGGTTGTCGGCCCTTCCCCGGAAGTGGCGCAAGCCTATTCCAACCTGTGTGTCATCGCCGGCGTGATCCCCCTGCACTCCCTGGCAGGGATCTACAGCCGCCTGGCCCAGGAAACTGCGCAAGCCCTGGGCCACCTGCCCACACAGGCGTTCATGCTGCTCAGAGTCAATTTGTATCGGGCGGGCGTCGGACGCTGGAGAGAAGCCGAAGAAGGTCTCGAACAGGCGCTGGCGCTTACCGAGCGTCTCGGCGATCGGATTACCGGAATCGGTGGGGCAGCTGTAATGTTTCTGGTGCTCGCCCGCCAGGGAAAATTCGCGCGAATGGCAGCGCTGGCCGCCGAGACGCGTGAATTGGCTCAACAGGTCGAGAACGCCGCCTTCGAGGTCTGGGGCCTCAACTCACACGCCTACAGCCTGGTGCTCCTGGGTCAAGCAGACGAAGCCTTGCGCTTGGCCGAAGCCTCCTTGGTGCTGGTGCCGGAAGCGGAGAACGCCGATCGAGTTGCGCGGCTGGACACGTACGGCATACTGACCAAGATACACCTGTACCAGGGCGACCTGTCGCGGGTCGAGCAGGCCGTTGAAATCTTAGAGCCCCTCGTGCTGAGATCGTCGCCCACTGCACATGCTGCGCTCAACGGTTACGATAACCTCGCCGAAGCTGCCCTCGCGCTTTGGGAAGCTGAAAAGACTACCAGTTCCGGCTGGAAAAGCTCAAAGTACACATCCCAGGAGTTGGAGTTGAAAGCCCGACGCGCATGCAAAGCCCTGCACCGCTATGCTCGCGTGTTTCCGATTGCCAAACCCGCCGCTCTGCTGAGACAGGGCATTTGCGACTGGCTGGCAGGTCAATTTGGCAAAGCGCATCAAAACTGGCGAAAGGCGCTGGCGGCGGCTGAATGGCTGGCAATGCCTTATCAACAGGGCCTCGCGCACGATGCCATCGGGCAGCATCTGACAGTGGACAATCCCGCGCGCAGGGAACACTTGAACCGCGCGCTTGAAATCTTCACCGAACTCGGCACAGCTTACGATCGAGCTCGCGTCCAGGCGATCCTGGAGCAAGGCCATGCTCCGGCGTACACCAAAGACGAGAAAGGAGATTAAACCAGATGCCACCCCTGTCCTTTCTTGTCTTCGAGGTCAGCGTCTACGTGCTCGCCTTGGTCTGCCTGCGACACGCCTGGCGTCATGCGCGCTACCTGGCCATCGCCTTTCTAGTGGCTATTGTGTACAGTTACTCGACGGAGATCTTCGCAATCAACCTGATCCATGAATACTACTATAACCGTTTCCTGATCATGATCTGTCGCGACATAACCGTGCCGTGGGGTGTGAATATCGGTTGTGCTGTTCGCAGTTCTTGTGTACCGCTCGCCATTCCCGTAATGGAGGCCATGATCATCTATGCGGCAGTACAAACATCCAAGCGACTGGAGTTGCCCTGGACTGTGCGTCCAGTGTTGAATGGCCTGCTGGCGATGACCATCGATCTGATGATGGATCCGATCGTCAGCGCCAGCGTCGTGTGCCAGCCGATCATACTGCCTACCCCCGTGGAGCCTGGCGTGGGTTTCTGGGTCTGGTTGCTGCGACCGGAGCAAACGGTCTTTGGCGTCACACTCCCAGAGCATTTGCTGTTCGGCATACCCTTGAACAACTTCTCCGGTTGGTTTCTCGGCGCCGGGATCTTCACATTCATGCTGGAGATCGGCTGGCAAAGGATTCCGCCCGGAAGCAAAGGCATCCTGGGCGATTTCATCGTGCCCGTCGCGGCCATTCCGTTGACGTTGCTCGCATTTACGGGGGTGATCGCCGCCTATCAGTGGCTCATCAAGAACATATTCGGATCGGAATGGATACTGGTTGCGCTGATCTTGGCTGTCAGCATTCTGGTGATTCTGCGCTTCGCGCGACGTGCCAAGCGCGATAACCCAATCGATCCCTTTCTCCTGGCCATTCCCCTATTCTTTCAGGTGTACTTTTTGGCCGAGCTCTTCGCCAGCGACCTCTATCGCAAACAGCCGGGATTGGTTGCTTTCGCAGTCGTGCTGGTTCCGATCAGTCTGCTCTTGTTCAGCTGGCCGTATTGGAACCGGATCGCTCCCGCCGTCAAGCCCGCCAGAGCTTAGCCCCCGGTTCATCGGTCGCACGGAGTGCGAGACCGAACACTCTGAATCCGTCAGGGCCACATCACGATTGCTCCCCCAGGATGTAGTGTTCGGCAGTGAGTGAACCCTTGACCAAGCTCAGCCGTGTTCTGGATGCCCTGCTACAGTTCATTCGCTTTCCGGCGTTTGGCTTCACCGCGATGCTGCCCTTGCTCAGCGCAGATACCACTGGGCAGCCGCTTACGGCGCGCCAGATGTTGGGGATCATCGGCGTCGCACTGGCCTTCCACAGTTTTTGCTACGTGCTGAATGACGTGATCGATCTACCGCTGGATCGCACCCAAGCGCTACGGAGGGATGCACCCCTGGTACGCGGCCTCATTCGTCCAGGGTCGGCGCTAGCTTTTGCCTTGCTTCAAGTGCCGGTGGCGCTGATCGTTACGGCCTGGATGGGAGGCGGGCGTGAGTCCTATGTTGCATTGAGCGTGGGGTTCGTTCTGATGGCCGTGTATAACTTGCTGGGGAAACGTACAGCTCTGCCGCCTGTGACCGACGTGATCCAGGGAGTGGCGTGGGGGGCCATGGTCTTCTTCGGGGCCGGCCTGCGGCCGGGTTCCATGACGAGTCTCACCGTCTATCTCTTCGCATTTGTAGTCATGTACATCATCTTGATTAACGGCGTTCACGGCAGCTTACGCGATCTGACCAACGACCTGACTTGCGGCATGCGCTCGACTGCCATTTTGCTGGGAGCGCGACCACGCAATGCCGAGCAGTTGGTCATTCCACCGCGACTGAGGCTCTACGCGTATACCCTGCAAGTGTTCACCTTGGGCTTGCTTTTCTGGCCGCTCTTCGAAAACCTATTTGGCTACAGTCCGGTTGCCTGGGCCGCGACGTTGATCGCTCTGCTGCTCTTATCCGCGCGTTGCTTGCACATATTGGCGATGATCCTCTCGCCGAACATGAGGCAAGCGGACTTGGCGCGTGCCGTAGGCGCTTATCTATTTGCATCCCTGAGCTCCCTGGTCGTGCTGTTTGCCCTGCATCTGGAGCCGGAGCGGCTGATCGTTTTGCTGATCGCCTGTCTTGTGCCGCTGCTGCCCAACCGGGTGCGGCACGTCGCCAGCGCGCTCAAAGCGTAGCTGGCTACACCAGCCACAAAAGCGAAATCAGGCTAGAGAACAGAACGATGCGGGTCCTGTAGATCACGTTGTGAATGTTCCGCAGGCTCTGATCTTTCCAGATGGCGATGATGAAGAGGAATCCCGGTAGAATCGAAATCGATGCGACGGTGAGCAGATAGAGCAGGCGCGCTTGTGGACGGCGTGCCCAAAGAGCCGGGATGACGAGCAGCACCCCGGAGACGAGGGCCAGCCCGAAGCAGATCTGCAGGACGCGCGCTTTGCCCCACAATGTGGCGACGCTGCTGCGTCCCATCAGTTGATCGCCCGGTGCGTCACTGACCGTTTCGAGAAACTCGCGTGCCAGCAGGAACGCCAGCGTCGCGAGCAGAGGAAAGATTGGAAAGTCACCGCTGGGCACGATGAAAGCGCCGGTCGCGAGGATCAACGCGCCTGACAGCGCCACGATGAAGTTGCCGAGGATGGGGATTTTCTTCGCCCACACGTTGTACATCACCGACAGTGCCAGCAGTCCGACTGCCAGTAGAAACACCTGCTCGCCGGCCAGGAAGCTCGACAGCAGGCTAAGTCCGCACAGTGCGCCGGCCAGCAAGCTTGCTTCCGTCGGCGTGATCTTGCCCGACGGCAAAGAGCGGTGCGGGTGGTTGATCCGATCCGCTTCCAAATCGAGGATGTCGTTGAGCACGTTGGCGAACGCCAGCCCCGACCCGGCGGCGATCGCCGCAAAGATAGGCGCCAGGCTGAAGACCTCGAAGCGATGCACAGCGAGCCAGTAGCCTTCCAGCGCCATGATCGCTGCAAACAGGCAAATGATCAAGCGCATGGTCTTCAAGTAGGTGAACAGTCTCGCGATCATCCTGCACCTCCTTGGTCAAGCTTTGGAAGCCTGGTTGCGCGCGTCAATACGTTCGATCAACGAGAAGGCAGGCATCTCGTCGAGAGTGAACTCTGGGTCGCGCCACGGTGCGAAGCGCAAGCGCCAGCATATAACCTGCCAGATCAGCCCGATGAGCTGCGGCGACCCGATGCGATATAACAGACGCGCTAGCCGCGTGCGCGTATCCAGCTGCCTGAACAACGGGTGCGCGAGCAGCCGGTCGGCGTAAGTGGCCAGGCTGAAATCCCTACGTTGGAAGGCATCCGCAATCGCCGCGGCCGCCACTTCGCCGTAGCCCAGGGCAAAGGAGATGCCTTCGCCCAACAGCGGATCGGTCCCAGCCGCATCACCCACCAATAGAACGCGTGGCCTGGCGAAACGCACGTCGCGATCCCACCAGCGAAGTGGGTGACCTTTCAACTCGTACTCGCCCAAGTCGCGACCGCGTTGTGATAGTGACTCGCGCAAGATCTGCTTCAAGTCGGCCCTGGCTCTTTCCGGACGGGCGCGGCTGTCGAATACGCCACGATTCATGCACGGCTGCCCTGATGCAATACTGGGAAAATGCCAGGTGTAACCTTGTAACCCGTCGCCCATCGGCGTGAAGTCGAACTCGGCCACGCCCTCTCGAAACTCGGGCGCCTGGCGCGTCTCCGACGTGAGCACTTCCAACAGGCGCGCAACGTGCGAATCGCCTTCCCACTTCAAGGCACGCCGGACGAAGCTGCGTGCGCCATCGGCGGCGACGACGATGCGAGCATGAAAAACACCGCGTGGTGTGGCGACTTCAACATATTTATCTGCCTGCCTGACCTGCACGACACGCTGCGCGTCACCCTGGCGGACGCACACCCCGAGCCGTTCAGCGATACGAATGAGCCAGTGATCAAACTCGTCGCGCCGCACGATGCGTAAGACGGGCGCACCACGTAACGAGACGCTCCTGCCCCGGTAGACGAGACACACCTCGCGTATCTTGAGATGGGGCGGCTCGAAGCGCAGTCCCAGCCGCGCCAGAATGTTGTGGCCGATGTGCGTCACGCCGCCGCCGCACAGCTTCTCGCGTGGATGGATCGCTTGATCGACCATCACGATCCGTCCAGCCCAGGCGGGATCGTTGCGCACCAGGTGCAGCGCGGTCGATGCGCCGGCCGGACCGCAACCGATGATGAGGACATCGACTTGCTCGCTGGGCATGCACTACCTTAACCCTGTCGCAGAATCACCCAATCAACGCCGGTCGCGCGCAACGACTTGCATCTGTCCGAACTGATGTCGCTCGGTTGAAGACGAAAGAGATTGTCTGAAGAGAGGACAGCGATCCTTGGCTCACTCGCCGAATCTTCTGGCGGGCATAAGTATACGGCGCAACGGGGAAATTGCAACCGAGATAGATTCAAGTCAGGCACTCAATGCCTGACTCCGATGTGCTGCCCAGTTCCTTTTCCAATCCCGTAAAGCTCCGCCAAACTCCAAGGTGCGGATTTGAATGGTTCTGCGACAGTACGGCGGGGCCGGGCATGGTCTGGTGCCCGGGATTGGTTTCGTCCACGGCTGTTGCTGCCTGCGCCGCATCATCGGCCGCCAACGCCAAAGCAGAACTCGACGGAACAGTCGTGCTCCGTGATCTCGCCGTGACCTGACGAGTTGTGTTGAATTTCTGAGAAAGTACGCTATACTGATGATTGGCCAGTGAGACATGCAACTTCGGGTGCTGCACATTCTCATCGACACGCCGTTCCTCACATTATGATGAGAATTTTTCTAGGGGCACCGGATGAGTATACCGTCGCCCGCCCACACGCGTGGTGAACTGCCGTGCCTGACCGAGCTTCGGTAATCGAGGCAACCTTGTT
>DASSFZ010000033.1:0-4288 GCA_035693785.1 Anaerolineae bacterium | reverse complement strand
CCGCGCGGGCTGGCGGCGCGCATTCGCGGCTTGCAGACGCACAAGACGAAAGTCGAGCGCGCCGTGCCCGGCAGCCGCGTCGCGGTCAACCTGAGCGGCGTCGAGGTGAGCGACGTGAAGCGCGGCGCCGTCATCGTCACGCCGGGTTGGCTGCGCCCCACCCTGCTGTTCGACGCGCGCTTCGAGCATCTGACGCCGCTTCAGAAACCCGGTTTCTCGAGTCTGCCCGAAGCGCAGCAGAGAGGATCGGAGAAACCGGGTTTCTCCACCGAACGGCCGCTCAAGCACAACGACGAAGTCAAAGTCTTCCATGGCGCAGCCGAAGTCACCGCTCACGTACGCCTGATCGGCGACGAAAGTCTGCCGCCCGGGCGCGCCGGATGGGTGCAGTTCGCGCTGCGGGAGCCGCTCGCAGTCGTGAAGGGCGACCGCTTCATCGTGCGCCTGCCCTCGCCCTCGATCACGCTGGGTGGCGGAGTCGTCGTAGACGCGCAGCCCGGCCGCCGCCATCGGCGCTTCCGGCCCGATGTGATCGCAAAACTTGAAACGCTGGCGCAAGGCTCGCCCACCGAACTGTTCTTGCAGGCGCTCGACGCAAGCGGGCCAATCGTGACTACCGATCTCCTGAAGCGCGCCAACCTGCCCGCCGACGCGGCGAGCCAGGCACTGGCCGAATTAGAAGCGACAGGAGACGTTCTGAAGATCGGCGGCGCATCCGCCGTCGTCGCGTCGCGCGCAGGCTGGAACGCGATGCGATCCCGTCTGGCGAGCGAGCTGGGCGCCTATCACAAAGCTCACCCCTTGCGGGGCGGCATGCCACGTGAGGAATTGAAGAGCCGCTTGAGGCTCGACGCCAGGGTGTTCAACGCCATCGTCTCGCAGGCGGCAGCGGACGGCACATTGGTCGAAAGCCAGACAAGTCTCTGCCTGCCTGATTTCGCCGTGGCATTCACGCCTGCGCAGCAGAAATCGATCGACGCGCTGCTGGCCCGATTCACATCGCAGCCGTGGGCCGCGCCGTCAGTCAAGGAGTCCGAGGCGGCGGTCGGCGCAGACGTGCTCGCGGCGCTGATCGAACTGGGGCAACTCGTGAAGCTGAGCGAGGACGTGCTGCTGCTGCTGGAGACGTATCGGGCGGCGGTGACCCGGATCGAGGACCACTTGCAGGCGAATCGATCGATCACCGTCGCGCAGGCGCGCGATTTGTTTGATACGAGCCGCAAATATGCGCTGGCGCTGATGGAGCACCTGGATGCGAAGGGAATTACGAAGCGCGTGGGAGATGAAAGGGTGATGGGAACAAAGGGAACTTAAGGGAACCATACTTGACTTTGCTGGCGCAATAGGCTATTATCAAGGCAGAAATTCGGAAATTCTTCCATTTTGAGGACAGGCTATGCCCGCAATCACCGTCCAGATTCGTCGCAAGGGGGTTATCACACTACCAGTGGAACTGCGTCGCCAGTACAGTCTGGATGAGGGAGACGTCTTAACCCTGATCGATCTAGGCGATGGCTCTTTCCTGCTGACGCCTCGCATCTCCCAAGTAGCCCGTCAGGGTGACCGGGTTAGCCAGATAATGGCCGAGGAGCAGGTTAAGCTGGAAGACATGCTGAAAGCCCTGGACGAAGAACGAGAGCAGTATTATCAAGAACACTATGTCCAGGGCTAACCTGTTTCTGGACAGCAGCGCCCTGTTCGCCGGCGTTGTTTCTCCCAGCGGAGCAGCCCGCGCCTTACTGCTGCTGGCAGAGGCGGGAGCAATCACTATAACGATTTCCGAACAGGTGATAGCCGAGACAGAGCGAGCCATAGCCCGCAAGGCTCCCCGCGCATTGCCCTACTACCGAGAGGCCGTCCGCCGCGTCGGTGTGCGCATCGTGCATGACCCGTCCATCGAAGAGGTGCAGGCTCACCGGCACATCATCTCACACCCGGCAGATGTGCCGATCGTCCTCGCAGCCATGAAG
Source organism: Anaerolineae bacterium (assembly GCA_035693785.1). Lineage (GTDB taxonomy): Bacteria > Chloroflexota > Anaerolineae > Fen-1058 > Fen-1058 > DASSFZ01. Next base: position 2,318 of record DASSFZ010000033.1, on the reverse strand, counting down.
GCCAGGGCTGACTATCTGGTAACCCTGAACCGGCGGCATTTCATAGACGATCCCGAAGTGGCGGCCCGCTCGGGCTTACACATCGGCACGCCAGGGGACGCGCTAGCCTGGGTGCGAGCACAGCTATCCGCGTCGTGAATTGCACTCATCCGCTTATCCGTTTCGCATCCGTTGCCGCCTCCATCAACTGCTGGATCCGCCCCACCATTTCCGCCGGATTCGGATGCAATCCATCCACCAGGAGCGTGCTGTCGTAAAGCTGCTCGATCGTCACGTCGATGATCGGGTCGTCTGGGCTATCTATCACTAAGCGCGCCAGGTTGCGCGTCAGCGGGTGCGCGCGATTCACTTCCATAATCTTCTTGGGCACCTCGTAGTCCTGGTTCAGCAGCCGCCTCACCCGCGCCATATCGCGGTCGACCGCATCCTTCGGCGAGACCAGACGGCCGGGACTGTCACTCAGCGTCTTGCCTTCCTGCACTTCGACGACGCGCTCGCCCAGCACCGTGCGGAATCGTTCCAAGAGTTCCTTCAGTTCCTCGTCACTCAGCGCCTCACTCGCAGCCGGCGGCTCGTCTTTCGGTAGTTCCAACCCCGCATCGTCGACGTTCTGCAGCGGCTTGCCCTGGAAATCGCGCAGGACGGTCGTCAGGAAACTGTCGAGCGGATCGACCATGTACAGCACTTCGAGGTCGTGCTTGCGGAAGTAGTCGAGGTGCGGGCTGCGTGCCGCCGACTTGACATCGGCGCCAAGCAGATAGTAAATCGCCTTTTGATCCGGCTGCATGCGCTCGACGTACTGCGCCAGCGACGTGAGCCTGTCGCCATCTACCTTGGAAGACGGAAAACGCAGCAGCTTGTCGAGTTTCGCCCGCGCGGCCGGATCGAGCGAGATGCCTTCCTTGAGAAACGGCCCGAACTCCTTCCAAAAGCTTCGATATTTGTCCGGTTCCTCGGCGGCCAGGCGCTCCAGCTCGTCGATCAGGCGGTTGGTCAGGACTGTACGCACCCGCTCGATGACGCGGTTGCTCTGCACGGATTCGCGCGAGACGTTGAGCGGCATGTCCTCTGAATCGACGACGCCGACGACGAAACGGAAATACTGGGGCAGCAAGTCCTTGTTGTATTCCTGTATCAGCACTTTGCGCGAGTACAGCTTCAAGCCGTCGTCCCTGCGCAGGCTCAGGATTCCGCGCTCGCGCCGGCCCGGCACGTACAGCACGGCCTGGATGTGCACCGGAGCGTCGGCCGAGACGTGGGCACGCGCGAGGGGCTTCTCCAGGTCGAGCGTGAGCGATCGGTAAAACTCGTCGTACTGCTCGTCCGTCACCTCGCGCGGCGACTGGCGCCACAGCGCCGTCTGCCGGTTGGCCTGCCGGTCCTTCACTTTGATCGGGAACGACGTGAAATCGGAGTGCTTCTTGACGATCTGCTCCAGCCGCCACGCCGAAGCGAACTCGGCCGCGTCCTCCTTGAGCTTGATCTCGACCGTCGTCCCGCGCTGCGCGCGCTCGGCCGGCTCGACGCGGAAGGTCTCGTCCCCGCGCGAGATCCAGGCGCACGCCTCGGCGTCCCGGCGATACGAGCGCGAGACGACTTTGACCTCTTCGGCGACCATGAAGACCGAGTAGAACCCCACGCCGAACTGGCCGATGACGTCGGCCTTGATCGGCGCACCTGACTCCACTTGCTTCAGAAACGCCGCCACGCCCGAGCGCGCCAGCGTGCCCAGGTTCTCGATCAACTCCTCGCGTGTCATGCCGCTGCCGGTATCGGAGACGGTCAGCGTCCTCGCCGTCTCGTCGCAGTCGATCTGGATCACCGGCTCCAGGTCGGGATCGAGCACGTCGCGGTTGGTAAGCATCTCGAACTGTATCCGGTTGAGCGCGTCCGAAGCGTTGGAGATCAATTCGCGAAGGAAAATCTCGCGTTCCGTATACAGTGAATGTACCAGAATGTCCAGCAATTTCCGCACCTCGGCGCGGAATTCGTAAGATTGGGAGGGAGTGTCTTGGCTCATGGTGCTCCTCCGGCTAGAAGTTGGAGGCTGGAGATTGGAAGTTGGATTGGACTTGCGTGACAGAATGGATTATAGCCCAGTTGTGCTAGAACGAGATTAGAGCCGGTCGCCAACCTTGCGAGGGTCCGCGAACCTTCGCAAGGTTAGACGCAACACTGTTTGGATAAGGCTGCGGAGGCGGCTCCCATGCCGCCGGGCGTGGGAGCCCGGCCCGCTAACCAAACAGTACTGAGGTTAGATGCCAAAAGGGAACTTTCGCAAGCGCTCCGGCATCTACAAAACAGAAACGATGAGCGCC
>DASSFZ010000032.1:0-21921 GCA_035693785.1 Anaerolineae bacterium | reverse complement strand
ATCGATGAGTCCCTGTTCGTCGATGTCCTTCGAGAAGTCGTGGTCGGGGTTAGTGCTGCCCTTGAGAATGGCGAGCAGCTCGGCGGCGGGCTTGCTCTGGGCATTGAAGATGCCGACAAAGCCGGTCTTGTGCGAGCCGCTGCCGTACGCGCCGTCAACGCCCCTGTAATCCCAGCCGTGACATTCTTTGCAGCGCCAAGTCTCTTCACCGGTGCGCGTGTTGGTGGTCTGCGTCTTCCACAAGGGTTGATCGGTAGTTGGCCCGGCAGCCTCGTGTTCCTCCCCTTCTTTGTGCTCTTCCTCTTCCATGGGGGCTACCGCCCACCACGTGTCGTAGAGCTGGCCGCCTCGCACCGCGTCGCCTGCAAGCTCCGGTTCAGGCGGAGTGGTTGGCGCGGTGGTCGCCGCAGGCCCTGCCGGCGTGGTCGGTGCGGTGGTCGCCGTAGGCCCTGCCGGCGTGCAGGCCACCACGACCAGGCCGACCAGCATCAGCAGCGCGCCCGTCACAACGATTCCGATCCTCAGGTGGTCTTTCATATGGCATCTCCTCACGGTGCATGAAGACGGCGGATAGAGACAGTGGGTGCGCGTTTGTTTTTCATTGCCCTCCTCTCAGATAGGAGGCAGATCGCATGTTTGCCTATGCGTCTGCCGGCTCGAACAACACCTCTTCCGTGAAGCGGAACGATTCCATTTGGACGGCCTCGGTCGGGCAGCGCGCGGCGCACAGGCCACAGCGGATGCAGCGCGTCGGGTCGAGCAGCATGGCCGAAGCCGCCGGCCATTCAGATGATCGGTGCGCGATGACGGCGGCCACGTGCTCGTCGCCCTGCAGCGCCGAGGCGGGCACGAGCTTCAGGCAGTCGGTCGGGCACACGTCGACGCAGCCGTTGCACAGAATGCACAGCTCGCCGTCGAAGATCGGGTTGAGCGTGCAGATCAGGCAGCGCCCGCCCTGCTCGCGCGCCGCCGCTTCGTCGAACCCGATCTCGACCTTTGCCACGCCGATGCGCCGCTCGACCGGCAGCGACGGTGGTTGGCGGCGCGGCCAGCGCAGGTAATCGCGCAGCGGGCCGCTCCCCGGATACTGGCGCTTCGAGATGGGCGTGAAGAAGGCTTTGCGCACGAGGCGCGGCTGGACGTGCTGCAGATAGGCGTGGATGCCGCGCGCGGCGCGCTGACCGTCGGCGACGGCGTTGATGATCAGGCGCGGGCCGAAGGCGATGTCGCCGCCGGCAAACACGCCGGGCGCGGTCGTCATCAAGGTCTCTCGGTCCACCGCCAGCGTGCCGCGCGGTGTGACCTCCAGCCCGTCTGCAGGCCGTATCCAGTCGAGCGCGCCGGTCTGACCGATCGAGACGATCACGCTGTCGCACTCCCAAACCCTTTCGGTGTCCGGGATCAGTTGTGGATTAAAGCGGCCTCGCTCGTCGAAGGCGCGGGCCACGTCCAGCGTTTCGACGCCGACGGCGCGGCTGTTGCCGCCGACGATGCGCTTAGGCGCAGCGTGATTGTGGATGAGGATGCCCTCTTCTTCGGCCTCGGCAATTTCAAACGGATCAGCCAGCATCTCGTGCCGGTCTTCAACGACTAAACAACGCACTTCCTGCGTCGCGCCGAGGCGGCGGGCGGCGCGCGCCACGTCGAGCGCGACTTCGAGGTCACCGCCCGACTGTGCCGGATGGCCGAGTCGTGCGGCGGTGCGCGCCACGTCCATCGCCACGTTGCCGCCGCCGATCACCAGCACGCGCCGGCCCAGGTCGAGGTTGTAGCCGCCGAGGTTGACGTTGATCAGAAAGTCGACGGCGCGCAGCACGCCGTCCAGGTCCTCACCTTCGACATTGAGTTTGCGGCTCTTGTACGTGCCGATGGCGATGAAGGTCGCATCATAGTCGCGGCGCACATCGGCGAGCGTAAAATCGCGCCCGAGCGCCTGATTGAGTTGGAGCGTCGGGCCGAGCGCGAGGATCGATTGGATTTCGAGGTCGATCAGTTCACGCGGCAGGCGATATTCGGGGATGCCCAGGCGAAGCATGCCGCCCGTGATGGAGGCTGCATCGAAGATCGTCACCTCGTGTCCGAGCAGCGTCAGGTCGTGCGCGCACGACAGGCCCGCCGGACCCGCACCGACGACGGCGACGTGCTTGCCGGTCTTGGGGCTGCGCCGGCGCGCAGCGGCGAGACCGCTTCGACTGGTGGGGAAGGTCGTATTGCCGAGGTCGAAGGCATCCGTCGGCCCGACATAGCCCGGCCAGGCCGGAGGCTGCCGGGTCCGGCCGCTCTCGCCGAGGTACACCCCGTAGCGATCGTTGACGAAGCGCTTCAGCGCGCGAATCGCGATGGGCGCGTCGATCTTGCCGCGCCGGCAGGCGGCCTCGCACGGCGCGCCGCACACCCAGCCGCAGGTCGAAGCGAAGGGATTGGTCTCCCGCGCGATCAGGTAAGCCCGCTCGTATTCGCCGCGCGCGATGGCCGTGACGTAGGCACGCCCGTCGGTGCGTACCGGGCAGGCGAACTGGCAGGCGACCGTTTGCTGGTAGAAGGTAAGGTCGGGCGCGAACGCGCGGTAGGCAGCCTCGCCCATGGGGCCTCCTGCCGCGCAGTGTATCAGGCGAAGGTGTCGATTAGGTGTACGTGAGGTGTGGGTTGAGTGAGGTCACTCGAATCGATAGCCGAAGCCGCGTTCGGTGAGGATATGTTTCGGGTCGCCGGGATCGGCTTCGATCTTCTTGCGCAGCGCCCAGATGTAATGCTTGACATGTTCGGTCTCACCGGCGTATTCCGGCCCCCACACTTCGGCCAGCAGGGCCTCAGTCGGGAGCGCGCGGTTCGCGTGGCGGGCGAGCGTTTCGAGCAGGCGGTATTCGGTCGGGGTGAGTTCGATGGCGCGGTCGGCCACCGTGACTCGCCGCCGGTCGAAGTCGATTGCCAGATCGTCGCTGGTCAGACGGTGCGCCGACATCGGCGCCTGACTGGCGCGCGCCAGGACTGCTCCGACGCGCGCTACGAGTTCCGCGAACGAGAATGGCTTCGTCACGTAGTCGTCCACGCCGAGGCGAAAGCCGCGCAGCTTGTCGAACTCTTCGCCTTTGGCCGTGAGCATGATAATGGGGACGCGCGACTTCTCGCGCAGTTGCTGGCACACGGTCCACCCATCCGTGCCCGGTATCATCACGTCCAGCACCACCAGATGGGGTTGCGCCTCGGCTGCCAAGCGCAGACCGTTCCTGCCGTCGAGCGCGGTCAGCGGGCGATAGCCTGCAGCCTGCAAGTGCCCGGCCAGTAGTTCGAGCAGCGTCGTATCGTCGTCGATCAGCAAGATGGTCTGCTGCGCCATCCTCAGCTCGCCACCGGGAGCGCAAAAGAGAAGATCGCGCCGCCGTCGGGATGATTCTCAGCCCAGATGCGCCCGCCCTGCGCTTCCACCAGTTGGCGGCAGATGTACAGCCCAAGCCCGTAACCGTAGGCCGCCTGCGCGTCGCTGCCGTCGGTGCGATAAAACTTCTGAAAAACGCGATCGAGATCGGACGGCGGAAGACCGGAGCCGAAGTCACGCACCGAGACGATCACTTCAATCTCATCGGCCTGCACGTCGATGACGACGTCTTTCCCCGGCGGCGAATACTTGTCCGCGTTGTCGAGCAGATTGGCGATCACCTCTGCCGTGCGGTCGCGATCGGCAAAGGCGAGCGGCAGGCCGGGCTTCGTCGGCAAGCGGAAGGGTCGCCGCGTCGTGCGGGCGCGGATCTGTTCCGTGACTTGGCGCACGACAGGCAGCACCGAAATCGGTTCGGGCTGCAGCACGACGTCGCCGGCTTCAATACGCGCCGCGCTCAACACGTCTCGCACCAGGCGATCGAGTCGCCGGACTTGCTGGTTCAGGACACTCAACATGCGCGAGCACGTCGCGTTCATCACGCTGCAGTTGGCCTCGATGTGCTCGACCGCGCCGTGCATGTTGGTGAGCGGCGCACGGAGTTGATGCGACACGAGCGAGACAAATTCCGACCGCATGCGGTCGAGCTTTTGCAGATCTTCGTTCGCGCGGGCGAGTTCTTCGACTTTCTCGGCCAGTTCGCGTGTCCGCTCGGCGACCTGCCGGTTCAGGCTGGCGTTGAGCCGGCGAATTTCCTCTTCGCGTCGTTTGCGATCGGTAATGTCCCGCAGGATGATCGACATGGCAGGGCGCCGACCGGATTCGCCTGGGAGGCGCGTCGCCGTCAATTCCACGGCGATCGTGCGCCCCGTGGCATCGCGACAGGTCGTCTCATGCCCGCGCACGAATCCCGCTTCCCGGACGGCCTCGACCAGCCACCTGAACTCGACTTCGGCGGTCTCGCCTTCCCGGTACAGATCCGTGAACGGCCGATCCCGTATCTCGTGCGCCGAATAGCCGAAGATGAGTTCGGCGCCACGATTCCAGGATGCGATGCGCCCCTGGTCGTCGAGACTGAGAATGGCATCGGCCGAGGCGGATGTGATCGACGCCAGACGCTGTTCGCTGGCCTGAGCCTGCCTCTCGGCGCGCTCCTTTTCGTCGAGCCAGCGGCCGATGAGTGTCAGCATCCAGAACGCCAGCAAAGGACCGGCCGTGCTGTAAAAAAGGATCTCGATGGCGAAGTGCGCCGGGTCGCCATAGGTGTCGTGTACCCAGCGTGCCCACAGTAGTTGGTACAGTGTCGCCAGCGCGGAGAAGCCAAGCGGCAATACCCAGCGAAGCTTGGCGATTCGCTGTCTGAGAGCAGGGCCTGTCACAAACATAAACACTCCTCCTCGCCTGTAACGCCGTCGAGAGTCAGGTCTGCAGGTGATCGCGAAGTTTCTGAATGGCGCGATCCAGCGCCTCTTCTGTTTCGTGCAGTGCGCCGGCGGTTTCGGTCCGAACCTCGGGCAGCGTGGATTTGAGCGAGGCCAGCAGCGCGCTGGCGGCGAACAGCGTCTGCAGCGCCTCGTCGCTCAGCTCGCGGCCGATGCGCTCGCTCTCGCGAGCGTCAGCCAGCACCTGCGCCTGAAACTCGGACGTATCCCGCTCGTCCAGCCAGCGGCCGACGAAATCGAGGAGAAGGAAGGCGAGGGCAGGCCCTACCGTGCCATACACCAGGATCTCGGCGACGAAGTGATGATCCTCGCCCAAGACATGGTGGATCCAGCGCGCCGGGCCGATCTCGTAGATGACGACCAGAAGCACGAGCGCCGCCGGTACCAGCTTCTGAAGCAAACGAAAGCGCCGCCGGAAAGCGACGTGCGACAGCCGTCGCTCGCGCCTCGGGTTTTGCATACGGCCGAGCGTCAGGCGTTTCGAGAAATCAGACATTCTGCTTTCCGCATCCGACCTCACGTGCGACGCACTTCGCAGGTGCGTCGCACGTGACTGCCCGCTCACTGCACCCAATTCGACAGGACGACCACTTCTTTCTGGGGATTCGCCGGATCGTTCGTCGGCAGGTGCAGGCGGAAGTCGTGCATGCCGCCCATGTTGCCGTGCATCATGAACTGCATCGACACCCACGTGCGCTCGCCCGGGTTGATGACCATCGAACCGATGGTCGGGGTGGGCGGTCAGCATCCCTCCACGACGGTGACGTATGGCTGCTCTGTGAAGCGCAGCGTCTGGTCGCCGGCGTTCGCCAGCTCGAAGTTGACGGTCACCCACTCGCCCAGACGCACGGTCCCCAGATCGACCTTCTCCTTGTCGACCTTGAGCGCCGGCGCGCCGCTCACTTCGATGGCCGCCGGCGTGCCGCTCACTTCGACGGTCGCCGGCGGGCTTGCCGGCGCGCCGCCGCCGAAGATCAGCAGCGCGGCGATAGCGACGAGCGCCACGCCGCCGGCGATGATCAGCAGCGGAGCCTTCGATTGAGAAGTCTTGTGCCTGGAAGCGCCTGGCTTCCTCTTCTTCTTTTGACTCATCCGTTCCCCTCCAGGTCAAATTGGAATGTCCACAGATAGCTGATGACGGACCACAGTTGATCCTCGGTGAAAATCGGTCCCCAGTATGGCATGCCTGTGCCCATGCCGCCGCGCACGATCTTGCCGTGCAGCAGCGCCGGGCTTGCGCCGAGCATCGACGAGGCGTCGGTGAAGTCGACGGGCGCCGTCGTGTCGTGCCGCTGCATGTCGCCAGCGCCCGTCTCTCCGGTCAACGATGCGGCCATCACGCCGTCGCCTGCGCCGTTTTCGCCGTGACACGCGGCGCAGTTTTGGGCGAACAGTTTCTTCCCCGTTTCAAGCGCCTGCGCAGTTGTATTCGATCGCCACACGTCTGCGACGAGATCCCACACCTGCCCCTCGGTTAAGCCTTGCGTGAACGGCTCGTCGCGCAGTTCCTTCCAGGCATCGGCCGGGCTGTGTGTGCGGTAGAACTCGGCCGTCAGGTAATTGACGGGGATGGCGATCCCGAGCGCCGCGCCGCGCTGTGCCGACGGCGCTCGATCGGGAAGGACGTCCGTGGGATGCGGCGCATCGATGTCAATGCCGAGCCTCACGTACAGCGGCTGTTCCACTGCCCACTGATCACTGACAGACTGATCACTGATCACTTCGATCGTTCCCCGCATACGCCAGTGATTCGGCCCGCACCAGCGCGTGCAGTAAAACGTGACCTTGCCAGGCTCGTCGAAGGTCAGCGTCGTCTCGATCACCTCGCCGGGTTTCACGTCGAGCGCGGGCAGGTCGCTCTGGCCGATGGCGAAGCCGTGTATTACGTCGTCGGAGGTCAATCGCAGGCGGATCGGCTCGCCGGCCTTCGCCGTGATGTCGGACGGCGTCCAGCCACCGGTCTCCGACATCGTGCCGTGCAATTCGATCGTTTGGCCGGCGACCGATTCGGCCTTGCCGGCGATGACCGCCGCGACCGGCAGGCCCACGGCGAGCACGATGACGATAGTTCGGGCGATACGTTCGGCGCTCATCCGATCAACAACCCTAGCAGCCCGATCGTCACGAGCAGGCAGAAGGCGATAATGGGCAGCGCTTGCAGCGTGGCCGGCCGTTTGGGTAACTGCTCGCCCGCGATGCGGCGCGCCGTCATGCTCGCCCACGCCAGCCCGCCTAGTAGCGCGGTAGCCTGCAAGACAGGCACAACCTGCGTGAGATACGGCGCCCACGCGATTCCCGCCGTGCCAAGCAGGTTCCAGCCCTCACCCATCGGGTCGGACAGCGCAGGCCATACGTACGAGAGGTTAGCGAGCACGAACGAAATGCTGAACGCGATCCACGCCGCGAGGCCGAGCGGCACGAGCGCGTAGGCGAAAGCCGTGAACGCCTTCTTCGACTTCATTTTCGAGCCGGAAAGCCGCCGGCCGAGATGGACGGCGAAGAGAAACAGTCCCGGCAGCGCGACGAGCACACCGGCGAGGAAACTCACCGCGTAGACGAGCCACTCGACCGATCCGATGGAGTATGCGGCGGCCTTCAGCTCACCCCACTGCCCGAGCATCACCGCCGAATACACGACGGCGCTGCCGAGCATGATGAACGCCTTGAACGCCTCGTCGAGTTTCCGCCCGCTCGGCTTGAGCAGATCGGCCCCGAACGGGCGCAGGTTGAGGGCGATGTTGTCGTGCGGGCACGTGCGCAGGCACTCGACGCACGCGCCGCAGTAAGTGTTCTTCGCCAGCCCGCCGGGGAAGACCTGCCAGGGGCAGCCGTAGCCGCCGGCGCTGCCGGTGTAGCACGTCTTCTCGGTGTGCGAGGCGCACAGCGCCGCATCCTTGGCGCGCACTTCGATCGGCGCGAGCTGCGAGTACAGGCCGATGAAGCCGCCCACGGGGCACAGATAGCGGCAGAACGCGCGCCGCTCGAAGATCAGGCTGGTGACGATGGCGAGGACGAGGAACAGCGCGAGCACGAGCGCCGTCACGCCGGGCTGTGTGAGCACGACGAGGCTGAAGAGCGCGACGGCGACGAACGCGCCGTTTTGAATCCACATGCTGCGCAAGCGCCGGGGCCAGCGCCTGCCGAGCGAGAACCCCCGGCCCTGCGGACCCAGCACCGCGCCATTTTGCAGCCACTCGCCGGGCAGCGGGATCGGGCAAATGCTGCACCAGCCGCGCCCGAAGAGCGGCACGGCGATCAGCATCAGCACCGCCCACCACGCGATCCACACGAACACGATGCCAAAGTTGCGGCTGCCGACCGGCGTGCCGGCCAGCCCGGCGACAATGGCGAAGACGAATCCTGCGAGCGCGATCACGCGCACCAGGAACTGCGGCCAGCGGCTGCGCAGGGCCGGCTTCACCAGAGGAAGTTCAGCCAGATCGAATCGTGGGTACTGTACCATGATGGCCGGTTACGTAAGGCTTTTCTCACCACCAAGACACGAAGGGACCAAGGCTTTGGAATATTTGCCCGTCGTGAAGACGAATCTTCACACCTCTTCGTGTCCTGGTGTCTTCGTGGTGAAAACTGCTCCTAAACTCGAATTGTCCTATTTGCGAAACAGCCATACGCCGGCGAAGGTAGCCAGAACCGCCAGCCCGATCGCGCGCCACAGCAGGTCGTTCTCGCCGACGGTGAGCTTGCCGATCATGAACGGGTGGAGCGCGCCGCACGTCACCGAGCAGCGGAATCGAAACGCGCCGGCCTTGTCGGCGGTGAACGTCAGTCGCGCCGGTTGGCCGGGATCGGCGGTGGTGTTCAGATCGTAGCCATCCAGGTACAGGCCGTGGACGACGTCCGTCGAGGCAAGCTCGATCGTCACACGGTCGCCGGGATTGACCGCGATCTCGGCGGGCGTGTATTCAAAACTGCTCGCCTCGACGCGGAAGTATCGTTCGCCCGGCGCAGCGGAGAGCGCCGGAATGGGAACCAGCAGGATGGCCAGGCCGGCGAGAATGACGATTGGCCAGCGCCAGCGGCGCGACACCTTCGTTCGAGTCATGGTTCCCCCGCTCACGACTCCGAACTACGGCATGTTTGAAGGGCCGTACCGCGAGTAGGTCTCGTCGACGATGGCGCGGATTTCGGAGACGCTCTTGCCCTGCCTGAGCAGGCGCATGGTGTCCTGCGTGATGTCCACGCAGATCGAGCAGCCGAGCGCGTGCGGATCGTACTTCAGCGTGCCGCCGGCGTTCGTTCCTGCCACGTAGCAGGCATAATTCGAGGTGTGGCCCATGTCGCCGCAGCCACAATAGCAGGGGATTTGCTTGAGCACGTCGGGATTCGCGACGGCGAACTGGTAGGCCTGCTGCACCGCGACCGGCGCGGTCTGCACTTCCACCGGCATCGGGGCCAGGTCGGCCATCTGAAAGGGATGTGCGGCAGTGTCGCCGGATGCAGAGGCGTCGCATCCGGTGGCCAGGCCGCCGAGCGCCAGCAGGCCAGTCACCAACAGCAAAAAGAATCGGCGTTGATAGAACATCCGTTTCCCCTCTTGGGCTTTCATTCGTGAAAATGATACCCACGTATGAGCCATATTTATAGTGATATTCGTCATCCAATTAGGGTGATGGGCCACAGCCCGACAAAGAATAACGTCTCACGGAGTTGCCGATTACTGGTAAACTATCTTCATTACTTATGCCCGTGCTCAACAGAACCTGGCTGGTCGTCATTCTCGGCTTCGTCGGCTTCGTGACGTCGTTCGGCGCGCACGTTGTCGCCGTCAACTTGCCCGTTTACGCCGAGCAGGTCGGCGCCGGCGTCGCCATGATCGGCGTGCTCATCGCCGCGTATGACTTTGCCGAGATCGTCGCCAAGCCCACCTTCGGCGCGCTCGCCGACCGGCGCGACATGAAGCAGACGATGCTCGCCGGCATCGCGCTGTTCACGCTGGCGTCGCTCGCCTATCCCTGGGTCGATCCACGCCTGTTGCTGCTCGTTCGCTTCGTGCAGGGCGTTGGCGCGGCGGCGCTGTCGGCGGTATCGCTCGCGCTCGTCGGCGCGTACGTCCTCGAGCGGCGCGGACGCGCGTATGGCATTTACAACGCGATCAAGGGCGCCGGCTACGTAATTAGCCCGATCGTGGGCGGCGCGATCGTTCTGCAGTCTGACTTCGCCGCCGTCTTTCTGGCGGCGGCTGCCGTCGGCGCCGTCGCGTTTGCGTTGTCGCTGCTGCTGCCCGAGCCGGAAGCGCGCCCCGGCGCTATCTTCGACGACGACGATGCGCTCAGCCTGAGCGGCGTCCTGTCGGTCGTGCGCCGCCCGAGCCTGTGGCCCTGGTACGCCGTGATCGTCGTGAACATGTTCTTCGTCGGCATCCTGTTTGGCTTCCTGCCGGTGCGTGTCTACGCGTTGGGTTACGATCCGCTGACGACGGGCGCCATGCTCACGGTCGCGACCGCGAGTTATCTCCTGATCCAGCCCATCGCCGGCGTGCTGGCTGATCGGCTTGGCGCCGCGCCGACGATCCGGCTCGGCCTGCTGCTGTCCGGCGCCGGCATCATCCTGGTCCCCTTCGTCAGCGATGTGCCTCTGATTCTGGTCTCGATCCTGGCCGGCGTGGGCATCGGCACGGTATGGACCAACACCGACGCGCTGGTCAGCAACCTGGCGCAGGCCGGGCAGCTCGGCGCGACGATGGGCGTCGCCGGGTCGTTCAAAGAGCTTGGCGACATGCTCGGGCCGCTGTTGATCGGCGTGCTGTCTGAGGCGTTTGGCCTGACCGCCGGCTTCGTCGTCTGTGGGCTGCTGGGCCTGCTGTCGCTGTTTCTGATCCGAACATCCCCGATCGAGAGCACCACCAGCCCCGCATGACACTATAGACCTGGCAGGTCTTCATGATCCAACCTGCGGCAGACGCCGGCAGATAAGACCTGCCAGGTCTCTTGTACAGTGATGTAGGGCTACTCGCTCAGCGCCCTGATCACTATCTGCGCGTGTTCGATCAGGTGGCTCGCGTGCGGCTCCGCGATATGTTTGCCTGCCTGCGCCTTGACTTCCTGAATGAAGGCCCGGAGAATGTCAACGGCCACATCCTCCTGCCCACGATCGACTGCATCCTGAGCGGCGTCGAGTAGAGCCAGCAGACTCTTCGCGACTTCCGGGTCGTCGATGTGCCCGTGGTGAATCGCGTGCTCGACGCACTCGCGCAGCGCCGCCACTGTCGCCACGTCGTGGGCGCACTCGTCGCCTGACGGTCGCTTCGCCAATGCCGGCGCGGCGACCATCAGACTCACCGCCATCAGTGTAAGAACGACGAACAGCGACTTCTTCATGGCTCAATCCTCCCTGGTCTTTGATCTGTCGTGCTACCCGTATGCGATAGAGATTCTCACTCGTGGACGATCTTGATCGATAATCTATCCTCCTCGAAAGACTCTGCGCGCTCCGCGCTCTCAGCGGTGAGAGCTCTCATAACGGTCAGCGGTCGATCCGCGCGTTCCTCAGCAAGACCGCGTTGACCGCGACGAGCACCGACGATCCCGACATCGACAGCGCGCCGATCGCCGGCTGCAGGTAGATGCCGAACGGCGGATACAGCAGCCCGGCGGCGATGGGGATCGCGACGCCGTTGTAGCCGACGGCCCACCCCAGGTTCTGCTTCATCTTGCGCACCGTCGCCCGGCCCAGGCGTACGGCCCGCGCCACGTCGAGCGGGTCGGAGCGCATCAGCACCACGTCGGCCGTCTCGACCGCGACGTCGGCGCCTGCGCCGATGGCGATGCCGACGTCCGCCTGCGCCAGCGCGGGCGCGTCGTTGATGCCGTCGCCGACCATCGCCACGTTCTTGCCGTGCGCCTGCAACTCCTTCACCTTGTCTGCCTTCTGGTCGGGCAGCACTTCGGCGATGACGGCCTGGATGCCCAGGTCGCGCGCGATGCGCTCGGCGGTCGCGCGGTTGTCGCCGGTGAGCATCACCGGCTCGATGCCCAATTCGCGCAGTTGGCGCACGACCTCGGCGGACGTTTCGCGCGGCGCATCGGCGACGGCGATCAGGCCAGCCGCCTTCCCGTCGATCGCGACGTGGATCACCGTCCGCCCGCCGCTCGCCATGTCGCTCGCCTTGTCCCGCAGGCCGTCGAGCGGGATACCGTTGTCGTCGAGCAGCTTGCGGTTGCCGATCAGGACGGTCTTGCCGTCGACGTGCGCCCGCAGGCCGTGGCCCGGTACCGCCTCGAAGTGATGGGCGTCGCTCAGCGGCAACTTCCTCACCTCCGCCGCTTTGACGACCGCCTGCGCCAGCGGATGCTCGCTGCCCTTCTCCGCCGATGCAGCCAGTTGCAGCAAGTGATCAGTCGTCAGTGACCCGTGATCAGTGGTCACTGACGACTGATCACTGCTCACTGATAACTGATCACTGATCACTATATCTACTACCTCGGGCTCGCCCTTGGTCAGCGTGCCCGTCTTATCGAAGATCACCGCGTCGATCTTGGCCGCGCCTTCGAGCGCCGTCGCGTCCTTGAACAAGATGCCGTGCTGCGCGCCCAGTCCCGTGCCGACGCTGATCGCCGTCGGGGTCGCCAGCCCCAGCGCATCGGGACAGGTGATCACGACGACGGTGATCGCGAACGTCAACGAGAACACCAGCCGATCCGCATCGGCGGGCATGAACTGCGGCGCGAGGACGAAGTACCAGAGCAGGAACGTGCCCAGCCCGGCGAACACGGCGAACAACACCAGGTAGTGCGCGGCGCGATCGGCCAGCCGCTGCGCCGGGGCCTTCGAGTTCTGCGCCGCCTGCACCATCTTGACGATCTGCGCCAGCGCGGTGTCCGCGCCGATCCGCGTCGCGCGGAACTTGAACGATCCGGTCTTGTTGATCGTCGCGCCGATGACCGGGTCGCCGGCCTTCTTCTTGGCCGGCAGGCTCTCGCCCGTGATCATCGACTCGTCGACGCTCGACTCGCCGTCGATCAGCACGCCGTCGACCGCGATCTTGTCGCCCGGCTTCACGATGACGACGTCGCCGACGACGATCTGCTCGGTCGGCAGCTCGATCTCTTTGCCGCCGCGCACGACAGTCGCTTTCGGCGGCGCGAGCTGCAGCAGTTTCTGGATGGCCTGGCTGGTGCCGCGCCGCGAGCGCATCTCCATCCAGTGCCCGAACAGCACGAACGTCACGAGCATCGCCGCCGCTTCGTAGAACACCTCGCCGTCGAACAGGAACGTCGCCGCGACGGAGAAGAGGTAGCCGGTCAGCACGCTCAACGAGACCAGGACGCTCATGTTCAGCGCACCCTGGCGCAGGCCGTTGCGCGCGCCGACGTAGAACGGCCACGCGCCGTACAGCACGACCGGCGTCGTGAGGATGAACCCAAACACCTTGTCGCCGATGCCGAAGGGCAGGGGGATGTGCAGGCCGAGGATCTGCGTCGCCAGGTGGGAGAAGAGGAAGACCGGCACGGTCAGGACGAGCGACACGAAGAAGCGATTGCGCATGTCGCGTTCCATCTCGCCGGCGGTCATGCCCGGCCGGCCGCCGTGCGCCGCGTGGTCTTCCATCACTCCGGCTGCGACGTGACCGGCATGCGCCGCAGGCGGGGCAGCAGGCATGGCATGTCCTGCATGCGCGGCATGCGCGCCAGCGTCCATCGGCATGGCTGCCGCGTGTTCGGCGTGCCCTGCATGCTGCATGTGCTCTGGCAGCGCCTCGCCCGCGCACACGTAGCCGCAATCGGACACCGCCGCCTGGAGCTGCGCGAGCGATACCTGCGACTCGTCGTAGTGCACGGTCGCCGTGCTGTTAAGGTAATTCGCCGAGACGTGATGCACGCCCGGCATCTTCATGAGCGCCTTCTCGACATTGCGGGCGCATAAGGCGGTCAACAATCCATCGACTTGAATGGTTGACTCTTTCATTCGACCTCCTTTGGACCCTGGACCCTTGCGAAGGCTGCAAAGCCTTCGCAAGGGTGCCCTGTGCCTAGGGTGTGACGATCAACTGCCCGACCATGCCGGCTTCCTTGTGTCCTTCGACCGAACAGTAGAACTCGTACGTTCCTGCTTCGGTCGGTTTGAACTCCAGCGTCTCGGTCGTGCTGGCGTCGACGGCCATGTGCATCGTCATTTGACTTTCCATACCGCCCATGTCATGTGCTGCCCCTTCCTGCATAGACACGACTTCGACTTTCGCGTCCATGCTGCTGAAGTCGTGGAGCAGCGTGCCCTTGTTCACCAGCGTCACTTTGACCGGCCGGCCGACCCTGGCTGAAATTTCGGTGGGGTCAAACTTGAACTCTTGCATAGTCATGGTGACTTCTTGCGGCTCCTCCGACATGGTGTCGCTTGTGGCGGGCGCAGTCCCGCCGCAGGCCGCCAGCGCCAGGGCGAGCGAAACAAGCAGAACGACACGCGCTCTGAGCGCGATTGAAGACATGAATTCCTCCCTCTACTCCGTTTGATTGGCTCGGACGGCTGTAGACGCGGTATGTCCAGGATTGCTCGAAGGAGATTGCCAAATCCCCGCTTCCGGCCTGGATTTGGCGATCCAGGCCGAACTGACCCGGATCGACTGAGACTCACGCGACGCGAATACGATGAGACGCAGGCGCGAGTCGGGGAGGGGGTTCCAGTGGCAGGAGAATGGTGGCCAGCGTCGTCGGCTCGGCCGACGCCATGCCGCCCCGGAGGCGGAAGAGCGCCGGAGTCGCGATCAGCAGGCCCATGATGAGCGACGTGCACACGAACAGGCAACACCCGTCGCCCAGATCAGGCGCCGGTGCATGGCTCGCCGCGCCGTGCGCATGAGGCGCGCGCGTGCCCAGCGCGCGTGTGTCCAGCGCGACCAGGTGAATCAGGCTGATCATCAGCAGCGCCGCGACGAGCGCCAGCGTGAGGCTATAAGTCAGCGGGGATCGTCTCATGCGATGCCTGCCCGGCTAAACGACCTTATAATCATATCACAGTTCAGATTCGCTGTGCGCGGCGTTGGGGGAGTGACCCTAACACTTGACTGGGGAGACGGGCTGTCATAGACTGAGATCGCGTAGCCGTGCTATTCCCGAACCGTGGTCTGGCGAATTTTGGAGTCGAGCCTTTAGGCGGTAACATCTGGTGGTCAAAACCGGCTAAAGCCTGACTCCAGCGCCAGATAGGGCAAATTCAGATGCCCGGCGCAGCATTTCAGTTCCCTTGGCAGTAGGAAAATAAGAGTGGATCGACAACAGATAGCCGACCTGCAAACCAGTTACGATCGCGTCGCGGCAGAGTACGTG
This sequence comes from Anaerolineae bacterium, assembly GCA_035693785.1. Lineage (GTDB taxonomy): Bacteria > Chloroflexota > Anaerolineae > Fen-1058 > Fen-1058 > DASSFZ01. The sequence goes on along the minus strand of DASSFZ010000032.1, from coordinate 6,823 downwards.
CAGCGCATCTATCACGAGCTGGATCACAAGCCGCTCGATCGCCAGTTGCTGGATCGGTTCGCCGCCGGCGTTCACGGCCTGGGGCCGGCATGCGATCTGGGCTGCGGGCCGGGGCACGTCGCGCGGTATCTGAGCGAGCGTGGCGTCGACGTCTTCGGGATCGACCTGTCGCCGGGCATGGTCGAGCAGGCGCGGCGGCTGAATCCCGGCATTGAGTTTCGGCAGGGCGACATGCTGGCGCTGGATGCCAAAGACGAGACCTGGGGAGGCATCGCCGCCTTTTATTCCATCATTCACATCCCGCGTGAAGAGGTGATATCCGCCCTGAGCGAAATGAGGCGCGCTCTTCGAGGGGGAGGGCTGCTGTTGCTGGCCTTCCACATCGGCGAGGAGATCGTCCACCGGGAAGAGTGGTGGGGGCATCCGGTGTCGCTCGATTTCCTCCTCTTCCAGCCGGAAGAGATGGCGGGTTACCTGGCGTCGGCGGGATTCGAGATCGAAGAAGTGATTACGAGACCCCCTTACGCAGACGTGGAATACGCGAGCCATCGGGCTTACATTTTCGCAAAGAAGCCAGTCAGACTTCTTTCACTCCAGGCAACCCAATCTCTCTAGGAGACAGGACTACGTCTAACGTCGAAACTCAACCGGAGTGTGTTATCTGTCGCGGCGCTTCTGGCGATGCGGAGCTTCTCCGTATCCAGGTGTGGGAAGATGCCCTCTGGCGACTTACGGTCAGCCTCGACGCCGAAGTCCTCGGGTTCGCGTATCTTGAACCCAAGCGGCATATTCCGCATATTACAGACCTCGACGGCGAGGAAGCGCGCACGTTCGGAGAAGTCCTGGCGCGAGTAACCCGAGTGCTTCGGGAGGAGACGGAGGCCGAGCTGATTTACATCTACGTGTTTGGCGGCGGCGTGCCTCATCTTCACGTTCATTTAGCGCCGCACCGGCCAGGGGATGCCTTGAATACCCAGATCATTCGTGGCGAAGTCGTTGTCGAAAAGATGGAGAGTGGCGCGGGACGATCTGTCAGCAAGGAGTTTCTGCCGCTGCCCGAAGCTGAGCAGCGGGCGGTGGCCCAGCGGGTACAGCAGCGCCTGGGGTCGCACTGATAGCACAGTCGCTTTCATACCGCCATATAGGGATTTGTGCGGGCAGTCGGGCAACTGGCTGTCCAATCGCGATGACCGCTGCCTGGCAAAACGGAAAACGGTGGAGGAATTGGCAAAGTATGTCCTTTGCGCTATGATTACTATGCTAGCCACAGTGGCAGAAGGATTGGCCTATGACAGAGACAGCCTTTGAAATACGTGTCCCCACCGATCTCCTTCAGTTCGGCCTTGACCAACACGAGATCCAGCGTCGCCTGGTTGAGTGGCTGGTTTTGTCTCTCTTTACCGAGGGTCATATCTCTTCGGGTAAAGCTGCCCATCTACTCAACATGAGCCGCATCGAGCTCTTGGCCCTACTCCGAGCGCGGGGGATCGCCTACATCAATTACACACCTGATGAACTGGCCGAAGAGTTCGCCGCAATAGACCAGTTGAAGGTCACTCCTCAGTGATTGTGGTCTCCAATCGGGTGTCGACTCGGGCGCGACCGACGGGAAGGTCGTTAGCAGCGTGCGTGCCCGCTTAGCGGAGTGATCCAGGTCTGAAAGATTCGCCTGCCGCCGAAACCGGCGGCAGGCCATTTTTGGGTTAAAATGCGTGCGCCGGAACAGCTCTCAGACTTCCGAAGTCTCGGCCATCAAGCGTGAAAGGAGTTCACCATGCTCTCGCTCACCTCGCGTTGGCTGACTCGTGCACTGGCTGCGCTGTATGCCATCCTGGGTGCGATTCTTTTTCTCGCGCCCGAATGGTCGGCGGCGAGCTTTTCGTGGAATATCTCGCCGTTCGTCGCGATGACCATCGGCGGCTGGTGCCTCGGCAATGCTGTCTTCGCGTGGGAAGGCGCGCGCATCTGGCGCTGGTCGATTGTGCACCCGCTTCTGATATATCTCTGGCTGTTTGGGCTGCTGGAGACGACGGTGCTGATCACTTTTAGCGACAGAGTGATCCTCAATGTCCCGCTGGCCTGGCCGTACATCGGCACTTTGCTGCTCACTATCCTGGCCGGCCTGCTCGGCGTGATCGACTGGCTTCGCCTGCGGCCGCCGCTTACCCCCGAGGGCGCACCCGTGTCGCGCACGGCGCGCGGGCTGATCGTATTCTTTGTGGTGTTTGTCGGCGCGCTCGCCATCGGCGGCACTCAGGCCCAGCCAGGGGGCCTGTCTACCGAGGGCGGCATCTTCCCGGAGAAGCTCACGCTGTTCACCGTGCGCGCATTCGCCGCTTTCTATGCGGCGCTCAGCCTGGCCGCGTTGCCCCTGCTCTGGGCCAGGGGCATAGCGCCGGTGCTGGCGGTCGGGCGGGCCGGTATCGGGCTGATCGTGCCTATCACGGCAGCGGCCATTGTGAATCTCGCTCAGTTCGACTTCGCCGCGCGGCCGGGCGGCCTTCTCTACTTTGCGGCGTACGTCGGCACGCTGGTCGTCACCATCGTGCTCCTGGTGCGCGATCGGACGCGACGGGCGACGGTCGAAGGAACAGCATGAACGCGACCGTTCGAGACGACCGCATCTTCCCATCGACGCGCCGGGTCGCCGTCGTCGTCGTGGCCGTGCTGCTGGCCGCGTTCCTCACGCTGTACCTGTGGCCCGACGACACCGAGCGGCTGTTCGCCTGGACGATCCGGCCCCGCATGACGCCGTTGGTGATGGGCGCGGGCTACTTCGCGGGCGCGTTCCTGTTCGCCTGCGTCCTGATCTGGCGACGCTGGCACGAAGTGGGCCTGGCCTTCCTCCCGGTCGGCGTGTTCACCGCGTTCATGGCGATGGCGACCATTCTGCACTGGGATCGCTTCAATCACGGTCACGTATGGTTCTGGATCTGGGTGGCACTGTACGCAGTGACGCCATTTCTGGTGCCGATACTTTGGCTGCGCAACCGGGTCACCGACCCGGGGACGCTCGAGCCGGACGACGCTCTCTTACCCTGGCCGGTTCGCGCCGTGCTGGCGCTGGCCGGGCTGGTTGAGCTGGCCGTCGGGCTGTTCCTGTTCTTGTGGCCGGAGGCGGCGATGAGCGTCTGGCCCTGGACGTTGACGCCACTCACCGCGCGCGTCATTGGCGGATGGTTCGCCCTGCCCGGCGTCAGCGCCCTGCTCATGGCGCGCGATGGACGCTGGAGCGCCTCTCGCGTCGTGGTACTGGCCGGCGCGGTGCTGGCTGCGCTGATCCTCGCCGGCATCGCCCGCGCGTGGGGCGATTTCGACCCGTCCAACCCTCTGACGTGGGTGTACGCCGCGCTGATCGCGCTGACACTGCTGGGCTTCGCCGCGCTATACTTTGGAATGGAGGCTTACCGTCGCCGGCGCGCGGCCAATAGAAACGCAGTTGTCACTCTCGGCCGCCGCGACTAATGCTAGACTGGCGGTATCAAACTACGGAGAGCGCCACATGGACGCAATAGATCGCAATCCCGGCCTCACATCCCTGCTGCGTGCGGTGACCTTCATCGAAGTCGTCGTGCTATTCGGCGCCGGCTTCGGACTATTTTTCCTGCCCGATCTGGCGCGCGAGCTGTGGCCGTGGACGCCCGCGCCGTTCAATACCCGCTTCCTCGGATCGATCTATTTGACGGCCTTGCTCCCTGTCGCCGTGATGCTGATCACCGGCCGCTGGGCGCCGGCGCGCGGCGTGCTGCCCGCGATATTCATCTTTACCACTATCGTCCTCTTCGTATCCGTGTTCAATTTCGACCTGCTCGATTTCCAGCGCTGGAGCACGTATGTGTGGTTTGTGCTGTACATCATCCTGCCGATCAACTCGGCGTACCACATAGGGCTGTATCGGCGCTGGCCACCTGCCGAGCCGATCGCGACGCCCCCTGCCTGGCGCGCCTACCTGCTCGGCGTGTCCATCGTGCTGGGGCTGTACAGCATGGCATTGTTGATTGCGCCGGAGACCTTTACCGGCTTCTGGCCGTGGAAGATCGACGCCTTCCACGGGCGCATGTACAGCGCGGTGTTCGCCAGCGGCGCGGCCGGCGCGTGGGTCGCCGCGCGCGTCGCCGCCCGGATCGAGTTCTTCACGGCGGGGATCACGCAAGCGACGTTCGGCCTGTTCTCCATCCTCGGCCTGGTCCTCGTCGATGCAGCGATGCAGCGGGTCGACTGGTCGTCACCCGGCACGTGGCTGTGGGTCGGCGCGTTTGCCGTCATGCTCATCGCTTCAATCGGCATGCTCGTGCGTGTGCGTGGAATGCGCGGGGCATCGTGAGGGGAAGTCATGCTGACGCGCTACTTTGCTTTGCTGTGCGGCGTGGTTTTCACGATCATCGGCGTGCTGGGGTTCATTCCGGCACTCTCGCCGCCGGCCGGGCCGGACGCGCCGGAACTGGCCGTGCCGGCGAACTACGGCTACCTGCTCGGCCTGTTTCCTGTCAACCTTTTCCACAACCTGATTCACCTGGCGATCGGCGTGTTGAGCTTCGCGACGTGGCGCTCCTACGCCGCTGCTCGAACCTTCGCGCGTGGCCTGGCGATCTACCTGGGCACACTCGCCCTCATGGGTCTCGCGCCGCCATTGCACACGACCTTCGGCCTGGTGCCGCTATACGGAAACGACGTGTGGCTGCACGGGCTGGAAGCGCTGCTGGCGGCCTACTTTGGATTCGTCGCGCGACGAGACACGACGATTGCCGGCCTGCTGCGTCGTGTTCGGTCAGATGTCTAAGAGCGTGTAGGGAATTGAACTCAAGGAACTCAAGGAACTTGAGGGGACTGATGTGGAAGCGCCATCTGCAGCCGCGTGGCAGCGGGGCAGGTGGCGTTTTTTATGGATCGAGCGGGCTGCGCGCGGCCAGCCCACCGCGATTGACGACGTGGGTGTAAACTTGCTCTGAGCCATGTCCTGAGCGAAGCCGAAGGAGCAGCCGAAGGGTCATCGTGGTCTTGACGTCCCTTCGACAGGCTCAGGGCAGGCCTTGTGGCCGAGGAGTTCCTGCACGGTGCCGCGAAGCGTGTCGTAACCGGATTCCAGCAGATGGGTAGCGAAGGAGTGGCGAGAGGAACAGCAGCGCGCATATTGACTTGCGGATAAATTGGGCGTATACTGTCAGGCGTGTGTGGCAAGCGCCGCACGGTTTTCCCTATCTACTGCCCATGTCAATTTCCGCGTAGGTCGCTCATAGGTCGCTCAAGCGGAGTGTGCTCTGGCTAATCTCTCCCACAGGGATGCATGGCAGAATGTGAGAGGGCGGCGCGGACGCAATAAATTCCGATACTTGTAGTCAGGCCGTGTGTGCGAGACGAGACACCACTGGCTTTCAGCATCTGAGCCGAATCGCCTTGCTTTGTGTCGAGTGCTGCCAATGAAGATTGGGCAAGGCGAGCAAGTGGAGGCCTTCTATGATGAGCCGAATGGCGACGGAGCCAAGAAGGTCTCCTTTCCTCCCGGAGGTAAACCATGACGCTCAGTGCCCCTAAGCAGATTACTTTCTGGATTGCCGTAGTAATCGCCGTCGTCGGCGTAGTTGCCAGCCTGGTGACTATTCCGGTGCTTTCAGGAATTGCACTGTGGGTGGTGGTGGTCGGCTTTGTCGTCTTGGCTTTAGGCAACCTGGTCGAAGGCCTATAGCAAGATAGCAGGGGGTGCAAGCCGGGGGTTGTTGATCGGCTCCGCAGCAGCGCTGGCTTGCACCCTCCAGGTGAGCAAGAGGGCTGACGCTTGCCTTGCGACCGACGTATCTCCTCGCGCGGCTCCGATCTCACCGAGCGAGTCCCGCATTACTCTGCGGCAAGTCCTTTCACCATTTGCGCAATCTCCCCGCACGGACGTTTACCATCTCCTGAGACGGACCGCCTCAAATTCCAAATCGGCGAGCGGCCCGGCGTGACCGGTTCAGTTTAACTCTGGATTATGCGGCTTTCACCTGTTCTCTCCTCGCGCACAGGCTAACCCGTGCCGCATGAATCCGTATTCGTTAGGCGCCCATCTTGCTGGAGGGACATGCAATGGCTACTTGGAACGAGTTCGCTGAGACCGAACCTGCCCTGGCACAAGCCGGCCCTGACCAGCTGTTCCAATATGGCGTCGGCCTTGCGTTTCTCGCCACAGTGCGGAAGGACGGCGGTCCACGTTTGCATCCTGTGTGCCCGGTCTTATCCAAGTCTCGTCTCTACATTCTCGTCCTGCCGAACTCCCCGAAGCGATGGGATCTGGAGCGCGACGGCCGCTACGCTATCCAAGCATTTCCTCAAGACAAACCGGATTCCGATGAGTTCTATCTAAGCGGAACCGCGCGTCTGGTCAACGATCCTGTGCTCTTTGCTTCAGTGCTTTCGGACGCAAAGCACCATGCCAGTCCGGACGAGATCCTCTTTGAGCTTGAGATCGATCGCGCCATGCACACCCGATGGGAAGGGTTCGGAACGCCCGACTATCGCCCTTTGCACACGACTTGGATCACGGCGTGAGAAATCGATACTCCCTTCGGTCGCAGGACAGGTCTTGCAGCGTCGAAATGTTAGCCTCGCAAGGGGAGCACGAAGGAGCCGAGTCGCTCAACGACGACGAATGCCACGGACGCGGTGAAGAGCCTGGAGCGCAGCCGCTAAGAACCCTTCGACTTCGCTCAGGGCAAGCTATACTCAGGGCATCCCTTCGGCTGCGCTCAGGGCATGCTTTCGCACTTACACGGCTCTTCGTCGCAAGGGTCATAGTCACAGACACCGCGTTCGGTGTTCCTGGTCGTGACAGTGGGCGTGCAGTAGCACC